>NZ_JACJEE010000019.1:74625-85661 GCF_014163915.1 Pseudoalteromonas sp. SR41-8
TTGCTACAAAGCACCTACGCCTATGGGTAACAGCGCCACCTTCACATGACGTAAATCGTAGGCATTAAAAAAGGCCACCGAAGTGACCTTTTTCTAACAATTAACTTAAAAGTTAATTATTACTCTACGATAGTTGCTACTACACCAGCACCTACAGTACGGCCACCTTCGCGGATTGCGAAACGTAGACCTTCATCCATTGCGATTGGAGAGATTAACTTTACAGTCATCTTAACGTTATCGCCAGGCATTACCATTTCTACGCCATCTGGTAACTGTACGTCACCAGTTACGTCAGTTGTACGGAAGTAGAACTGTGGACGGTAACCTTTGAAGAATGGAGTATGACGACCACCTTCATCTTTAGAAAGTACGTATACTTCTGAAGTGAATGTTGTATGTGGGTTGATTGAACCAGGCTTAGCTAGTACTTGACCACGTTCAACGTCTTCACGTTTAGTACCACGTAGAAGTGCACCAATGTTCTCACCAGCACGACCTTCGTCAAGTAGTTTACGGAACATTTCAACACCAGTACAAGTAGATTTAGTTGTATCGTTGATACCAACAATTTCTACTTCGTCATTGATGCGGATGATACCAGCTTCAACACGACCAGTTACAACAGTACCACGACCTTGGATTGAGAAAACGTCTTCGATAGGCATGATGAATGGCTTATCGATGTCACGCTCTGGCTCTGGGATGTAAGAATCAAGTGCGTCTGCAAGCTCAATGATCTTGTCTTCCCACTCTTTCTCGCCTTCTAACGCTTTAAGCGCAGAACCAGCGATTAGTGGTAAGTCATCACCTGGGAAATCGTACTCAGAAAGAAGTTCACGAACTTCCATTTCTACTAGTTCAAGTAGCTCTTCGTCATCAACCATGTCACATTTGTTCATGAATACGATGATGTAAGGAACGCCAACTTGACGAGAAAGAAGGATGTGCTCACGCGTTTGTGGCATAGGGCCATCAGTCGCAGCAACAACAAGGATAGCGCCGTCCATTTGAGCAGCACCAGTGATCATGTTTTTAACATAATCGGCGTGTCCAGGACAATCTACGTGTGCGTAGTGACGAGTAGGCGTATCGTATTCAACGTGTGAAGTTGAGATTGTGATACCGCGCTCGCGCTCTTCTGGAGCGTTATCGATTGATGCGAAATCTTTAGCAACACCGCCGTATACTTTTGCAAGTACGTTAGTGATTGCTGCAGTTAGGGTAGTTTTACCGTGGTCAACGTGGCCGATTGTACCTACGTTTACGTGCGGTTTTACGCGTTCAAACTTTGCTTTTGCCATGACGGAACCTATCAGTTTTGTGTATCTAGATTACATATGAAAATAATCCACCAGAGGTAGATTAAGTTAAATTTTTCAAATTTCAAATAGTATTTTCTGACAGATAAAGGAAGTAATCAAGAAGATTCTAAGACTGGTGCTGATAGGCAGAGTTGAACTGCCGACCTCACCCTTACCAAGGGTGCGCTCTACCAACTGAGCTATATCAGCAACACCAGAAACTGGAGCGGGCAGCGGGAATCGAACCCGCATCATCAGCTTGGAAGGCTGAGGTAATAGCCATTATACGATGCCCGCGTTAGCAACCTGTTCTTAAACTACCTCTAACCGTCAAGAATAAAGTGGTGGAGGGAGCTGGATTCGAACCAGCGAAGGCTGAGCCGTCAGATTTACAGTCTGATCCCTTTGGCCGCTCGGGAACCCCTCCACGATAATTCTTTACTAAACACTTTCGGTAAAAGGAAAGTGGTGCCGACTAACCGAGTCGAACGGTTGACCTACTGATTACAAGTCAGTTGCTCTACCAGCTGAGCTAAGTCGGCACTGCTTTAGTACGGGGCGAGATATTAGAGGAAGGTTGGTGGTGATGCAACAAGAAAATTAAAAAAAATGTGATTTTATGTGCCGAACGCTCACAAATCAGGCAAAACAGCCTGTTTTTATTAATTTTTGCTCAATTCATACCAGTAATTGAGCCCCTTCATCACTAATTGCGGATCATAAATCGCGTCTAAAAATTGCGCTTTCAATAATGCACCATAGCCACCAGCAAAAATTAGTTGAGGTTTTTTATTGGTTAAATGTAATTTTGCTTGTTCAACAGCCCCTAAGGTTGCCACTAGCGCGCCATTTTTTAAACCATTAGGTGTGTTTACACCCAGCTCATTCGCAAAAGGCGTGTTGGCATCATCAAAAACACGCTGCGTATTCTGTGTTAATGAGCGTGTCATGAGATCAAGGCCAGGTAATATCCAGCCCCCCAAATGTTGTCCTTGTGCTGTAAGTACATCAATTGTTGTGGCTGTGCCTGTATCTATCACAATGCAATCTTGTTGCGGCCATAATTGAAAAGCAGCAATTAAACCAAGCCAGCGATCAATACCTAAATTACTAAATTGTTGATACGCACAGCTAAGGTTACTCAATTGTTTAGTCACTTTCGCTTCAAAACATGGCACCTGAAATGCCAATGCTTGTGCTAATAGCCCATTGAGTTGCTCATTTTTACCAACACTTGCATAAACCAGCTCGTTAATTTTCCGCCAAGGTAGCGCACTAACATCACACGGTTTGATTTCGCCTTGCAGGCATAGCGCTGCTTTAAGTGCTGTATTACCTACATCGATTAATAATCTCATTGAACTGCCTTGCGTAGTGAAATTTCACCACCGTAATAGCTTTTAACCTCACCATCTTGGCGAATACGAATACCACCTTGTGGATCTATGCCTTCACAGATACCACGCCAGCTTCTATGCCCAGTATTTAACTCCACACACTGTCCTGCAAAGGCGTTGAGTTCGTTCCACTGCTGATACATGTCATGCAAGCCAGTTTGACTGTACTGCGCTAATCGTTGCTCAAGGTGGTATGTTAAATGTGCCACCAGCTGATTTTTATCAATCTGTTGGCTATGTTGGCTCAAATCAGTCCACGCTTGGTCGATTTGCTGGCTGTAGCTTGTGGGCATTTGCAAATTAATACCAACGCCTATTACGAGCTGACATGGTCCTTGTGGCTGACCATCTAATTCGACCAAAACACCTGCGAGCTTTTCTTTATTAAGATAAATATCGTTTGGCCACTTGAGTTCAATATCTAACTGATACAGTGCTTTTAACGTATCGTAAACAGCTAAGCCTACTGCGATAGACATACCCATTGCGGCTTGCAGCCCGTCATCTAAGCGCCAGAAATAACTATAATACAAGTTCGCACCAAATGGAGACTGCCAAACGCGTCCGCGTCGCCCACGCCCTGCTTGCTGCATTTCCGCGACGACGACAGTGCCTGAATCTAGTGTTTGTTTAGCCGCAATACGGCGCATTAACTCACTGTTAGTCGAATCAATGATCGGATGCACTTCGATATGTGCCGTACTGGCGTTCAAGCCTTGATAATATTGCTGGATCTTATTTTGCTCTAACAAGCCCACGGAGTTATTAAGGCTATAACCCTTACCGCTAACTTTAAAAATATCCAGCCCCATCGCTTGTAAACTTTGCATATGTTTACTCACTGCGGCGCGACTAATGCCAAGTTGCTCACCAAGTAATTGCCCAGAGATAAAGCCCCCCTGATTGAGCGCATTTAAGATTGCTAATTTATTACCATCCGGCGCCTTCATGCTAACTCCCCTAAACCGATATGGCATTCAGTATCATTATTCATCAAGCGAACTTCATGCTGTAAGCTTATTTGATAACATTGCCATATTTGCTGCTGGATATGTTGAATCATTTTAATTAGGTCACTGCCTTCACTGCCACCATGATTAACTAAAACTAACGCTTGTTGCTGATGCACTTCAATTCCTGCGATACGGTACCCTTTTAACCCTGCTTGTTCTATTAACCAACCGGCAGCTACTTTATGGTGGTGTTCATCATAGTAATAATGAGGCAACTGCGGATACGCGACGAGCAATTCGCTAAGTAACTGGTTTTCTATAATTGGGTTTTTAAAAAAGCTTCCGGCATTGGCAAGTATGTAAGGATCCGGTAATTTGCTGTTACGAGTTTTAATCACTTGCTCAAAAACCGTCTGCGCCGTTACCGACTCAAGCTGCTGTAAAGGACCATAGCTTAACTCTGGCTGCCAAAGTTTTGGTAATGCCAATGCAACGCAAGTGATCACTGCTTTATTTTTTAATTGATGCTTAAAAATAGACTCTCGATAGCCAAACTCGCATTGTTGACAACTAAGGCGGATGAGCTGCTTAGTGGCGATATCAAAATATTCTACGTATTCAATAAATTTTGCCAGCTCTACACCATAGGCACCAATATTTTGTACCGGTGCTGCGCCAACTGTACCGGGGATCAAAGCAAGATTTTCAAGCCCAGGCATCCCTTGTTTGAGCGTATATGCAACAAGCTGATGCCAGTTTTCTCCTGCAGCAACTTCAAGTAAGTAATCATTGTCGCGTTCAATGATGGCGATACCGGTAGTCGCCATTTTAATTACAGTGCCTTGATAATCGCTTAAAAATACCGTGTTACTACCTTCACCTAAAATGCAAAAAGGGCTATCAAACGTCAGTAGCTGTAATTGTGTAAGGTCAGTTATTTCGCACAGTTGTGAACACTGGCTCGGTAAAGAAAATGTATGAAAAGCTTGCAAAGAAAGAGCCACAAAATGCCCCAAAGGTTAATCGTCACTAATCGCAATAGTGTAACCTATCGTCGCAAAACGCGCATCAGATTGTAAAAATTGCTCAACCCTGATGGTCAATCATGATATAAAACCTGCACTTTTTATTTCCGTCCAGGGTCAATATGAAACTTAAACCGCTTTTTTTAAGCCTCGCTATGGCTGGTATGTGCTCTCAAGCAATGGCGAGCGCCATTGATCAAAATTCCTATGCTAATCTTGATGATGTTATTACTACACACTTAAATCTTGATTTAGACGTTGATTTTGCTGACAAGCAGTTAGAAGGTTTTGTTGAGCATACGTTACAATGGCAAAATGCCGACAGCAAAACATTGGTACTTGATACCCGTGACTTAGATATTGATAAAGTAATGTATCAAGATCAAACTGGTGGCTGGCATAAAGCAAAATTTACCCTTGCTGCACGTGATGATGTTAAAGGCTCAAAGTTAACTATTACTTTTAAAAACCAAGCAGCAAAAGTACGCATTTACTACAATAGCCGCCCAGAAGCATCAGGCTTACAATGGTTAACACCTGAGCAAACAGCCAGTAAAACTCATCCGTTTATGTACAGCCAATCGCAAGCAATTCATGCTCGTAGTTGGATCCCAGTACAAGATACACCAGCGATGCGTGTAACTTACTCGGCACGTATTCATACACCTAAAGATGTTCGTGCGGTGATGAGTGCCGACAACAAAGATGCACTTTATAAAGATGGCGATTACATTTTTGATATGCCTCAAGCAATCTCTCCTTACTTAATTGCGATTGGCGCTGGTAATCTAGAATTTAAAGCTATGTCACGCCAAACCGGCATTTTTGCTGAACCAACCATTTTAGATGCATCAGTTGCTGAATTTGAAGACACGCAAGCGATGATCGATAAAACAAGTACCATGTATGGTGAATATGCTTGGGGGCGTTATGACCTCTTAATGTTACCGCCGAGCTTTCCTTTCGGTGGCATGGAGAATCCACGTCTGTCGTTTATCACTCCAACGGTTGTTGCTGGCGATAAAAGCCTAGTTAACTTAATCGCTCATGAGCTTGCTCACTCTTGGTCTGGCAACTTAGTAACCAATGCTACATGGGAAGACTTATGGCTGAATGAAGGTTTTACCTCGTACGTTGAAAACCGTATTATGGAAGAAGTTTATGGTCGTGACCGTGCGGTTATGGAGCAAGCGCTTGACGCTGCGGGCCTACGTGCTCAACTTAAAACTATTGCAGCGCCAGATACTCGCCTTAACTTAAAACTTAATGGCCGCGATCCGGACGATGCATTCAGCTCAGTGCCATATACTAAAGGCCAGCTATTCTTAATTTACCTTGAAAACAAGTATGGTCGCGACAAGTTCGACCCATTTGTAAAAGCCTATTTTAAAGAGTTTTCATTCAAATCTTTGACCACCGCAGAGTTTGTTACTTACTTAAAAACGAACTTAATTGAACAGTATCCAGGTGTTGTTAGCATGGATAAAGTAAACGAGTGGATTTTTCAGCCTGGCTTACCGAGCGATGCACCAAACCCAACCTCAGATGCATTCGATAAAGTAGATAGTGCAACAGCAGCATGGTTAAAAGGTGACACAACTGCCGCACAACTTCCTACGGCAAATTGGACTGTGCATGAGTGGTTACACTTTTTAAATAACTTACCACGTGATTTAAGCCTAGATAAAATGGCGATGCTAGACAGCGAGTTCAACCTTACACAATCAACTAACGCAGAGCGTGCTTTTGCTTGGTTTATGCTTGCGGTTGGCAATGGCTATCAACCTATCTATCCAGCACTTGATAAACACTTATCAGGTATTGGCCGTCGCAAATTAATCGTGCCGCTATACAAAGCTCTGATTACTAATGGTAAACGTGAATGGGCACATGAAGTATACCTAAAAGCGCGCCCGGGCTACCACCCACTTGCGCAAGGTACTATTGACGACTTGTTTGCTAAGTAATAGCTAAATAACGAAAATTAAAAAGGGCGATTTATTCGCCCTTTTTGCTATCTATTTTAATCAGTGCTATTTATTTTTAGTGACTTTATCAATGAAAGCTTGCCGCTCTTGAGCACTGGCTTGTTGCCACCAAAAATCTAACATGGCGGCAGCACTAGGCGCATTACCTGCATTAGGTGCAGGGCGAGAAACTGGAGCTTGTAAATTAGCAGCCATCGGTGCAGCTCTGGTTGCTGATGCTACTGTTGGTGCTACTTGCACTGTCGCAACTTGAGAGTTAATACTACTTGTCAAATCGGGCTCAGCTATAATGACTAGCGGCGTGCCTAATGACGCCCCTTTTGCTTGTAAGCTCACTTGTGGCGCTTCTGCAAAAACTTCTGCTGCTACCGCATTATCAGCACGGTTAAACACCACATCATAATCTGTATTGGCAGCAATGGTCATCGTCACCCAAAATGGTTCTGAGTCGATAACTTGATGCTCATCGTAACCTTGCTCGTACAAATCGGTGTATTTAAGTTTGAGCTGATATACGCCAGGAACCAGCTCGACTTCATCAACACGGTTGAAAAATGAATGCTCAATTTTCTTATCGCCCACTTGTAATGGCACTATTTCTTCAGGAAAATTGACGGTTTCGGCCACGCTTGTCGCACTCAAAAATAATGACACAATACCGCTTAATAATAAATGTTTACGCATAATAGCTCCTTGTTGTTTGATTTCAGTTTGACACTGCAGGCAAAGTTTGTCATTAGTGACTTTAGTACAACCGACAAAGAGCCCTTTAAATGAGCCAAGAAACTATTTTTACTAAAATTATTAACCGCGAGATCCCAGCTGATATCATCTACGAAGATGAGTTTAGTTTAGCGTTTAGAGATATCAACCCACAAGCCCCTTTTCACGTGCTGATTATCCCGAAAAAAGCGATTGCGACCATCAATGATATTACCGAGCAAGATGCGCCAATTGTTGGCCACCTGTATGTGGTTGCTGCAAAAATAGCGAAACAACAAGGCTTTGCAGAGGATGGTTTCCGCGTGGTAATGAATTGCAATGAACATGGCGGGCAAACTGTTTATCATATCCATTTACATATGCTAGCAGGTAAAATAATGGGGTGGCCACCTTACCAAAATAAGACTAAAGGTTTACTTTAAACGGCTTAACTGTAAATATTTGTAAAAAAAATTAACTTTGAAAGAAAATGTTATTTGCTATTAATTTCAAATTGTTACAAAGTTTTTTAAATGTATCTTTTATGACGAATACGATAAACGTTATAAAACTATGTCTATCTTACCCTAAAGTAGGAAATTTCTAATACTAAAGGGGCGGATTGCATGTTAGGATTGATTAGTCAACTTTATTCAAGAGTATAGTAAGTATGAGTAGTTCTGCCTTTTTGTTACTAGATCTAGAGCCAATTAATACAATTGGTATTAATGTATTAGAGCCTTTATTAAAAACCCAAGGGCTCAATGTTACTACCGGAACAAATATATCTGACGTTCCTGAGGGAACGCGTTTATTGTTTATCGAAACATCAAGCCAAGACGCTTGGGGGAAATTGAAAGAGCAATTGGTCAATCTACGTATTAAGTGCGATATCGTATTATTCAACTTAGACGAAAATCCAGAACTAGCTAATCGTGCATTGTTAAGCGGTATTCGGGGTGTTTTTTATACTACTGACAATGCTGATGTGCTAATGAAAGGCATTCGTTTATTACTCGAAGATCAGCTGTGGTATCGTCGTGATATCATGTGTAACGCATTAAACCGTATGTTGCAGTTCAATAAAGACGCATTACATAAGCTCACTGACGGTGATATTGAACCTGTAAAATTAACTAAACGCGAAAAAGCAATTATCTCCTTAATGAGTAACGGCTCTAAAAATAAGGAAATAGCTGAAGCGTTAAGCATTAGTCCACACACTGTAAAAACTCATTTATACAGCGCATTTAGAAAGACAAAATGTCGTAATCGTATTGAATTATTATCGTGGGCACAACAAAATATTCCGGACGAAATTCGCTAATCTAGTAACTCTTATTTTAATATTAAAACAGGTACTTTGTGCCTGTTTTTTTTGTTTATTCTAGAGCACGATATTTGCTAACAAATGCAATTGCCATTATTCTAAACTCGTCATCCTGATCTGCTTGGAATATGAATGCTCGACTCCCTCACGCTCTACTCTGCCAGTGCCGCCATGATGGTCGTCATGGCACTACTCAACTTTTTAACTTGGCGCGCCAACAAAAACACTCCAGGCACAGTGTTATATATTCTTTATCCTTTAGTGCTATTTATTGCTCTAATGAGCTTTGCCTTACACGGTCGTCTCGATAGCATTATCACTATTGTTCTTGCTAATAGTTTATGGTTTAGCGCGTCCATCATCCATGCATTAGCAATCAGCCAATTTTTAGGTTACCGCGGCAAAGAGTTTCGGTTTTTTGTATTAGCAACCTTGTTTTGCGGAGCATTGCTAATGTACTTTACCGTAGTTGATTCTAACCTTCGTAATCGTATGTTGGCCTCTGATTTACAGCATATAAGCGAAGCACTGTTTTTACTGTACTTATTTATTCGCTTTGCCCGTAAGCCCTACCCCAATGGCAGCATTGTCTATATTTTGATCCTGACCATTATTAGCTGTATTTTTGTCGGTCGCGCTTTTTTAATGGAAGATGTTAACAATTTCACACTGTTAAAAGAAAACTGGTTTAGCGTGACCTTACTGGTTAATGGCGTGATCGCCCCAATGTTTTATACCACCGGGATGGCGTTATTATGTAACGAGCGCAGAGAGCAAAACCTCAATCAGTTAACTAATAAAGCGCAAAAAGATCTTGAAATAAGAGGCTTATTTTTATCTACCATTAGTCATGAAATTCGCACTCCCCTTAATGGTATTTTAGGTAGTGCGCAATTGATCTTAAATCAATCAACAGACCCGCGAGACAAACCTTATTGCGAAGCCATTATAAACTCCGCCGAATCACTTAACTTGTTAGTGGATAAAGTGCTTGATTACGCAAGCCTTGACCAACACAACGAAGCACTTTATGAAGAGGATGTAGAATTTAAAACTTGGTTGCATAACTTATGTTTATTACTTAGTCCATTAGCCGAGCAGAAACGCTTAAAGTTTGAGTTAATTTATAACCTCCCAGAGCAAGCTTGTTATTACTGCGACCAACAAAAACTTCGGCAAATCATCATTAACCTCGTTGGTAATGCGATTAAATTTACCGACAAAGGTGAAGTTAAAATTCGCGTAGAGTTATTAGAGGAGCGCCAACTTGAACATCATATTCGTATTAGTGTAATTGACTCGGGGCCTGGCATTGAAGATGATGAAATAGAATACCTTACAGAGCCATACGTACAAAGTAGCGCAGGTAAAGAAAAAGGCGGAACAGGCCTAGGCCTTGCTATCACCAGCCGCCTACTAGCCAAACTGGGCTCCCAACTTGATATTACCAGTGAGTTAGATAAAGGCAGTTCGTTTAGCTTTGATATCACGCTTGTGCTTGGCGAACTCAGCCTTGTTGAACAGCGCCATCAATCAAAAGATTATTTAACTGGATTAGATGTATTACTGGTCGAGGATTTAGATTTAAATCAAAAAATAGCCATAGAATTTATGGCTGATGATGAGCATAAAATCAAGCTCGCCCGCGATGGTAAAAGTGCTATTAACCTGATGCAAGAGTACCACTTTGATGTTGTGCTATTAGACATGAACCTGCCAGATCTGACTGGCCAAGAAGTACTTAAAACCCTCAAAGGTATGGAGCATAAAAATCAACGTACCCCAGTACTCGCCTTTACTGCCAGTTTAAGCCCTGACGAAATCAAAGAGTATTTCTCATTAGGAATAAAAGACATTGTTGGTAAACCAATTAAACAACAAAAATTACGCCAAGCATTAAGTGATTCACAAAGCAGCCATGCACCCAGTATTGCCGTTGAGCTGAGTGATGTTTTATATGACAATACCGCAGCAGACACATTAAAAAGCTCTTTTAGTGAAGACGAGATTTCATCTATTTACAACGAGTTTGTATTATCCGCACGCAACAAGCTGATCCGTGCTCAACAATTATTAGACGAAGATAAAGAACAATGTATTAAGCTGCTCCATCGCCAAGCAAGCACCGCTTTACAACTCGGTTTTAACCGCTACGGCATAGAGTTAAAAAAAATAGAACGACGCTTACTCGACAACAAACCGCTTAAAGAGTCACTCACAGAAGCATTGGTGTTATGGCAAAATAGCCTTGAGCAGTATTTAAAGTATGTCAGGGAGCAGATGAGTTGACGAATTGGCGAGTTGGCGAGTTGGCGAGTTGGCGAGTTGGCGAGTTGG
>NZ_JACJEE010000001.1:0-314887 GCF_014163915.1 Pseudoalteromonas sp. SR41-8
AACTCGCAAACTCGCAAACTCGCAAACTCGCACTTTTTATCAGACATAAGCAAACTCGCACTTTTTATCAGACATAAGCAAACTCGCAAACTCGCAAACTCGCAAACATTGACAATGCTGTGCACTCTTGCCACTGTTATACAAAGCAATAATTAAGGAGTGTTAATTGTGTCTAATTGGGTTGAGGCAAGTGTTAAAGATATTGTTTGGTGGACTGATACGTTATTTAGTTTAATTGTGAATGCCGATGTGGCGCCGTTTAAAGCAGGACAGTTTACTAAGCTTTCTATGATGATGGATGAAAAACGTATTGCACGGGCGTACTCTTACGTAAATGCACCAAGCTCTCCCGATTTAGAGTTTTATCTTATTAACGTGGCAGATGGCTTATTATCACAACAATTAGCCAAGCTTAAACCCGGCGATACGGTGATGATTGAAAGCCGCGCCAGTGGATTTTTTACTATTGATGAAATCCCCGCCAGTGAACAGTTATTTATGCTTAGCACCGGAACCGCAATTGGGCCGTTTTTATCCATTTTAGAGCAGCCTGATGTGTGGCAGCAATTTAAGCACGTTACCTTAGTGCATGGTGTGCGTTTGAATGCAGATTTAAGTTATCAAGCAAAAATTGCGCAGTTACAGCAGCAGTATCCGCAATTGAGTTATCTGCCCGTAGTGAGTCGCGAGCAGGCAATTGTCGGCTTAGATGGGCGTATTACTGATCGAATCGCCGATGGCACCTTATTTAAGCATTGTGATAGCGCAGTTAGCCCGCAAAATAGTCAATTTATGATCTGTGGTAATCCACAAATGGTTAAAGACACCAGCGCATTATTAACCGAGCAAGGCTACACTCGCAATCGTCGTAGGGAGCCTGGGCAAATCACCGTTGAGCAGTATTGGTAAAAAGCTATCGCGATCCGGTAAATTTTGTTATTTTAGAGTTTCTTAAATTACTCAGGAACAGTATGAAACCGTTATTTTTTTTAGTAAGTTTGCTATTTCCGTGGCAGTTATTAGCAACTGCAGCTGATGTAGTTGAACCACAGACTAAAACTGAAACAACAGCAGCTAAATTGCCTGCTGCAGTAAAAACGACTGACACTAGCACTGGCGAAGAAAAATCAGTGCAGAGTAAAGCCCCAACAAAATCAACTGAGGCTGAACTACAAGATAGCCCAGCGGTGATCACCTTAACGCCAGAAAATAAGCAATCAGCTGAGCCTGTAAACGTTGAACCAACACAGCCAATTAAAACAGACACCAGCAAACCAAGCGAGCCTGAAGTTGATACCAGTAAGGTACTTGGTACTGAAGCGGCAAAACCTGCTGAACTTCCTAAAACACAACAAGAAAAACAGCTTGCTGTCGCACAAGCAGAGCAAGCGGTGATCCAAGCTAAAGAAGCGCTAACACTCAAACAACAAGTTAAAGCTAAACAGTCACGCGAATCGTTAGCCGTTATTGAGCAATTAATTAAGGCGTATAATGCCAGAAACATCGATGCATTTATTAGTATGTATGATGAAAATGTAGAGTTTTATGCCTTTCCAAATGAGTTACTTTTTAAGGGCAAAGAAAAACTGATTGCCCGTTACGGGATAATGTTTAAAAAATTAAAGTGTATAAAATCATCCCCAATTAAACGTATTGTGCACGGTAATATCGTTATCGATCATGAACTGTCAGAAACCTGTTCAACAGATCCAAATGTAGTTGATAAGCGTGGAGAGTTAATCTCTAGCTATCAAGTTGAAAATGGCAAAATAACCAAAGTACTCTTTTTTAGATAGAGTATTAATAAGCAGATTGTTTATAGGCAGATAAAGGGGCCGCGACTAGCATGCAAATTAGTGATGATAAAAAAATTCAGTTACTTTATCGTGTAGAGCCAGGCTGTTTAGGGCCAACGGGAGCACAAACCATTGAGCGTTTCTGTGATTATGCTAATCAGCAATTGGTCGCCCCTTATTTTGCCCTTTATCACTTTACCCCGCGGTTTGATAAAACTAAAGCCGAGCGCGAATACAGTATTAATGCTCGGCTGTTGTCTGATCAGCATGCGCAGGCTTATCTTGCGCATTTTAAAACCAACAAAGATGAGTTTGAAGAGCAACTCGACGAACTGCTCACTCAAGCAATCGAAAGCTTTTTAGAACGTTAAGTCGCCAGATACAATCGCATTAAAGCTGCTATTGTCGTGCAAACTGGCAAATGCACTTTCATGTAATAGCTCATTACGTAAGTTTGGTGAATACTCCAACGACATTTTTATATCGGCCAACGCATCAGCGTGTTTATGAGTCAACGCATAAGCACATGCACGTTGCCAATAAGCGTAGCCATAGTCACTGTCTATATCCAAGGCTTGGTTACACAACTCTATCGCCTGAGCTGTTTCATTAAGCTCTAGTAATGCATCGGCTTTATAAGCGATAGCTTCAACATCTTCGGGTTTACGTTTTAAAATCTCATCAAATATTTCGATCTTATTAGCTATATCGCTTTCTAAATTAGCGCGCATCCATAAAGAGTGGACTTCATTAGTAACAGATATTTTTTGTTGGTTACTTAAGATTTCTTCAGAGCGCTCGCGTAGCTTTTCTTCAAATGTATTCAAACGTGCTTCGTATTCATTGGTGATCACGCTGACACGGGTATTTACAATATCTTCGACTTTGTTTTTTACATCACGTAACGAGTTCCAACCAACCAGTACCAAAATAGAGGCTGTGGCAGTGATGATAAAAAATACATTATTAATTGTATCAGTGGTGTAAGTCAGTGCGCGGTCAGCGGTATCAAGCTGAGCATGAGTGACTTGTTTGGTAACGTCTTCACGTAGTTTTTGCTGATCTTGGCGTACCGCTTTGAGTTCATCAAGAATATAGCGTTCCATCAAGGGTCTATACATCGGCTCTTGAAGTTTTTTGAGTGCCTGTTGTTGCTGTTGTGGGCTGGGTGCAGCGCGAGACTCTTCAGCCTGTGCCTGAGCTGCCACAAAAGTGGCAAAAAGAAGTAAAATTGATACAAAATAATGACGCATACTACTGCCTAGTCGATAAATTAAAGTGCTAAGTAAATTACTGAAACTGTAACATGACTACCTATGAGTAACTAGGCCGCGTTGATTTTTCGAGGTTATTTTAACAGCAATATGCTGGGTAATTGCTGCTTTGCTGTAGTGGAAGAAAATGAAGCCAGTAAAAACAGGCAAAAAAAAACCAGCTCTAAGAAGAGCTGGCCAAACTGCTTAAACAACTTAAAGTCGTTAGGGACATCAACAGGAGTGAGCGTTTATAATAACCAAATATATCTGAACAACATCTTAATATTTAAAGCATTACAAATATTGGAAAATACTTTTTGGCCCCATTAATTCCACGCAGATCATTTACCTTAGCCACCGTTGGGTGATATTGCATGGTAACTAAACAATTTGCTCGTAAAGAATACGGTCATTGTTGAGTAAATATTCTGGTGACAGGGTTATCAAAATGATTTAAAAATTGTAGCCGCGAGTTTACCTCGCGACCTATAAACCGGCTTCGGGTTTGGTGCTACGGAATACACCCTAGCACCTAGCTCGTTTTACTGTGGTAGGAACTGGCTTTAGCCGTGATTATCTTAAAACCACTTTTACCACCGAGGGGCACTGAGGCGCTTCGCTGCACGGAGAAGAAAAAAAGTGTTTCGAGCGACAGTCTGCAGGCTAACCCTAGTACCTAGCCCCTTTTACCACCGTAGGCGTTAAGCTTGCTGACGCGGTCTTTATTATTTATCTTCAGCGCAGCGCCTCTTAACCTCTGTGGTGAATCAGTCAGTTAATAACTTTTTGCACAATGAGAAGTGAACGAGGGTAAATGAGGGGGCAAAAGCTGCTGGCTTCGAGCGACGAGCTAACCCTAGCACCTAGCTCCTTTTATTGTCGTAGGAACTGGCTTTAGCCGTGATTATCTTAAAACCACTTTTACCACCGAGGGCCACTGAGGCGCTTCGCTGCACGGAGAAGATAAAAAGTGCTTCGAGCGACGGTCTGCGGGCTAATCCTAGTACCTAGTTCTTTTTACTACCGTAGGCGTTAAGCTTGCTGACGCGGTCTTTATTATTTCTCACCAGCGCAGCGTCTCTTAACCTCTGTGGTGAATCAGTCAGTTAATAACTTTTTGCACAAGGAGCAGTGAGTGAGGGTAAATGAGGAGGCAAAAGCTGTTGGCTTCGAGCAATGGTCTGCGGGCCCATCCTATCACCTAGTCACTTTCCTAGAACTTTTACTAAATGAATATGACCAAGACTAAATTCTTAATTTTTGCTAATTAGCAGCTATGTACTTGGTACTCATCGAATATTTCTATATTTTTAATACATTTTCATGTTAGGTTAGGGTTAAACTTAATGAAAACTTAACGCACTAGTAGTTAAGTATTGTTAATTAGCCATGGAGCGGTTGTTTTAAAGCCGCAAATAACGGAATTAGTTTATGCGCTTAAAAGAAGCCCTCAGCGTTTTATCAAAATCATCACCCTATGCTGTTTCTACAGAACGCAGTAATAATAATCAAAATATTTTAGATGATATTAAGTCATACTTGTACATTCAAATGCCAATTGAAGAAGCCGTAAACAAAGCTATTTCATCGTTTGGCGCAAACGATAAAAAAATATTGTTTTTATGCGGAAGTAGTGGTGATGGTAAATCAGAACTTTTAACAAAAGCTAAAGTTAATTTTGGTTCACGGATTAAATTCCATTTAGATGCTACTCACAGCTTTGACCCGCATGGCACAGCAATTCAAACATTAGATAAGGTATTTGATGAGTTTGAAGCTTCAAGCAGCCCGTTAGTTGTTGGGATTAACGCCGGCATGTTAGGTAACTATGCTGAAGAAGGTCAAAACCAATTTATTCGTAGCAAAATTAGTTCATACCTTAAAAATAAAAAAGAGCAAAGCGATACAGCTATTTTCATAAACTTTGAAGACTATCCAAAGTTTGCAATAGGTGAAGATGGTTATAAATGTGATTTTGCCAAAAAACTGTTAGAAAGAATTACACAGCAAGAAAATAACATCATTCGCCAGCTTATTGAAAAAGAAAAGCTACAACAGAACGATGTTTCAACGTTACGTTTAATCGCTAACTTTGAATTACTTAGCCTACCTTCTGTTCAAAAAGTGATTATAGATCTGCTATTTAAAGCGCGTTTAATGCGAGATCAATTTTTAACAGCCCGTGCACTACTTGATTTTATCCATGAGCTTTTATTAGGTGAGGGGTATTTATTCGATAATTTATTTGCCGGTGGAGATAATGAACTAGCGAGTAAAATTGAAAATTTTGATCCCGCTCATCTACGTACTAAAGAATTAGACCGTTTTATTCTTGCTTACGACCTAGGTTTGCCTGATGGAGAGTTTGATGTCTTTAAAAACGCATTGAACCAGTTAGGCATTTTAAATATTAACAGTGGCGCTCAATACCTTCGTTTATTTTATTTACTTAAATATGACGATGACTTTGCTAATAACTATCATAAAAAATTCTCCGATGACTTCAACGAGGCATTAATCGAAAGCTATATTTCTGTTTATCAGCTACATAAGTCTTACAGTGGTGATAGTAAGCAAAAAAACAGTTTAAAAGAGTTTTATAGAGATACGCTAATTTCAGCTATTCGCACTTACATCAATCGTAATGCGCCAAAGTTAGGTAAAAAATTTTTTTTACTTTCTGATTTTGGTGATTACCAAATTGCAGCACCGGCAGATTTAACAATGGATTCTAAATCTATTTCTGCATCAACAACCACTAGCAGTGCATTTTTTAATGCACACTTAAAGCTGCAAGATAAAAAGTTTAAGCTGCCAATTAATATTAATCTTTTGTCGCTACTGATTAATATAAACAATGGTTATCGGCCAAATAAACATGACAAAAACTCGGTAATACTGCTAGATGAATTAGCTACAGAAATCGTCCAGCAAGCAAAGGCTGCCACAGAAATAGTCATTACAGGGGTTGATGGTAAATATCATCTAGAACTTGATGATGAAGATATTATGGTTAGTGAGGGTTAATAAATGCCATTATTAGAAGAGTTAAAGCCAAAAAATAATAGTGCAGCTAGTTATTTCCCCGTATCAGCTAATAGCGCTAACAATAAGTATGACTGGGAAACTGTAGTTGGTTTTTTCATCAAGTCTCTACACAGCCTTAAACTTGAAAAAAACATTGAGTCACTCGACGATTTTAAAAAACTATGTAAAACGCATTTTACCAATAAGTTAGACGGCGAACCGTTTTGGCATATTATCGAAAAAATGTATTTTGATAATGAGCAGGTATTAAACATAGCTCCTGAAATGCAAGCGTTAAAAGTATTAAACCCTGATAAAAGTAACTCGGGTGATGAACGTCTTACGTCATTATTTAATAGTTTAATGGGCAACGTCGAAGTTACTAATGCACCAAAAGCGCAGCTTAATTTTTTAGAGCAAGAAGTAAAAAAGATTTTTGACTCGCCACTTGTTACTAATAAAAACCAAAAAGTACGCAAACAACATATTGCTTATCTGCCTTTTTTGTCAGAACAATTTCAGCAAGATTTAACATTTTTAGTTAGCTATCCAGAGCACTTTTTACAAAACATTAAGGCTTTTTTAAAGCTATATGGCTTTTTGTATACGGCACAATTATCGTTAAATATAAAAGGCTGGGCGCAAAAGCCTGAAGTAAAGCCTTGCTACTTTATTCTAGACAGTGAAAAAGCCAGTAAAGAGCGCACTAAATTGCAGCTCCACGGGCACAAACAAGTTATTGAGTCTAGTTATTCGTTATTTCCCTACTTAGCATTAAATGAAAGTCTACAAGATACAAAAACAGCTATTAGCCCTCTTTGGCAGTTAATTGATGAGATTAAGGATGTCGACATTGAGGCGTTAAATTCTTATGCGAACAATTTTTATATTGATAGAAACTTAACTAGCCAACAATCCCTAGTCGCGACTCCAAGTGAAGCAATTAGTAATTTAGCCAAACTTTTTACTGAACAGTTTAAAAAAGGTGCTACGCGAGAGACAGCATTTAACAACTTTGTAAAAGCCACTCGAGAAACCTTAATTAAACCTTTTGAACAAAACCGCCGCCGAGCAGGCTCATTTTTAGTATTAAATCAAGACTACCTCTTGTTACTTACTAATTTGTGTATTGGTGAAAACGAAAAATTAAGACTCCATGAATTATTAATTGAATTTCAAAAGCGCGGTGTGTTTTTTGATAAAAGCAGTGAAGAGTGCTTAATCGATTTGTTTGAAAGAATGGGTAACGTAGAAAGAATGAGTGATAGCGGAGATGCAGTTTATGTCAAAAAAACTATATGAAGATTTTTTAGTTGAACACTTTTGCCAGTGGGCAACTAAAGGTTTTGAGGGTGAAAGCCGATTCCAATTTCGCTCGCCAGATAGTGATAATAGCTTAAAACTTTATGAGGCAATGCTTAGTAAAGCAGATACAAGCGTTGAATTGAAAACTAATGACATAAACCAGACACTGCCAGCTATTACTTTTGGTAAAACTACGTTAATACCTGTTGTACATAGTGAAAGTGAAAAAGGGCTAAGCGAGAACTTTATTTCACACTTACGTGATTTAGTATCAGCGCAAGACGGCCCTTTAAAAGACTGCGCATTACTCGTTATCCACAACTCTTATTTAGATACATTAATTAATTCAGCACGTGACTTAGGTAAGTCTGGAGAAGTCTGGCATCCGTCAACAATCAAAAAATCACTCAGTGAGCTTATTTCATCAATTAGTGGTACTGACAAAGTATCGCAGTGCCTGCTCGATCATCGTTTTAAACTCATTATTGAAGACGGTGCAACCATGTTTGGTTTTACCGAGCTTTATGATGCGTTAGAAGATGGCATTATTCAATTTAGTGAATTAGGGTTATTTAACGACAACACCATTGTAAGCTGGGATGATACAGACCAAATAGATAAACGTTTATCGCAAAACCACCAGTTATACGGCAATATTAGCGAGATAGTTGAAAAGTACCCACAAGAGCTTATCGAAAAGCTGGGAGATTTAGATCTTAGCGAAAAGTTTGTGAATACTCATTTTGCAGATGGTCAAAATTGGGAAGAACTCGATTTTGGCGCAATTATAAAAGAGCGCCGTGATAATAAAGAAAACCTTTTGTCGTTTGAAAGTGAAACAATTGCTGATGTAGACTTTATAGCGCGCGAAAACAAAAAAGAACGCCATTTAATCATTCAAATGCCAGACGGCAAAACTGACTTTAAAATTGAAGCTAGTTTTGTGGGCGGTAAAATTCAAAAAAATGAATTAAAACTACAGCACACTAAAGAAGAAATTACCCTTGATGTAAATAATCGCTCTCAAAAACGCAGTATTGCTGAAATTTCGGGAACGTTTAATAATAAGCCGCTTTATTTTAGTGTTGATTTTAAACGCGAAAAACCACAAGAGCGTTTTAAATATAGAGTTTTAGTAATACCACAGGGCGCTTTTTATCTTGATGATTTAGCTGATAGTTTTTTGCTTGCAACACACCCTAAAAAACAACTTATTACGCTACAAACTAATGCAGGTAGTTTAAAAATTGCAGAGCAAGGGCAGCTCGCAACAGTTACTCAGTCAAACCAAATATTTTCTGTTCAAAATGTGCAAACTGTAGATTTTGCTCAGTTTGCCAATGAAACAGACACATTAACCTTTGCAGTTCAAAGTGGTGCGCATGTACTTAATTTTGAAGTGGACGGTGCTGTTTCGTCAGACACATTAAGCTTGCCATTAGTGTTAGATACCAATCTGTTTAATCGTTTATATAACGACAATTTTAATGGCTTATATAACCGCGTCAAAGAAAAGGTGGTTATTGACGGGAAAGACTTAAACCCAACCGGTATGCGCAAAAACCTATTAAATTGGGAAGTAAAACTTCAAGACGGGCGAATCTTAGCTACACAAGTTGCTGGTAGGCCAGAAGTTACATTAGGTAATATTGAAAATGTTTTCCCAGACCTATTTGCAGCTTACGAATCACTATTTGACTACCTAGACGAGCGAAAGGCACTTATTAGTACTTGCTCTTGGGGCTCTGACTTTTTGGGCTTAGCGAATAGGGTTGTTGAGTGCTATTTAGCAGAAATCGACAAGTTAGAAACCAAATCGCTGCTATCACCGCAAGGTAATATGCTGGTAAATATAGGAATTGCTGAGTTTGAAGAGCAAGAATACATTACGCCACTTCACCCACTAACACTCGCTTACTTCGCACAGCTAGTTGTACGTGCGAGTGATGAAAATGACAGCAGCTTTAATACTTTACCTAAAGCCACTATTAAACGTTTAAATTCAGAAGGCCTTTTACCATTTGTATGGCATGCAACAGACGGTTTTGCATACAACCAAGCTGTGCCCGATAACCGTATGTGGTGCAAACTCGTTTCTAACAAAAAAGCAGCACTTGAATACGTGCGCCCATTAGTTAGGCAAAAAACAAGTGAGTTTACAAAAGCGTTTGATGTTCTTTTTGATAAGGGCAGTAAAGAAACTGTTTATATTAACTCTATCAATAATGGTAACAACACCGCGCTATTTTTAGGCTTAGTTGATTACCTAAAGAAGAAATCTCCTGACGAAGCAAACCGTATACATGTAAATATTTACGACAAAGCACTTCAGCGCACTTATTTTGATGATTTTGCAGATGCGCCAAGTTACGACGAACTAAAAGAGTTAGCAGATCTAGGTAGTGAAAAAGACAAAGCCGATGCCATTGCTGACATGCTCAAAAATCGCATTACGTACAGTAAGTTTAAGCTAAATAAACAAGAGCCCACATTCAACTATGCACACATTAGCTTTGTACGTAACGATACAACAGTAGAGCCAGTGCCAGTTGATGTACTTACCGAAAAAACAGGCGTTGCATGTCATGGTTTATTAGCTGGCGAAACCGCATATCAAGAGCAAAATACGTACTTTACAACCTTTGGCCTAAATAAACTCGATGTTGACAGTACAGCTACATTAAAACTAAGTAGTCAATTTAACAGCTTGGCAAAAGCTGCATGGTGCGGGCAAAAGTACGAAACTAGTAATGGCTTAGGTTTAAAAGTGGCGGGGCAGCTGTCAGAGCTGCTTGATGGGGTATACGAAAACTCCGTATGGACGGTGATTATTGATCCTAAAGTCACACTTGAGTTTTTTAAAGGCCAAAAAGATGCGGTACTCATCCACTACTCAGACAACTTTACTAATTCAGCAAATTACGATGCGATAACCGTTACCAAGCGCCGAGACTTATACGACCAAGTACTTTCTCAAGGTATTAAAGGCCTAATAGACGAGTTTAATGCGTTTAATGGTGAGTGGTTACTTAAAATGATCACCAGTAACGACAACGACCGCAAAGAGAAAAAAAGCATAATAGGTGCGTATAAATACGTAAACTGTTTGCTGCATCAAAGCGATATTACATGGGTGCCAATGAGCGTGGCCGAAATGCTGCGTGTAGCAGGTAATATTGGCTTAAAAATGAGTGATAGCGACTTCTCGCGCTACTCACAAAATATAAAAAGCGGCGCTATATCTGACGACGTTTTATTTGTTGGCTTTAAAGGTAGCAACATGTACTTGCTACCGCTTGAAGTTAAAATTGGTAAAAAACGCACACATGGTAAAGGCATTCAACAAGCTAAAGAGCTTAAGCGTTACTTAGTCGAAAATTTATTTGGTCGTGACGACTTAGCCGGGCATTTATACAGAGGCTTGTTTATTCGCCAAGTATTAATGCAAGTTGATAAATTTGAATTATATAAAGTTTACCAGAGTGATTACTTTAACGAGCTACAAAATAATCGTGAATGGTGGTTACAAGGTGATTACCAAGTCGCTGATTTAGCTGACTACCCGCAAGGCTTTATAATGGCATTTTTTGAAAATGCCGATTTTGCCAAAGAAGAATACACCGTTGAAGACGATATTTTACAAATCATACTACCAAGCGCTAATTTAAATCGTTTTATAAGTACGCCATTGCAAACATTACTTTCTAACATTCAAAGTAGTGAACTTTGTTATATACCTGAGCAATATATTCTTGAAGGCGAAGCGGTAATTAAAGAGTGCGTAACGCCAATAAAGCCTGTTGAAAAAATAGACCCTGACAAACCAAAGCCTGTTGATGAGCTTTTACCTAAAGTTGCTGAAGAAGCAGCACCAAACATTGTGGCAAAGCCAACTTCAACAGATTCATTAAAAGTGCTTGTTGGGCACGTCATAAAAGATAACGAGCCTGTTTACTGGGAGCCTACCAATACAGCTAAATTTATGAATACCAACTCGGGTATTATCGGCACTATGGGGACAGGTAAAACCCAGTGTACTAAGTCGGTAGTGACGCAGCTTTATCGAAATCAGCACAATAATGTAGATGGCAAACCAATCGGTATACTTATTTTTGATTACAAATCGGATTATGTAGACGATAAGTTTATTGATGCCACCAACGGTAAAAAGTTTAATTTACATAAACTACCTTACAACCCGCTTAGTTTATTTGGCGATACGCCCATGTTACCTGTGCACACAGCACGTGGCTTTTCAGAGACTATGGGCAAAGCGTTTAATTTAGGCACTAAGCAACAACTTAAGTTGCGTAAATTAATTGGTGATGCTTACGACTTGGCAGGTATTCATAAAGCGAATAAGTCTACATGGAGTAAAGCTGCACCTACTATGGCTGATTTGTGGTCATTGTTTTTAGACAGTGAACCTGCGGAAGATTCACTATACGCAGCGCTTGAGAGCATCTGTGAGCTTGAAATATTTGAAGATGATACTAGCAAGTGTATGTCGCTTTACGAGCTTGTAGATGGCATTACCGTAGTTGAGCTGGCGGGCTACCCAGGTGAAATACAAAACCTAGTTGTGGCCCTGACACTTGATTTGTTTTATTCGCAAATGCAAAAACAAGGTAAACCAGAAGTACAAGGCGACTTTAGACAAGTTACTAAATTGGTACTGGTTGATGAAGCCGACAACTTCATGTCGCAAAACTTCCCAAGCCTACGCAAAATATTAAAAGAAGGTCGTGAATATGGCGTGGGGGTTATTTTATCAACCCAAGATATCACCCATTTCAAGACCAGCGAAAATGATTATTCTGCCTACATATTAAGTTGGATTGTGCATCGCGTTGCGCAAATAAAAACCCAAGATATTAAAGGTATATTCAACAAAGATGATAAGTCAGAGCAAGAGCTACTGATGAAAAACATCCGCGAGCTTGAAAAGCACACCAGCCTTTACATTGATGGCGAAAAACAGATTAAACGCATCAAAGATAAAGCATTTTGGGAATTGGTCAGTACTTCTTGATATTGAACTTTTTGAAGAAATAGATACATTAAGTGACTTATTGTTAATCGGTTATATTTCATTAGGAGAATAAATTGTCAAATCAAAGAGCTAGAGTGAAAACAAAAGTTAAATGGAACTATGAACAGTATGGTTGTTTTGGTATGTATGCATGTGCTGATAGTTTACCTATTGAGTTTATTAGTACCACAATGCAAGTTAGTGAATTGTCAAATCTGACCTACGCAAAAGATATAAGAACTGAGCTTGATTTTGAGCTTTTGATTCAGCGAGATATAGATGAAAAAAGAGCTATAGAACAAATAAGCAAATATATTAGCCCTGAAAATGGGAGTGGCTACGGGACTATAAAAAATAATGGTGTGTTTTTACCACCATTAGTAGTTGCAGTTGTTGGTACAAATGACGGTAAAACGTTAGCAAATAGCTATCCAGATTCAACAACTTTGATAGAAAAAGATAATTATGGGCGTAAGTTTATTACAGAATGGGAAGATCTATTTAAAGTAACAATGTTTGAGCAGTCTAAAGGTATGAATTATTGCTTAGGAAAAGACGAAGTAGAAGTAGAAGTAGATTCAAAAAATGTACATATAGAGTTTTTTCTAGGTCAAAAAAATGAAGGCGGTGGCCGACTAGTTGTAATTGATGGTCAACATAGGCTATTTGCTTTAAATTATCTACGTAATCATTCTGAGCATAAAGATAAAATTAAAAACTTAGTTATACCTGTTTGTATTCTTTATTCCCCAACATCAACATTGAGTGAAGTGCAAAAGAGTGCTCCAAGAATACCTGATGTGTTAAGGAAATTATTTGTTGATGTTAATAACAATGCTAAGACGGTAAGTGGTCACTTTAAAATATTATTATCTGATGATGATATAGGTAAATTAGCTTGTAGTAGCTTTTGTACATCTTTGTTGGATTCGAACTTTTTTGAAGGCAAGACTTTAGGTTTGATAGAGTGGAATACAAAAACAGATAAAGAGTCGAAAACAATTAGTAAACCATACTCTCTTTCAAGTATAGGGGTTATCTATGACACTTTAGCAGACTTATTTAGAACTAAAAATGGCAAAGAAGTATTGCGACATATACTAAACATTAATGAGATTGAACATAAGTTAGATTTCGGACTAGATGAGGACGGCGCACCTAAACCACAGTCTGTAGATTTTCCATGGCGAGATATCCCTTACAAGAATAAGAATGACCTAAAAGCACAGGTTGATAAATATTTAACACCTTGCCTACAAAAAATATTCTTTGAGACTAGCTTTTATAAAGATTTTGTTGACTTATTTTTTGAAGCAAGAAGATTAAAATTAGAAGCATTAACAAAAGAACGCAATACAAAATCAAAAATAGCAGAGGCGGTCTTAGAATATCTAGATGAGTTTACTGAAGTTGATGATAAACCTGTAGATAGATTGTTAGGGGAGTTTGTTGATAGCTTTTTAGGTGATGCAAAGATTAAAATCCCTGAGATAACAAGAACAAATGTATTCCAAAAAGCTATTTTAACAGCTTGGTTTACGTTCATGAGCAAGCTACTTGAGTTTAAATTATCCCCAATAGATATAACTTCTATATTTGTAATTGTTTTAGAGAAAAGTGTTGCAAGCAATTTATTTGTTAACAGTTTAAGTAATCTATACCTTCAAGATAGTATTTATGACGGCATTAAAATTAAACCTTCGTTAGAGTCTAGGAAGCAGATAGCAAGGTTAATAATTGCAACTCTCGGTGATAATACTTTTGCTAATAGTTTGGCTGTTAGAATAAAAGATTTTGATAATTCACTAGAAATAAATAAACTGGTAGAAACGTTGCAAAAATTAGGTGGTGACAATGCTACTTTTTATGCAAATAGTTTACATGCGACAAGAATAAAAGAATTTACAAAGAGCTACAGAAGCAATACTGAACTTAGTGCACTCGATATTCAAAACCTTATGGAGTATGAAGAGAATAAAAATGCCAGTATCAAGTCGAAGCGAAAAGACTCAAATGTAAAAGTGGACAATCTATTTGATGAAAAAGTTAAAGAGTATATTAATCTAGACTTTAAACTTTCAATTGATCAATTAAGTGATTTACTCGGGGTTGTTTCAGTCTTTGATGAATTTCTCATGGAAGAATCAAGTGAGGAATAGGTGAAAGTATTTATAAATATATTACATAAAAAAGATGCAATTCAAGATTTTATTGAAGAGTTAGAAATGGTTATTGAAGAATATTATGAAGGTTATCAAGTTTATTTGATACACAGTAATATTCAGGATATTTTCATTGAAGGTTGTATAAATATAGAATCAAATAGAGTTGAGAATAATAAAGTAAAAGCCGTGTGTCGGCTTCTAGTAGTACTTGATGATGAAACAGAATACAAGTTTCATCATTGGTGTGGGAAAGATTATTTGAATAAAGCTGAAACTATAAATTTAGATGTAGGCTTAGCAATTAAGGAAATAATCTACAAACTTAACAACAGAAAGTGGGGAGGGTTAGATATTGCAGATATAACTAATCTAAAAAATAACTTATTAGAGGATGATAGTTTTAGCTTACTGGCAGTGTACTTAAATAAGATCGAGCGAGATTCAAAAATAATATTTAGTTTATTAGACGAGATCTTTATTGATTCCTCAAAGCATAGTGATGGTTTACTTAGAGCGTTACCTGTATTAGATGTAGGATTATTTAAGGATCTGAAAAGTGAGTATTTTACTAAAAAGAATACGACTCTAAATAACCCTTACTTGAATGAATTTTACAATTTAGTCTACAAGGTAGCAAATAACGTTGTTAGTCAATGTACTGATAGCCATAACCAAAATAGCCGGCAGCTATTTAAGTCATTCAAATCGTTAGCCAACGTTGGCTTTCATTTGGCTCTTTATAAGAAAAATAAACGGTATTCTAATCAAAGTTATATTACACTAGTGCGAGTATTAGAGTTTTACTTTACAGGTTACTTATTCATGACTGGGGAACTCGTGTTTAGAAATGCTCAAGGTAATCCACAGGCCATATACAAACTTGATGGAAGTAAAGTGAATGGATTTGGAGCCGTATGGGAAATTATAAAGAAAAAAAATTTAATATGTAGCAGAGATGTGAGTCAATTAGATAAATATAAAGATTTGAGGAATAGCCACCTCTATGGTCATGGGTTTAATCTAAGTGGCCCCAACTTAACTCAAAGTTTTATTACATTAGTTGTTAATATCCTTAATAAATTAGAAAGTAGCGTACAGTATAGGGATAATTCATGGTGCAGCTTTTCTCAACTAAACTCCTCATTATTCAATTTCAACTTTAAAAGCCATTTTAAAACGACTTTGCTAGGTTTAGATGGTTTGCAACTCAAAAATCATAACTTATAGGGATAATTACCTACCAAACCAAAGCGTAGTAAGACTCTGAATTATATACTGAGAGCTACCGGTGCAATTTACGGCCAGTAGCTAACTAAGTAATTGACTGTTTTTAGATAGTACCTATGAGATTATTAAGGCTTTTATGATTTCTAATCGCAGAAACTCCATCCTCAACATGCGCTGCCCATGCTGTTTGTAATTCTTTATCAGAATACTCAGGGTAGCGCTGTTTAAGTAATAACTCAGTGACCATTTGGGTTTTACCCAACCACGTAAATTTATCGAGTTTAAGGCTACCAGATAGCTTGTAGTCTTTTTCTTTATTGAATACAAACCCGCTTTCTATAGAACGAAAAAACGCGATACGGGCTGCTACGTTTGGTGTAACACCTGTTTTACCTTTTAGGGTTTGGAGCTGTTCTTCAACGGCTTTGTTAAGCCACATAGTTTGTGGGAGCATGTTATATGGCCTCCTGTGCAAGCTCTGCCCAAAAGTAACCTTCTCGCAGGGTTGAACAATTAGTATGTTGATTAAACTCAATCTCGAACGCGTGAGATACTTTATGCTCAATGGCTTGGTAAAAATCTTCATCTACTTCGGTATCGGTTGAAAGCAGTATTACTTGCTCGCTGGCTTCGGGGAAGTAGTGCCTAATAAGTTTATCGCGGTGCTTTGAATCTAAACGGCCAAGTGGTGTGTCTACCACTACAGGCAGTACTTTACCTGAAAGCTTACCGAGTGCCTCTAATATTGCAAAGGCGAATATTTGTTTTTCGCCTGCTGACATAGATTTACGGTTAATAATAACGCCTTCTGCATCGACTAGATTCACGTCAAAGCTGGTTGGATCTATTTTAGCCGAGAGCTTTAAATCTTCTTTACGGGCAAGCTTGCGGTATGCTTTTACAAATAACTCTTCTAATTGGGTTACACGCAGCTCTGTAAGGGCGTGTTTAAAGTCTTGCAATACATATTGGCTAAGCTCTACACGCTCAACGGCTTTATCGGCTGAGTGATTGTTTTTAAGTTTGGCGTAGTCTTTCTCTAAGCGTTTAGCTAGCTCTAACTCTTTAGCTTTAAACTCTTTAGCTTTTAATAGTTCGCTTATGTACTCTTTGCTTGTAGCATCGCGTTGTTTTTCAAGTTCGCGCAGCGATGTATATAACTCATGTAAGTCGGCAGCATCCGGGGCACGCTCAATATTAATTGAAAGTGAGCTTAATTTATTTTGTGTTTGAGTAAGCGCTGCCGATAGCTCTTTTATTAACGCTTGCGATTGCGAAGCCTCTGTTACTAGTGCGTTTATAAGTGCAAATTCAGAGTCTGAAATATCTAGCTTTGGCTCAGCAAGCGCAGTTTGGTTTACTAATTGGCCAAAGTAACTATTTACAGTTGCCATTATATCGCTGCTTTGAGCATCAAACTTTTGATTAAGCGCATTTTCAAGATTAGGTAGCGCTTGTACCAGCTCGTTACCAAAGGCTTTAGCTTGTTTAATTTGTTGGTCGCTGGTTAGCTGCTCAATTAAGTTTTGCATAGCTGTTGGCGCAAGTGCCATTGGTAAGCTGCCGCTTAGCTCTTGGCGTATTTTAGCGGTTAGCTCTTTTTCAAGTTCAATAAGCTCAGAGGCTTGTGCTTGCTCTTGATCTTTGGTTTTAGCCCATGCGCCACCTTGGGCTTGTATTTCGTGCTCTTTGGCGGCTATTTTGTTTTTAAGCTCGGTTAATTGTGCACCAATGCTGTCGGCTTTATCCATTGTTGCATTTACTTGTTGTGTAATTTTCTTTTTTTGATCTTCTGCGGCTTTAATCTTTTTAAGCGTGTCTTTATCGGCAGTTTCTGCGCCTAGGCCTTTTAGGTAAATATCAAGGTCGTTGCTTAGGCGGTTTATAATATCGATACCTAGCAGTTTTTGTACGGCTTCTTTTAAGTAAGAGCCGGTATCGTCTTCTGCAAGCTCTGCTATTTTTTCACCATCAAAAAAGAATAAATCGCCAATTCCAGGCGGTACTATTTCGTGTAAAAATGCTTGTACTTGCTCTGAGTTTAACGAGGTATCTTGCTCGCCATTAATAGTAAGCGTTAGTTTTTCGTCGCCTTCAAGTTGCCATTTACGGGTTACTTCGTAAAGATTATGTTTGCCTTGGTGAGTATGGGTAAAGCTAAGCGTGATGCTGCCCTCGGCATCTTGTTGGGCTTTGGTAGCCGTTTTATTAGTTTGTTCGTTTAAGTAGCTGAGGTAATCTTTTTTAGTGATTACAGCACCTAACGCACGCTTACCTAATAAGGCTAAACGAATAGCAGTAAGAATAGAGGTTTTACCTGCACCGTTTAAGCCCCCAAATAAAATAATAGGGCGCTCAAACATGCCTTCTTTACGCGGGTTTAAATCTATAGTGGTTTGGCCATTAAAAACTCGAAAGTTATTTAGGGTGAGTGTTTTAAAAATCATTCTATGCCCTCAGCTTTGAGCAATGCAGTAATTTGTTTTAGGTCGTCTTCTAGCGCTTTTACTTCGTTACTTTGGCGCATTTGGCTCTGACGAATATCTAAATTAGAGGCAATAATAACTTCGGCGCTTTCCCAATCTTGCTGAATTAAACGGCCAATACGATTAAAAATACCCGTTCGGCGGGAAAGGCCACTCATTTGAGTTTCAAGGTCTATTAGCTTTTTAACCATTTGCGGCGATACGCCATGCTTAGGTGCAATGTCGTTAAGCAATTGGCCTTCGGTTAAGCTAAATTGGTTTGAGTCATCTGTTGTCCAGTCGAGCTTTATGCCTAGCGAATCAAATACAATACCGGGTAGGGTATCGTCCCAGTCAGGCTCGTTGGGGTCGTTTAACCATTCGTGCCTTACTGCGTGTAATTCATCAACGGTAATTAGCTCTACATCACGGCCTTGGTCGTTAAATTGCTTTTGTATGTTAAGCAATAAACGCATGGCATGTTGGCGATATTTTAGTAAATACGGGCCTGTTGTGTAGTCGTCTGTTAGTACGCGCTCTTTGTCTTCTTTTAGGGTTTTAAACGCTAAGCGGCCATCGCGACGAATATGGTTACGGTATTTCTTTTTAAGTTTGGGTGATGTACTACGTGATAAAATATTGCGGTATTTAAGTAGAGGGGTCATCCACTGTTCGCCGTTTTGAATAAGGCTTTCCATAGCGCGGTCGCGAGTTACTACTGTACATGTCCAACAACCAAAACGAGAGTTACCACACGATGGCGTGGTCTCGTCAATAACCATTGGGCATTCGCCTTGGCCTGATGAATCTTTGTATAGGTTCCATAATACAAGGTTTTTACCGCCCCATGGGTTTTCCCATTCTAGGTCGTACTTATCAAACCATTTGTTTTTAGTGCCGTATGGCGTTTCTTCGGTTTTTAAGTGACAAAGGCGTAAGATTTTCCACACATCATCAACACTCCATGTATCAATTGGCGTGTAAATAAAGGCGTTGCTTAAAGTGGTATGTACAGCGAGGTCTGAACCATCAATTTTGTGTTTTTTAATTACTTGCGCACGCGATGCGCTTTCTTGCGAGCGAGAGCCAAGTACAACAATTACTTCATCGTATTCACTTACACGCTCTTTAATAAAAGTACTTACTGGGTCGATTTTCATTCGCTCTGTACACCAGCGAAAGTTACGCGTTGGTGCAGGGTAGCCTTTACCCAGTAAATTAGCCCAAAACGTATTGTTTGATTTTGGCACTACTTTATGTGAGGTAATTGGTAAGCCTTCACGCTTTGCACCTTCTTCAATAAGCTTTAGTGATTTATCGACGTGATCAACCACCATAGGGGTTTCTACCAAGGTGTCTGATGCGACTACAAAAACGGGCTTATGGCGATCTTCTGGTTTTAAACCAAGTAATGCAAAGTAAATTAGAGTCATTACGGCAGATGAATCTTTACCGCCACTGTAACCTAATACCCATGGGCGTTTATCGGCCATGTAAACTCGTTGGGTGTCGGCTACAAAGTTGTGTAGTTGGCTACCTGCAAACGACTCGTTTTCGATAAATTCGATGTAGTCTTCTAGATCGTACTGATTTAATAATTTCATGCGTTTAAGTATTCATTCTCTTTTTGTACATCTTCTTTCGAAAGAGGGAGGCCAATTTCACGTTTAATTTGCATGCTTGTAAGGAATATATTGCTCATAGCTTTTGATAATCTGCCGTGTTGCATTGCTCTATGAGCCCAAGCAGGATTACTTTTAAGCCAGTTTATATTGGCAATTAACTTAAGCTTTTCTTGTTTTTCTGAATCGCTAAGTGTAAGTAAGCTTTTACCAACTAGTGCAAGTGCCTGTAATCCAATACCATGCGCCGAAATATACTCTTGGCGAAATTCAGCAGCAGAGAGCTGTTTGTTTTGTACTTGTATCCATTCTGGCATATAAATATTTAGTGATTCCCAAAACTTTGCAGCAACTTGCCTTTCATCTTCGTTAAAGCCTTCCTTAGTCCCTTTACCAAGTAAAACGCGGTTTGCTTGTTTAATGCCACTAAGGGTAAATAGTTTACTACTTTTAACGGCAATTGTAGAGCGTTCAAACTCAGTAAATCCTGCAAAAGGTTTTGTATTTAAAGCTAAATAACGTGCAAGTTCAGATGCTTGATCGCGATGATCGTACATGGTGCCAAGCGATGGGCTAGGGCGTACTGCGTATTTGTTTAAATCGGCAAACATCTGTTGGCTACGTTGCAGGCCTTCGTCTACAAAAAATAGTACAGCTATGTTGTCTTGGCTTAGCTCTGGGCGCTCTTTTAAAGCCTCTTCAATAGCTGCGCGACGATGTTGACCATCGTTTATTAATATTTGTGCATCCATTGGTACTTTTAAGCTACCGATATTGCTATTTTTATCAACTTCAATAAAGTCGATTTCGGCACCTATTGAGGCGGTTATAGCCGAAAATACATAATCGTGAGGTGACTCAACTAGGTAACGAGCCATTTCTGGTATGCGACCTTTATTGAGAGTACGTTGTGCTCTGAGCTCTACGGGGACTTCTTCTTCATCGTACATGAATATTTTAGGTATGAGCCTTAAAGGACAAGTTGCTATATAAAATGGTTTGCCTGCCTGTTGGCCACGAACTGCGGGGAAGCTGTAGCAATAATTGCTTTCAAGGTTGCTCATAATTCAATCTCATCACGTAAGGTACGTAATATTATTACGTACCTTACGTGATAAATACAGCTTTTATTGCTATATCTGGAATGATTGAATCTAGTTCTTTGTTATGGTTGGTAATTTTATTTCTTGAGAAATTTATCTCCCTTCAACTCAACAGCCCAATAGTCAAACACCTTTTGTAATATGAGCCAGTTGGGCCACTCTGCTTTGGTTACGCCTTTGAGCATATCGGCTAATTTTTTATCAAACCGTTGTTGGCTTTTGTATTCGCTACTGCATTTTTGTAAATAATCTATTTTGTTATAAAACGGCTGATTGGGATAAGTATCGCCGTAGTAAAAATAGTCTATATCTTGCTCTAGCATTTTTACTTTTATTCGCTCGGTTAGTAGCGGCAGCTTTTTATTAAAGTCATCGTATTTTAAAAATGTAACTTTGCCCGATCGCATGTGTATTTTTACTAGATCTACGTCGTCAATATCGCCATACAACTGCACTGCACAACCTATGTAAACACGCAATATTGCGGGGAGTTGATTTAAGTAACGAGTGGGTAATATATACGAGTGGTTGTCGTGTAACTCACCGAGCTGAATTTGCTCATAGGCTTGATAACAGGCATTACCAATATTAGCGGGCTCTGCAATCGAGAAAAGCAGTTGTTTTGCTTGCTCTAATGCTTGGTTGTAATCACTAAAATGTACTTTTAAGTCTCGCGTTAGCCTTGCAGGCATGTGACTTTTAGCTTGGCGTTTACCAAATAGACTAAGTGCAAAATAAACCAGTAAATCGTGTTTTCGCTTTTGTTGTGCTTGCTCAAATTCATTTTGCTCATAGTAATTTTGCAGCAGGGTAAATGCTTTGTTATGGCTGGCAAAATATTTGCGCAGTGTTGTACTTTGCTCAAACTCGTCGTTTGCTGGTAAGCGGCCAAAGTGCAGGCAATGTTGCCAAAGATCATCAAGCAGTGTTTGGTGTTTTTCAAACAGGGTTTTTTGCTGAGCTTTGGGTAATGCTTTTGGTTGTGGCCTTTGCGTTATGTGTTGCCAGTTATAGTTTTGAAATTGCAGCTCTAGGTGGTGTGCTTCTTCTAATTGTGGGCATTTAAAAATAGCAATTATGCCTTGCCCAAACGCCATTGTGTTAACGTTTAGGGTTTGCTCTATGTAAGCTCTTATTTGGGCTTGGCTATAGTATTTTTGAAACGTATTCCATTTAGTTATTACGCCATCTTTGTATTGTTTAAAGTGTTCTTGTTTGGCTTCATTGGCGAGCATTACTGATACTAAAAGCAATTTTTTTGTATGCTGGTAAGCCGCTTTTAGTGTGTTTATTCGTTCTTGTTGATCTTCAATAACATTGAGTACAAAGCCCAAATTAACAATATCACTCGTTTGTTTGTTCCCGTTTTTCCTATGCACTGGATCCCACGCATTTATATTAAGCCCGTGGGCTTCAAGCTCAGTTGCGTCATCTGCTAGGCCGCAACCGTAATCTAGTATTGAATAATCACCATTTAAATAACCATACTTTGCCAATTTTTGAAAAGGTGCAGAAAGCCTATCGCGATTTATTGCGGTTAAATGACGCTGTATTTTTTGTGGCTCATGTTCAATTACTGGTTTTGGTAATTCTGCTACTTTATGCAGCCGTCCTTGTTCATCAAGCTTATAGCCTTTGCGTTTAATTAAGTTATACCATTGCTGCTTAAAGCCAATGCTTTTGGTATTTTGGTACAGGCCTATTTGCTCTCCTTCTTCAGTAATATCTTTAAATAATGGATAGTGAGGGTAATTGGGGAGAACAAAGGTTTCTTTACGGTGCAATATGGGTGGATTATTTGAGCCACTGTAGTTAGTTGTTTTTAATGTTAGCTCTTGGGCATCTATAGTATGGCTGGTATGGAGTGCTGGGTAAGCGTATTCATCAAAATTAGGGTAGTTAAGTAGTGTAAATTTTAAGTCGCGTTTATAAAGCTTAATTAGGTTCCACGGTTGTTGAACATCAAGTTTGTTTATTGTGTTTGTTATAAAGCTTAATAATTCTGCTGGTATGGCTTCATTCAACGCAGTTTTATGTAAATAAATAGCTGTTGGTAGTGATTTTCCATGTTCGAGCTTTTTTACTAAATCACGGTATTCTAGAAAATTAAGTGGTGATGGTGAGTTAGCATTCATTAAAATTACTCAAACGGTTAAGATAACTTAATATACATAACGCTTTTAATAACAACAAATTTGCAGGCGAGTGCTGAGTTAAATCCCCCGTCATTTTGCCCGAAAAGACGTAATTGATGAGTAATTGATTGCATGGAAGCAATCGAAGCCGTGACTGGCACAAGGATGTGCCTTACACGGCGTTTACGTTCATATCAATTTGGGCTTTGAGGAAAGTGCAAAATGCTCGGGGCGCCGTGGGGTTTCAAGGGGCGTACGGCGCTATGCGCCCCTTGGTTGCCGTCGCCAACGCGACATAACTAGAAATTTGAATATTGTTGTCGGTATGCTCAAAGCTTACAAAATTTATTTTCAAATAAACTGTATACCTATAGGTTGTTTTTTCGCCAAGCTAGTACTTTGTCTTTTACTGCTGTTGTAAAACCCATACGAGTTTTATTGATTATTATGTTTTCTGAGCCATGAGATGACTTTAATCCCCAAAGATGGGCTGAACGACACATAATAAGCAAAATCTCACCCTCCTTAGCTTTAGGTATTAGATACTCTCTGAGAAACTGTTGTGCTATCCACGAGCTTGGTAAACAATTTGCGATACTTGCTAAATTATCCATATTTTCTGAAGCATAGGGGATTAGGTTTATTACAGCCATTTGATGGCTGGCCTGCTCTAACCTTTGCTCCTTATTAATGTCAGGAAATAAGCTTTTAGCTTTTTGCTCAAACCATTTTCCCCAACCATCTAACTCATAAGGGTATTTTTCAGTTCCTTTTAATTGGTTGATGAGTGTAACTATATTATGTTTAGATTTTAATGTATCGAGAGATGGAGAGTTAATACTTGGGTTTGCGTAGCAGAGTACTATTTTTGCGTTTTTAATTGGTCCCCAGTACGGGCCCGGAGGGAAGTCAAAGTTAATATCCCCTTTGATGTCATCTTCAAGTTCTTTCAAAACAATAAGATCGTCAGGATGTTTATAATCTGACGCTTGCTTCATGTTTTCCCAATATTGAAATATGTCCATATCTGAGTTTCCTTAAATTAAAGAGTTTTCGGTTTTTAGTATGATCTAATATTTCTCTGCAAATCTATTAGGACATAGTTCAATTCAATATATATAACTCTTAGTGTATCGACAAATTTATTCAAGTAACGTTAATTTTTTATTGATTTATTTAAGTAATATCAATAAGGTGTGAGCATAAGGATTTGAAAGGTATAGCAATGGAAGCTAGCAGAAACTCACCAAATATGACCTCTAATGAAAAACAGCTCAACCTAGTTTGCCCCTGCTGTTCTGAAGAAAGCTCTTTAGAATACGGAAAGCATATTACTTGTAATAAATGTGCAAAAACGTTTGCAGGTCACACTTATAAAAAATTTAAGAAACCGCTTTTAACAGCTAAAGTTGCACTATTAATAGGAGCTGTGGGTGCGTATAAATTAGATAGAGAGTTACTTGAGCCTAGCCGCTATTCGACCGGTGCTATAGTTGAAATAGTTAGTTTTTGTTCTAACCCTCAAGCAAAAATTAGTAAAAATAATTTACGTGTTAATGCCAGAATGTGTATTTGCGCATTAGATGAAACAATGAAAGTTGTACCTGAAGCAGAGCTTTCATCAAACAAACAGAAATTTATTAACACTTTTGTTAGTAAGTTAAGCCAATGTAGATAGCGATACTTGCGTATCGCTAAAGGTACTATTTATTTTGATTTTGGCGGATTATTACCTCTGCCTGAGCCCGAAGGGTTTCCTGTTTTACTCGGGCCATTAGGTGGGGCTGGGCGTGAAGTTTGTTGGTTATTTGCAGCTGCTCTTTGAGCTCGTTCTGCAAAGCCGCCTTTTTCAACTAAACCGTTGTTAGCTTTTGCTTCTGCTGCCTGAATTCGTGCAGCGGCACTTTGATTCATATTTTTCATGATATTTTCCTTATTTAACTTAAATGTAAGCTCTCCGCTTTGAGAGCAAAATCATCTTAAATAAGGTGCTGGGACAAACTGGGACAGAAAATGGATAAATGCAAAGAATTACAAAAAAAAATTAAATTTATTATAAATGAGCTTGGTTTAACTCAAATTGAAATGGCAAGGCGAGTTTATTGTGAGCGTTTTGAAGATGACGACCCTGAAGAAATACGTAAATTTACAGAAACATTTCGTCAAAACTTAAAGCGAAAAGCAAAGCCAGAATTACTTGAGAGCTATTTAGCTAATATCGCAAATCTACGTGAATTTAAGAATTCAGATTTAGCTTTTTCTAATCCTTTAGATCTTGGTTTTATACCTTTAGATGTTAAAAGAGCACTGCAAGAAGTATCTAAGGAACTAGTAAATAATATAGATTCAGAGGGTAGTAAGCTTTAGCCTGACAAATTACGCGCCGTACACGGCATTTACGTTCATATCAATTGAAGTTTTGAGGAAAGTGAAAAATGCTCGGGGCGCCGAGCGATTCCAAAGAGAAGACGGCGCTTTCATTTGGTAGAAAATGCTCTTTGGTTGCAGTCGCCAACGCGACATAACTAAAAATTTGCAATTAAAACCCAAAGCGCGAGATAAACTCGCCTACAATTTAAAAGCTGCGCTTTTCGCTTCAACAAGCTAAGCGTATTAAGATTATGGAGTAATTGCATATATTGTATGGGTATTGCTGCACATAAAAAAAACAGATACCATCAAAATAGGAACATATTTAATTTAAAGGATATAAATGAAAATAATCTACCTCTCTTTTTTAGCTCTATGCTCGCTTCATGTAAATGCAGCTATTTTAGATTGCGACTTACAGGGTAAAGATCGCACTATTTATCAATTAGTAAAGCCAATAGCACCCTTTGATAGCTGTAAAAAAGCCGTTGATAATGAAGGCAATATCGTGGGCTATAAATTAAAGAAAGAGGGTTCTTATATTGATATTTCATTTGAAGATGAAAACTTCACACATGAAGATCACTTCTTTGTTTCAGGTAATAAATTGACAGTGAAAGAACTCCTTTTATCTATATATATACCTCAAGGTGAATCTGAAAACGAATATATAAAAGCCCAAAGAAAGAACCTTTTAAAATCAACTACTAGTGGTATTAAATATGATAAAGGAGGGGTTTACTTCTTTGATTTAGAAATAAAAAACTCGGCTTACAAAAACTATGTTGCTTATATTAAAGAAGGTAAACCTAACGAGTTTATCGGTATAGGAACTGACGGAAGCAAAGAATTGCTGATAAAAATAATGTTTAACAAAGGAATGGATGATGTCTAAAAAATATGAAGATATTGATGACAAGGACGTAAAAAAGATCTTAGAGGTGTTTTTTAGTAAAGGCACAGCTAGCCAAATAGAGATTAACGATAAAGTGATTGAGTTAGTTTGGGAAATGTTAGCCTCATAAAAAGAATGTACTAAGGCCATGAACTTTGTTCCAAGACCACAAGGATTAGCGGCATCTCCTATGTATGTCGCTAAAGAACTAGCCAAAATAGCGTATAGAGTATCTGCTGATAAAGATGATTCTGTTTACCACGTATGTAAGGTGTTTTCTGCAAGAGGTTATGCTACAAAAATTAAATTAGCAGGCATGGGTTTGTAAAATTTAATTAAAAACCAAAGCGCGAGATACACTCCCGCTACAATTCAAAAACTTCGCTTTTCGCGTCAGCAAGCTTAACGCCTACGGTAGTAAAAGGAGCTAGGCTTTAGGGAAGTGACTAGGATATAGGGTTAATTCGTAGCCTGTTACCCATAGCCCGTAGCATTTTATCTTCTCTGTGTAGCGCCGCGCCTCAGTGAGCTCGGTGGTAAAATTGGTTTTAAAACAATCACAGCTAAAGCGGGTTCCTACAGGGAAGTGACTAGGCGCTAGGGTTTGCACCAGCTCGCTGCACGCAGCTCAAAGCCCGTTGCGTTGTATTCTTATTTACCCTCATTGTCTTCTCTTTGTGCAAATTGATTGTAAGTGATGTATTCACCACAGAGATTAAGAGGCGCTGCGCTTTAGAGAAAGAATATAAAGACCGCGTCAGCAAGCTTAACGTCTACGGTAGTAAAAGGAGCTAGGTGCTAGGATTTGCTCGTAGCTCGTTGCCCGCATTATTTTTACCTTCTCTGTGTAGCGCCGCGCCTCAGTGGCCCTCGGTGGTAAAATTGGTTTTAAAACAATCACAGATTAAGGTAAAGGAGCTAGGTTTTAGGGAAGTGACTAGCCTCTAGGATTAATCCGTAGCCCGTTTTTTCAACTTGCCAGTTTTACGCTATAAACTAGTCAATTAAAATTTACTTATGGGTTTTAATTTAATTACAAGCCATCATAAGTTAAATATATTTTACTTATGGTCTTGTTGATTAATTATTTAGTCTAAAAGTAAAGTGTCGTTGACTTTTTCTTAAGGTATTCTAGAATTGGTTGTATAAGTAAACTATAGTTGACCATAAATGAGCGATTCCTCCGTCAAAAAAACACTCGGAAGAGTTGTTAAGCGTACTGAAATGCCTGAGCTTTCTAAGCCATTTTCGCCCATGCAGCTGGCTAAAGCCATTACTGCAAAGCGAACTGGTATGAAGCTGACATTAGTGGATGTATCACAAGCGCTTGCTATTTCTAAGCCTACGCTAATAAAAATAGAAAAAGGTGATGTAACTGTGCAACTGCATAATGTACTAAAAGTTATGGAGTATTTAGGGTTGTCGTTCAGCCTTGTCAGTGATGATATAGCTCATAGCAATGATGAGGTGAGCGATGAACAGTGGTACTAACACCAATCGTTTAGATGTGTTTATCGGTCAATCGCAAAAGGTGGCTGAGATAACGCTGGCAATAGGCTCTGAAAATGAGATTTCATTTACTTATGAGGCTAAATGGATCAACGAGGGTTTTGCAGTTTCACCACATTTGCCACTCAATGGCGATTTTGACTCTCGTGCAGTACGTAATTATTTGCAAAACTTATTGCCTGAGGGGAAAGGCCTTGAGGAAATAATTAGCAGTACGACTATTTCAAAAAATAACACCTTCGGCTTAATTAAAGTGATTGGCGAGGAGACATCAGGTGCTTTATCGTTTAGAGCAAGTAATTGTGCAGTAAAGCAAACCTCCTTTCGTGAAGTAACTAAAGATGAGTTAAGTCAAAAGTTGAACCGTTTTAAGCAAGCTGGCGAGCCGATTACACTTTGGGATGGGCGAACCAGGCTCTCGGTTGCTGGGGTTCAAGATAAGCTTAACCTACTCGAAATAGATGGCAAACTAGGGTTTGGTGAAGGCCAGTTATGCTCTAATAAAATCTTTAAGTTTGAAACGGGGGCTGCGCCTTTTATTGCCGTAAATGAGTTATTTACTATGCTGCTGGCAAGAGGCGCAGGGCTTGATGTGCCTGACGTTGAATTGCGTAGCTATGGTGAAATGCGGGCCTTTGTTATCGATCGTTTTGATAGGCGTGTTGTTAAAGAGCAAAACCGAGTGTTACGTCGTCATGTTATTGATGGGTGCCAAGCGACTAATTTACCCCCTTCTTATAAATATGAGCGTCAGCACGGTGATGAAGGCGACGGTATTTATATTCGAGATGGGGTTTCTTTTCCTAAGCTCTTTAATATTGAAACAGTGAATGTGCAAGCGTATCAGGCGCAACTTATTCGCTGGATGACATTTAATATTCTAGTGCGTAATTATGATGCTCACGGCAAAAACATTAGTTTTTTTGTTGGTAAAAATGGTTTAGAGCTCACACCGTTTTACGATTTGGTAAACATAGAAGCGATTATTGAACAGGCGGGGATTGATTGTGCAAAAGGTGGTTCAAAGCTAGCTATTTCAAGGCATTATGCAATGTCGCTAGGTGACTATAATTCACAAGGCGCGGGTAATTTTAGTAATGAAATAACGGCTTATATGTTAGCTGATTTTGCTGATGAGTTTGATATTTCTCTTGCGCGTATGCAGCTACTGATGAGTCAAACAATTCAGTCAGTATTAGCTGCAATAACAATGGCTAAAGCGACTGCTATTGCAAATAATTTGTCTAATAGTGAACTAGAACACATCGGCTTATGTATTAACATTATCAATAAAGCAGCTGGCGAACTGAGTGAGCAGGTTGGGCTGTTACCAAATATGAAAGCGTTTATTTAAGTTTCTTCGGTGTAGTGAAGTGAGGTAGTAAAAGGAGCTAGGTTCTAGGATTTGCTCGTAGCTCGTTGCCCGCATTATTTTTACCTTCTCTGTGTAGCGCAGCGTCTCGGTGGTAAAATTGGTTTTAAAACAATCACAGGCAAGATAAAGGCTCTAGGTTCTAGGGAAGTGACGAGGTTCTAGGGGATTGTATTCGTGCGTTGTATTCTTATTTACCCTCATTGTCTTCTCTTTGTGCAAATTGATTGTAAGTGATGTATTCACCACAGAGATTAAGAGGCGCTACGCTTTAGAGAAAGAATATAAAGACCGCGTCAGCAAGCTTAACGCCTACGGTAGTAAAAGGAGCTGGCTTGGATTAGCCCGCAGACCGTCGCTCGAAGCACTTTTTATCTTCTCTGTGTAGCGCCGCGCCTCGGTGAGCTCGGTGGTAAAATTGTTTTTAAAACAATCACAGGCAAGATAAAGGCTCTAGGTTCTAGGGAATTGTATTCGTGCGTTGTATTCTTATTTACCCTCATTGTCTTCTCTTTGTGCAAATTGATTGTAAGTGATGTATTCACCACAGAGATTAAGAGGCGCTGCGCTTTAGAGAAAGAATATAAAGACCGCGTCAGCAAGCTTAACGCCTACGGTAGTAAAAGGAGCTAGGTGCTAGGATTAATACTTAACCCGTGGCTTTTTATCTTCTCTGTGAAGTGCCGCGCCTCGGTGAGCTCGGTGGTAAAATTGTTTTTAAAACAATCACAGCTAAAGCGGGTTCCTACAGGGAAGTGACTAGGCGCTAGGGTTTGCACCAGCTCGCAGCTCAAAGCCCGTTGCGTTGTATTCTTATTTACCCTCATTGTCTTCTCTTTGTGCAAATTGATTGTAAGTGATGTATTCACCACAGAGATTAAGAGGCGCTGCGCTTTAGAGGAATGCTATATCAAACCGCGCCAGCATCGTACTTTACTTTATACCCAAAGCACGTTCGCTAAGATGGTTGGTGTATCTCGCTACACGGTACAAAAGCTTGAACAAGGTGAGGTAATAAAAAGCGATATATTGTTTGAAGCTCTCGTTATTCTTCAATTGCAAGGCTCGTTGCTGGATGAAATTAACGAGCTAGCCGCGGATGTGGGGGGGGGTTATAATGCAAGACAGCGTAAAAGCAATAAAACTCAGGTGATTAACGATGACTTCTGAAGCTTAAGTGTTTATTGACGGTTTAGAAGACAACCCCATTATTTGTAATTTTTTTAAGTTAAATATACAAACAGGCCGAGGTGATGATGGCCGATATGCTGGTATCGATAATTTACTGTCGCAAGCCAAATGCCTTAGTCTGAACAAGGCTCAAGCAACAAGAATAACTGCGGAGGTTGAGATCTATACTCTATGAGTTTAGACGCGATATAAAATCACTGTTACGGGGCCGTTGCAACTTGAAAACTCATCTAATGAGGCGAATAAAGCGAGAGGCTGATATTTTAAACTGAAAAGCTTGCTGCTAGGATGAAAACTGCTACGCTATCCCTAATTTAACGACAGTGATGTATATATGATTAAAAGGATTTTATTGGCTATCTGCGTGATTTCAAGCAATAGCACATTGGCCGCAGAGCAGTATTCGCAATCACGGTGTGATGCTATTAAAGCCGAGCGAGAAAAAGTTCAGGATAGAATGAGGGCAGGGTATAAGGCAGCTGAAGGTGAGCGTTTACGCAGGCGCTCAACTGAGTTGTTTGAAATATTGGGTCGTCACTGCATAAGCCCAACTAATGGGAGGAGCCACAGTTCAGGTTCACGAACTTATACTCGCTCATCTGCTAATGATTTATTAAATAAAAAAGTTCATGATTCAACGGTCTATAGTAAAACATACGACAGTGATAGCAAACGACTCGCGTGGAGTAGCTTTTACCAATACCCTGAGCGCTGCCGTGCTAAAGAAATGCAACAAACTGACTTTGTTTGGTGCAGTGAAAATCGAGCTGAGCAGCGTGCAAAATTTGAAGCCCAGTGGCAAGCACCAAGCAAAGCAAGCGCGAATGTTAAACAGCCAACGGTTGTTTTATCTCAACAAAACACTACTGCAATACCCACAATTACACATTCGATGACGCTAACCCCAGTGTCAAAAGCTGATACCCGTTTGAATACAGTTGCTTTGGAAAAAGAAGGCTATAACTACAAAATTTGGCAATTAGTGGCTGTTGGTTGTCTTGCCTTTATGGGCGTTTTTGGCGCTTACCGCTGGTTTAAAGATTAAGTGCAAAACAAGTCGCGATATAAAATCGCTGCTACGAAGGTCGATTATTTAAATATCAGCGGTAGTGCATTTTACAGCTTCTCTCTGTTAGCCCGCCAACTTAACTCTTTCTAACTCATCTAATGAGGCGAATAATAATTTCAACGCCAGCATCTGATTAAAGTGCAAAAGGTCGCTCTAAGTAAACGCCGGGTTTGGTTAGGCTTATTGTCACGTAAAGCATGATCTACGGGTTAACTCGTTGCTGTAGCTTGGCTTGGGGCTGATAATCACCTTGCTCTAAACCTTTAAAGTAAGCTTGGTAACGGCCGTTTTGCTTAAACTGTAATAAGTACTGATTAAAGGTGTTGAGCAGTTTTTCACTTTCGCTGCTATTTTTTGGAAATAGTAAGAAGCTTTTATTAATTAACAGGGGTTTGGGGTGGTGGCTAATAACATTAACAAGATCGGGTAGTTGGTGTTTTAGGGTAAAGTAGCCAACACTTTGCTCTTCAGCAAAGGCGTCGATACGCCCTAGTGCTAAACGGCGGAAGTTTTGCTCGGTATTACCTACCCGCGACATTTCAAAAGAGCCTTCGGCAAGGGCTTTATCAAACTCTGGGCCATAACTATAGCCAAGCCCACCACCGAGCAATAGGCCTTTTAAATCTGCAATATTTTGCCAATCAAAATGGCGCTGCTTTTGATAAAAAAACACAAATCGTTCACTGAGTACCGGTTCGCTATATAAGTAAGCCGTTGCTCTTTCGTCACTGAACATCCATACCGCAGTAGCGGCATATTTGTTATTTTCGGTATCGTGATATGCACGTGACCAAGGTAAAAATGTAAAGTTAACGGTAATGCCTGCTTCAGCAAATATATCGCGAATTAAATGCGCTACTACACCTTGGTAGGGCAGCGATTCACTGAGAAAAGGTGGCCATTCACCTGCGCTAAGTTGAATTGTCGTTGAGTCAATACTTTGCGCTGTCGGTACTGCTTTAGTGGCGTTACTTACACACAACAGTAGTAACAGACTGGCGTTGCATATATTACGTAATCGTTTAGCTGTTCGCATTGTGTAATTTAGCATTTATGAACATGGTAAAAAATCTGTATTGGTTATAAATTCTTCATTTATGATACTACAGTAGCGATCACGCAAAAGCGAATTAGTTAATAAACTTGTGTGCGGTTTATATGAGTTGTCTGATGAGTGAAACCTGGTTGTGGTGTGAAGCAAAGCAAACAACCTGACAGTGGCGATTTAATAGCAGAGTTTGGCTGCGCAAATTAATTACCGAGCGGTACAATTTCACCTTGTAAGCAGGGCTGCTCTGCGATTGCTTGCTGAATATTGGTGATCAGCTTATTGGCGGTGGCTGATGGCGTGCGAGTATGCGCCCACATGGCGTAAATAGGGCGAGCGGGTAGCGGTATGTTTTGCGCTACATAAGCAAACTGTTGCTTGGCGTTTAAGCTGGCAATTTCGCTCATCGGCAATAAGCCAGCTCCCACACCCGATTGCACTAGCTGGCGTGCAATGGTTATGTCGTAGCAATAGGTGATATGCTCAAAACAGCTCTTTAATTCGCTGAGCAGCGCTGCTGAAAGTTGTTTATCGGTGTAGGGCAAAATTAGGCGATTTTGCGGTGCCGTTTGTTTTTTAGTAATTACCGCTGTGGCAATTGAGCCGAGCCGCTTTTGATAAAAGCTTGAATCTTGTTGTTCGCCAATTCGTATCGCTAAATTAAAGCGCTGTTGGCTAAGCTGACTGTTTAAGTTATTTGGATAAATATGCAAATTGAGCTGAGCGTGCGATGTTTGAAACGCACTAATTGCGCTCATTAGTGGCCCGGCAATCAGGTTTTGTGGGCACAGAAGATAAAATTCTTCGTTGATATTTTGTTTACTTATTACCTGCTCAACCTGACTCGAAAGTGTTAAAACAGTGTTCGCGAGCGAGTCATAAATATGCTGCCCCGCGCTGGTGAGTAAAATTCCTCTTGCACTGCGCTGTAATAGTGGCGTGCCTAACTTTTGTTCAAATGCTTGGATGCGTCGCGATAAGGTCGATAAATTTAAATTAAGCTCTGTTGCTGTTTGGCTCATGCTTTTGCGCCGCGCAACTTCGGTAAATAAATACAGATCGTCTAGCATGTTATTTTCTCAATCTTAGTTTGCATTTTGGTCACTATTTTAACGGCTGCTATCAAAATATAGTAGTAGGGCATAGACGCAACTATGAAAATTCATTTTACATTTATCAAGTTGATATGGCTTTTTATGTTGTTTTTGTTCGGAGTATGGGCAACTTATTTAAATTTAGCTTTAACTTTAACCCTAACGTTTTATGATTGCCGGTTCAATGCATTGAATGCATTTCTTTGAAAGTAGTGAGATTTTATGATTAATATAGTAGCTAAAATTACCCCAAAGACAGCGTTGTTCGCTGAGTGTAAACGTAAATTACAAGCGATTGTGGCACCCACTTTAGCTGAAGCGGGCTGTATTCGCTTTGAGTTATACACGGGTGATAATCAAACATGCTTATTTTTGGTTGAGCGGTTTGTATCGCAACAAGCACTTGATGAGCATTATCAACAAGCTTATACAAAACAAGTTTTTACATTTTATGAGAGTGCATTAGCGAAAGCCGTGGAAATAAATAACTTAGCTGAAATCTGAAAAATAGGAGCTTTATGTTGCTGGGAATAACGGCATAAAGCTCCCATAGCTTATAACATATTTAGTATCTGCTTGGCTTTTATACGAGTTAAGCATGCCGCCATTGGTTGCTTTTTAAATTGCTTAGCTGAAACGGTTTGCTCTTTCCCCATATATTGATTATGCAGGGTTTGCACACTGACTTTACAGGTCACTTGATGATCATTTTCAACATAACGTAATTCGACTCTTTGCGCTTTGTTGATTAAGTTTTTGTATGGGTAGCCTTCATCGGTATCAAGTTTTATTGTGGTGTTAGCTTGAGCTTGGTTGCTAAAGCTAATTAATGTAATAACTAATATAATTAAATATTTCATTGTGTTAACTCTTCATTTTGCTTGGTTGGTAATATAAGTATTGCCTGATGTAGAAAAGCTGACAAACGATTAAAAATTGCTTATGCTTTAGTTTTTCTTAACTGTGAATGGCTATGACTCTACCCCCATTAAAAAGTCTCTGGTATTTCAAGCATGCGGCTGAATTGGGTAGCTTTAAGTTGGCTGCGGAACAATTATTTGTTAGCCAAGCCGCGGTGAGCCAACAGATCAGGTTGTTAGAAGCTCATTTAGGATGTCGGTTATTTAAGCGGCAAACTCGATTTGTAGAACTAACACGCCAAGGCGAACAATTGCTCCCGGCTATCTTGCAAGGGTTTAGTCATTTTCAATCTGGGATTAATTCGTTAAGCCAAGATACAAATCCACATAGTTTAAATTTATCGGTTTTACCTTCGTTTGCCAGTGGTTGGTTATTGCAACATATTAATGATTTTCAACGTCACCATCCTGGCATTCATTTACGTATTGATCCTAGCGATCAACATGCAAATTTTGCCTCTGGTCAGGTTGATTTAGGCATTCGTTTTGGGTTAGGGCAATATCCAGAGTTACACAGTGAGTTGGTCGCTGATGACAGTTTGTTACTGGCTTATAAACCAGGGTTGCTTACCCCACAATTACCTTTAAGGGCGCAATTATTACAACATCAGTTAATTATGGATGTTTGCCCTGATGCAGAGCGTGGTTGGCAAACATTAGCGGCTGAATTAAACATTAGTACTACAGCAATGCCGGTATTTTTAGAAATCGATAACGCAGCCTTGGTGATCCAAGCGACGTTGGCGGGTCAAGGAATTGCGTTAGTGAGGCGACGTTTAATTGAGTCCCATATCAAATTTGGGCAGTTAGAAGTTTACCCAAATTTTGAATATAACTGCCACTATAAATATTATTTAGTGGGCCCTAAGGAGCATTTTAATTGGCCAAAGGTAATCGCTTTTCAAGCTTGGTTATTATCTAGATTTCAGCAAGATGATGACGCACTTAAACAATGTTTAAAGTAACATAGCGTTGAGATTGACTAACTTTCTAACTTCATAACTTTCTTTAACTGGCTATCTAACACATTTAAATTAAAAGGTTTTACAATAAAGCCTGACACTTTCGCGGCGATAATTTCTTTGATTGCTGTGGAGCTGTCTTCGCAGGTGATCATTAACACCGGGATTTCGGCTAACTCTTGGTCATCACGAATACGATTGAGTAAAGTTTTGCCATCCATTTTTGGCATATGCAAGTCGGTGATAACTAAATCATAGCCTTGGTTTTGTAATAAACTTAATGCTTGTATTCCATCAGTCGCTTCAACAATATCGTGATAATTTAGTTTTCTTAACATATTTATTAATACATGGCGCATCAAAGGCATATCGTCAACGACGAGGATTTTCATAAAGTTAAATTGTCCATAATATTCAAATTACCTTAAGGTTAGTTAACAAAGTCTTACTCTGCCACAAAACACTGGGCAACTAGCTGACTAAGTCGCGCTATTTTTATATTGCTAAGTTGGCGGTAATCAAAGTATGGACACACAATCAACTTGTTTACTTTATCGATAGCAAATTCTTCATCTAACCACTGTAATTGGCACTGTAGGTGTCCTTGCTGCAGCAGCGCTTTAGCATAGGTGCGTCCGGCAATAATATGCAAGGTATTATTGTTATTTAAAACCGGAGGGCTAAAAAGTAAGGCAGTTTGACTATTAAGCTGCAGCAGTTGTTCATCACGATAGTGTTGCCAAGTCGGGGCGAGTTTGGCGAATTGGTAATACTCGCTAGGCAGTGCAAATAATACTTTAGCATATACATTAAATACTTTACGCCAGCCATTACCACAGGCTTGGTTGATGCTGGCAATTTGTCCATCCACACATGAAGTCACTGTACTTAGGTTGGTGTACTGTGGCATCGGTGGTACATTCGCTATATACACAGCGACTGTAAAAGCTGGGTCACCAAAGCCTATATTACTTGCAGCCTTACTCATTTATTTTTAGCTAGAATGCGGTCTAGATTATTAGCAAAGTTTTGACGATCACTTTGGCTAAGCGGTGGCGGTCCGCCGTTCATTTCAACGCCACTTGAACGCATAGTATCCATAAAATCGCGCACATTTAGTAACGAGCGAATATTTTCACTGGTATACAGTTCGCCGCGAGGATTTAGCGCTTGGCCGCCATTATCGATTACTTCTGATGCTAGCGGAATATCACCGGTGATCACTAAATCATTGGCTGCAATACGTTTGACTATTTCGTCATCAGCCACATCAAATCCTGATGAGACCTGCAACCGGCTAATGTATTTTGAAGGCGGAATACGCATTGCATGATTAGCGACTAAAATTGTTTCAGTTTGCGTACGCTCTGCGGCACGAAATAAAATTTCTTTGATCACCACTGGACAGGCGTCAGCATCAACCCATATCTTCATTGTTAACTTCTAATAGTTAGTAAAAAAATGATCCTAACCTAAGGCTTTTAGAACAACTAGTATTAAGTGAACTTTTTATGCTTTACTGCGTTGGTGGCCTAATTAACTATCAAGGAATCAACGATGAAAAATCAATTATTTATCACTCTTACTCTGTTCGTCAGTAGTTTACTGCTTGGCTGTACTGGCATGCCCGATAAGGTTGCACCAGTGAGTCCTTTTTCCATCGAACAGTACCAAGGTAAGTGGTATGAAATAGCCCGATTAGATCACTCTTTTGAGCGGGGTTTAGATAATATAACAGCGGATTATACAATTAACGATGATGGCTCTGTAACTGTGCTAAACCGTGGTTTTAATAGCGAGGAAAACAAATGGAGTGAGGCTCAAGGTACTGCGAAATTTGTTGATAGCAATGATGTTGGTCATTTAAAAGTATCGTTTTTTGGTCCTTTTTACAGCTCTTATATTGTATTTAAGTTAGACCAACAAAATTACCAATATGCGTACGTATCTGGCTACAATAACGATTATTTGTGGCTATTATCGCGTACCCCCACAGTGAGTGAGCAACGCTTAGCTGACTTTAAAGTGCTTGCGCAGCAAAAAGGCTTTGATACTGACAACCTGATTATGGTTAAACAGAACAGTACCCCATGACTGTAAATCCCCTTTACAGTGCATCGATGGCACTAAAGAGTGCCATTTTTTAGCTTTTAACAATTCATACGCCTTTTGAGTCAATACAACTAGGAATATGTAATTCATTAGTCAAAGTTACGTCCCTAAAACATCATTTATATGTAAGAGAACTGAAACAACTTCTGGTCACACTTATTCTTGAAATTTTTCTAACAATAATCAGGCTCGGTTGAAACTTTTAACAGGCCAATTTCAAGGAGTAAGTAATGAAGCGTGTAGCATTATCTTTAATTGCTGGAGCCGTCACTTTAGCATTAACAGCGTGTAACGGAGACGACGGAAAACAGGGCGAGACCGGTTCACAAGGTCCTGTCGGTGAAGCTGGTGTAGATGGCAGCAACGGTGTGAATGGTTCGGATGGAGCTAACGGCACGAATGGCAGCGATGGCACAAATGGTGTTGATGGTGCTAATGGTGTTGATGGAAAAAATGGTGGCAGTGGCTTAACACGGTTAGCGACTGTGCCAGCGGGGGCTGAAGTCACAGGCATTTTTTTAAGTGATGGCGGTGACTTGTTTTTCAACGTTCAGCATCCGTCAGACACGAATACGGCAAAAGATTCAGTTAATGGTAAAGTTATTGATCGAGGCACTGTTGGCGTATTACGTGGGGTAAACTTTAATAATTTACCGCGTAATATTATCAATTCGCCAGTACCAGAAAGTGAGTTTGAACGCCAAACTGTGATTGCAGCGCTTGGTGAATATCAAATTCTTGGTCAAACCGGTGATACTTATGCTGAGTTAGGTGACAGTGGTCTGGCTGGTGGTTTAGGTGTGCACTACGGTATTAATAATAATCAAAAAATCATCGAAAATAATAATCCAGATTTTAATGGTTTTATTGCTGCAGGCGAAAACGAAGGCTACCTCTTTACTAACTGGGAATCTTACCCTGGTGGCGTAAGCCGATTAAAAATGTCAAAAAGTGCAGAAGGTGCTTGGTCTGTGACCGATGCTATGATGATCAACTTTGACGCAGTGAAGGGGACGGCTGCTAACTGTTTTGGGTCAGTTTCTCCGTGGGGCACCCCGCTAACTTCAGAAGAGTGGATCGTTAATTCAACGGTTAACTCAACCACAGATGCATCATGGAATGATCCGAGTGATACAGGTACAGATGGTATCGAAGCACTTGTTGCTCCTGATTTCCCAAATCCTTACCGTTATGGTTATATCGCGGAAATTCAAAAACCAATGACCGATGCGCCAGAAGTGGTAAAGCATTACACCATTGGTCGTTATGAGCATGAAAACTCGGTAGTTATGCCAGATCGTCGTACCGTATATTCATCACAAGATGATACCGGTGGGGTATTATTTAAATTTATTGCCGACCAACCAGAAGATTTATCCGCAGGTACTTTATATGGTGCAAAACTAACCCAAGATGCCGGCTTAAACGAGCCAACTGTCACTGGTTTTGATGTGCAGTGGGTTGAGCTTGCCAGTGGCAGCAATGTTGATATTGAAACCTGGATTGCACAATACGATGGTATTAATACCAGCGATTATGTTGCCGGTAAAACAAGTTATATGTCACTGGCTGATGTACAAGCATGGGCAGATGGTAAAGCGACATACCCTAGCGAGGCCGAAGGTGGTAGCCCTGTTACAGCAGGCAAACCGATGGATAACCGTGCCGCATTTTTAGAGTCTCGCCAAGCGGCTAAAATGAAAGGTGCTACCGCCGAATGGCGTAAGCTTGAAGGTATTAGCATCAATCATGATCGTGTACTCGAAGCGATCACTGGGCAAGATGTTATTGCAAATGAAGTTGTTACAAAAGCGTACATGTATATCGGTATTTCAGATCTCGATAACACCATGGTTGATGACGAAGGCGATATTCAACTATCAAGACGAGTAAAAGACTGCGGTGGTGTATACCGTGCGCACATTGATACAAGTTACAGCTTAACTCGCATTGAACCGGTGATTATGGGCGGTACATATCGTTCAAGCCTGACTGGCGCTGAGCGTTGTGATGTTGAACAACTTTCACAACCAGACAATGTGATTGTTATGCGTGATGGTCGTATCATTATTGGTGAAGATGGCTTCCAAGAAAACAATACGTTGTGGATGTACGATCCACAGTCTAAGTAATTTAAGCGTTAGATAAAGCGTTTTTAGGTGGGTAAACCCTGTGTTTACCCATTTTTTAGAAAAAAATAGAGTCATAAAAATGAAGTATTTAACCCCCTTTATATTACTGAACGTTGTTTTACTCACTGGGTGTTTTGATAATGAGATGCCAATGAGCGACGTTACGTATGTTCAACAAACCTCATCATCTACCTCACTATATTCAGCGCCTTATAAAGAGGGCGATGATATTCCCGCGCTTGCGTATATGCAATATGATGAAGAATATAATCCGGAATCGGTTATTCCACCGCAGTGTTATACCAAAACCCAGGGCAAAAATAATCCTTGTTATGCCTGCCATCAAACAGACAAGCAAGATAAAAATCGCCCAAATACAATGAATGATGGGCATTTACAAGGTGTGTACGAGTTTTCAGATCTTGGACTTAAAAACCACTGGAAGAATCTTTTCATTGATAGAACCGATTTAATTGCGGGTATTTCAGACGATCAAATCAATAGTTGGGTAAACCAAGATAATTACGGCAGCTTTATTAAAAAACTCAAAGCTAATCCTGATTGGCAAGGAGAAATAGCTGAAGTTAAAAATTTAGCTTATCCAGCTCAGGCATTTGATGAAAAAGGTTTTGCTAAAGATGGCAGCCATTGGGTTGCCTTTAACTATAAACCTTTTCCAAGTACTTTTTGGCCAACCAACGGTTCAACCGGTGATGTAATGATCCGCCTTGGAAAAGAATTTCGTGAGCGTGACGGCATCTACAATCAGGATGTTTATATCGCTAACTTAAGTCTGGTTGAAATGGCGATAAAAGATTTAGCGCAGATAAGTACACCAGATATTTCAGAGCGGCGTATTGGTCAGGATCTAAATAACGATGGCAGGTTATCGGCATTGGTAAGTAATATAACTAAGCAGCCCAATTATGTAGGGGATGCAAAAGACATAGAGTTAAGTTATCAGTTATACCCACAAGATACTGAGTTTTTACATACGGTACGTTACATTGGTGTCGATGAGGATGGTCAAGTCTACAATGCACCACGCATGAAAGAAGTCCGCTACATGAAAAAGCATCGCTTTAAATCTAAGCAATTGCTGGCCTCCTCGTATTATAAAGAAGCGAAAGAAAAGCACTTTGAAAATCTGCCACAAACTCGTTATCTAGGCGATAAAGGCATAAACAATATGTTTGGTTGGACTATAAACGGTTATATCGAAGATGCTCAAGGTGATCTGAGGCCTCAACATAAACAAGAGCTGGCATTTTGTAATGGCTGTCATAAAACGGTGGGATCAACTTATGATCAAAGCTTTTCATTTCCGCGTAAAGTACAAGGGCGTGATGGCTGGGGTTATATTGATTTAAAAGCCATGACCGATGTACCAAATAAAGATGAGCAGCAAGGGGAGTTTTTAACTTATTTTGAACGTGTTGGTGGCGGGGATGAATTTCGTCAAAATCAAGAAATGCTCATGCGTTGGTTTAATCAAGATGGCACTGTGAATAAGCAAAGAGTGAAGCAGGCAAAAAATTTATATGAGTTAATTACGCCCTCTAAAGAACGCGCAACTAAGCTTAATAAAGCCTACTTTACGATCATGAAAGAGCAGAGCTACTTATTTGGCCGCGATGCAACACTATTAAAAGCTAAAAATGTACTGCAAACAGTTGACGACTCACAAGCACCACTTGAAGAACAAAACCGTTATGTGTGGGACATGCAATTAGATTGGTCTACTGCTACACAGTAATAGGTTTGATATGTTTTATATTAAAAAGTAATTACTAGGTAATAAATATGACACATTAGAGGGATATCATATTCCACATAGATTGATTGGCAATAGCTTCAATCAAGCTATTTGTGACATGAGTATCCCCCTACTATTTATAACCAAATCATTTGGATATAGGCAAACTAAGTTAGTTTGCCTTTTTTTTTGCTCAGATCATATTTTTACTAACTAAGCTTAAAAAACAGTTAAAAACAGCCCACTGAGCATTACAACGGTGATATTTAAAGCAGTCATTATTTTTACCCAAGATGCTTTGAAGCTATAAAAAATCATTAATATTAAGACACTTAGCGCCATGTAACCACAAAATAGTAAAGCGCCGTAGCCGTTATGTTGTACAACACTCAGTACTAAGCTTAGTAAAATACTGATCCAAGCAGCGATCAAAAACTGTTTACTGAGTTTGTCGCTAGGGCGGGTTTTAAATACATCACGGTAATGATTAAATTTAGCCAAAGCAAAACAATTAAATGCCAGTAAACATAGGCTCAATTGCAGTAATTCATGCATTATGGTTGCTCCTGTAACTTAGTTTTTGCTGAACTGCGCGCCCGTTGTTGCGGTGTTTTAGCCGGAGTGTGAGTTGGTATTTTTTTGGCCTGAATTACAAATAAGGCTGCAAATATTAAGCACATTAAATCAAAACTAAACAACGCCCATTGGCCGTTCAGCAAGTAGCTTATTAGATTGCCATTGGTGGTAAGAGCATTAATAACAGGCACGCTGAGACAGGCGATACCGTTTATCCACGCGAGTAAAATCCACTGTAGCCTTGCGCGTTTAAATAGCGCAAACAAAGCAACGGCTAGCCAAGTCACAAAGAATGCAAGTATTTCTTTATCAGCGCGCTCAGGGGTTGTCATAGGCAGTAACCGGTTGGCAATAAAAAATGCGCAGGTTGCAAGTGGTAAGCCCATTAATGTGGCAAGGTTTAACCCTTCTACCAACTTTAAGCCAACTGTAGCGGGTTGGTCTTTTTTCATGCGTTCGCGAATACGCTTAGCCCACATAATACAGCCAGTTGCTATCATTACACAGCCAGCTACGCCGCATAAAAAGTATAACCAGCGTAATAATGGGTTAGCTAAACGGCCTGTGTGTAGGGCTGTTAGCGAGTCATAGAACACTTCAGTATTGGTTAATTGGGTAGCAGTTTTAGCTATTAAGCTGCCATCTACACCGTTAAATAATAAGGTGGGTGTTTGGTCGCGAACTAGGCTACCGGTATCTGCACGGACTGTAATTGTGGCTGAGGCTTTATTTGGATCACGAATTGAAATTTGTGTTAAGTCAGCATCAGGCCAGTTAGTATAAACTTGATCTAAAATAGTATCGATGGCTATTAATGGGGCGCTATCTGGGCTAGTTTTGGTGCGCACATTAGTGGGTGACACATCGTTAAATAAACCACGAATACCATCTTCGTATGCGGTCATTGCTGGATAGGGGAATAACATAAATATTAGCGTGATTAGGCCTGTATAGGTGATCATAATATGAAAAGGTAACGCCAATACTGACGATACATTATGACCATCTAACCAACTGCGGCTGCCTTTATTGGCACGAAAGCTAAACATATCTTTAAAAATACGTTTGTGGATCACCACCCCAGATATCAGCGCTACCAACATAAATAAGCTCGCAAAGCAGACAATCCAACGGGCTGTGCGTACATCAATATAATGTAGGTCAAAATGCAGTCGATAAAAAAAGTTACCACCTCTGGTGTCTCTTGTTTGTGCTATTTCGTCGCCTGTTTGTGGGTTGATATTGTGCTCTTGCCATCCACCAAAACGCTTCCCTTCAGGACGAGGCTTTTCATAAGCATAGTTAAGCTGCGGTTTTCGCTCTGTGGGCAAGTAAATTCCCCAACGCGTAGACTCCGAGCCTGCATTTTGTAGGTAATTAATACCACTGATAATTTGGCTACGCTGTTGCGCTACACGCTGTTCAGGCGCTTGTACATTGTGCAGCGCTGGTTGATTCCATAGCGTTATTTCGTCCCGAAAAAAACTCACCGTACCGGCAAAAAATATTAAATAGAGTAGCCAGCATACTAATAATCCAACCCAAGTATGCATCCAGGTCATGGAGCGGAAAAAACTCTCTTTCATAGCCAACCCTTTAGTAATGATAAGATCAGAGCACACCCTGAAGTAGTTAGTAAAATAGTGATCCATATTTTAGGTAATGACTTAACTGCAAACACCCAAATAAACACGCAGCTGTACACTAAAATAGTCAGGCTGATACTAAGCAGTACAGCATCTGATTTTTTCAGCGGTAAAATAATACTCAGTAACGCGGTAAACACGGCAGTAAAGGTATAACCACCAACAATGGCGGCAAAAAAGCGTGAGATAACAGCAAAACGGTAAGCATGGGCTTGATAAGCTTGGCTTAATTTAGATCTTATAGAGAGTGTTTGGCTGTTTTTGATAGATTGAGCGTGCATGATGATCCCTCAAAGTCCCAAATGGGGGCGAATAAAGAGGGTATTATATATTCTAGATACAGAAAAGATAGTGATTCGTATTTTCTTTGTTGTTTGTCGCGACGGCAGCGCAATAATACTCAGTATATTTACTTAGTAAAATGATGATCTGCTTTTATCATTTGCTGTTTTAATTGAAAAGTTCGCAAATTTTTCAACTGCTTGTATGCTTAGTGATTGGAAGGCTATAAGCCGTTACATTAATTTTTTAGGGAGTATTATGTCAGCACACAAAAAACTTAATTATGTTGAATTTGCCGCAGCAGATTTAATCGCCACTAAGGCATTCTTTAGTGCGGTTTTTGATTGGCAGTTTATTGATTATGGCCCTGAATATACGTCATTTAGTGCTGATACAGCTGGGCTTGATGGCGGTTTTTATCAAGCACCACTTAGCTCATTAACGCAACATGGCGCAGCTTTGTTAGTATTTTATAGCGAGAATATTGCGCAAACACAGGCTAAAGTAGAGCAATATGGCGGGAGTATTATAAAACCAATTTTTGATTTTCCAGGGGGCTGCCGATTCCATTTTACCGAGCCCAGTGGCAATGAATTTGCAGTGTGGTCAGAACATAATTGAACGCAAAAATAGATCATAATTTTACTAACTCAAGGAAATGAATTGAATGACAGATTTGAGTTGCGAAGAAATTAAAGCATTTGTACCAGCAAAAGATTTTGCGCTTAGTTGTGCGTTTTATCAGCATATGGGCTTTCAAATCGCGTGGGAAACCCCAGATATGGCGTACTTTTACCACGGAGACTGTAGTTTTTTACTGCAAAATTTTTATAATCCAGAGCACGCTAAAAATTTTATGATGCACTTATTAGTTGCAGATGTGACAGCATGGCATGATAAATTAACAAGTGCGGGGTTGGCGCAAAAATATAACATAAAAATTACTGAGCCAAGCTTGCAAGCGTGGCAAATGATTGATTTTGTTATTTATGATCCAAGTGGTGTGCTGTGGCGAATAGGGCAAAGCAGTGATGATGGCTAGCACCTTGTTAAAGCAAGTTAGTCAATGCGTGATCTGTGAATCTGAGCTGGCGCTTGGGGCACGTCCGGTACTGCAATTTAATCCCAGTGCGCGTATTTTAATTGCAGGGCAAGCGCCGGGGCTTAAAGTACACCAAAGTGGCATTCCATTTGATGATGCCAGTGGTAAGCGGCTGCGCGATTGGTTAGGGCTTAAGCCATGCGATTTTTATGATGCAACTAAGGTTGCTATTTTGCCGATGGGCTTTTGTTATCCAGGTAAAGGTAAGTCAGGCGATTTAGCGCCGCGTAAAGAATGCGCACCTGCATGGCGTTCCCAGCTTTTAGCGGCACTGCCCAATATTAAGTTAACCATAGTGCTGGGTAAATATGCCCAAGCGTACCATTTACCACACACAAAACATTTACCCCTCACTGAGTTAGTAAAATCATGGCGTGAGTATTGGCCAGATGTTTTGCCATTGCCGCACCCGAGTCCGCGTAATAATATTTGGCTAACTAAAAACCCTTGGTTTGAGCGTGATGTGGTGCCACAGTTGGCGCAAACTATTCAAGCAATTTTGCAATGTGAGGATGATTAGTTTGATGATCAATACCCAATTTGAGCAGCATGGTTTTTTTCATGTAAAAGGTTTTTACACTGAACGTGAACTTGTGCATGAGCGCGAAGTGATCAATTGTTTTCATCAGCAATGGATCGCAGATAATCAACAGTTTTATCAAACCAAGGCGGTTAATAGTGCCTATTTAACTGCAAATACCTATTTAGATGAGGCCCAGCGCTTAGTATTATTTAAGTTTATTGCCAGCCATAAGTTAATGGCTCAAGTTGATTCGATACTTGAATCAGCGGCCTTTATGAATACCCAGTTGTTTTTTAATCCAGTTAATCCTGAGCAAGAAAATTATTGGCATCGTGATATGCAATACCATTTAAGCTTGGCGGAGCAGCAAGCTGCGCTATCGGGTCCTGAAGTGATACATTGTCGGGTTGCGCTTGAGGATGAGCCAGGTATTGAGTTAGTACCAGGTACCCATCGACGTTGGGATACCCCTGATGAGCTGGCAACTCGGTTGGCTATTGATCACAACAACACCAGCGATGATTTAGCCACCGGCCATGTGATAGAAATGCAAGCAGGGGATTTATTAATTTTCTCGGCAAATATGATCCACCGTGGTTTATACGGTAAAGACCGCTTAGCGCTGGATATTCTTTTTGGTGAGCCACAGCCCCATGTACTGCATTTTGTTCAGGATATCTGTCTGCCTACTCCAGCGATGATTTCGACATTAGAAGATGCCAGTGCCTTTGCGGTTACTTTGGCACACCAAGAATAACCGCGCTACATAGACCTGCCTAAAAACCACATGGGCCTCTGTAATAATCTCGAAAGATAAACAGGTCTGAGCTACATTTCGCTGTTACTTAACAGCGCCAGTAGTTGATCTTTAGACATTTGCCCAGCATCACCACTGCCGGCGAGTACTTTATCTGCGAGTGCTTGTTTATGTTCGTGCAATTGCAGGATTTTTTCTTCAATGGTATTTTGTGCTATCAGTCGGTACACAGTAACGGGGCGTGTTTGCCCTAGGCGATGCGCGCGATCTGATGCTTGTTGTTCAACCGCGGGATTCCACCACGGATCGAGATGCAGTACATAATCAGCCGCCGTTAAATTAAGCCCCGTGCCGCCTGCTTTTAAGCTGATCAAAAACAGTGGTGCATGACCTGCTTGAAATTTATCAACTTGTTGTTTGCGTTTGTTAGTACTCATGCTGCCGTCAAGATAACAATAATCGATGCCGCGTTTTTGTAAGCGCTTTTCAACCAGTTTTAACACATCGACAAATTGGCTGAAGATCAGCGCTTGGTGGTTGTTTTCTAGTAATTCTTCAATAATCGCTTCTGCAGTGTCGAGTTTACTCGATGGCAACTTACTATTTTCCAGTAACAACTGCGGGGCAATACAAGCGCGGCGTAATTTAGTTAATGACGCCAAGATAGTAATGTATTGGCTGTCTTCCTGATTTGCTTGTTCAAGTGCGTTTAAACGAGTTGCTTCGTACAGTGCTTGCTCTTTTTCACTTAATGCGAAGGTTAAGTTTATTTCGGTTTTTTCTGGTAACTCGGTCAATACCGTTTGTTTGGTTCGACGCAGGATAAATGGAGCAATGAGGGTTTTCAGGGTATCGGCTTGTTGTTGGTTTTTATCGGCGTTACCAAAGCGCTTTTTAAATACTGGCAGGGTATGTAAAAAGCCTGGCATTAAAAAGTTAAACAGGCTCCACAGTTCACCTAAATGGTTTTCGATAGGCGTGCCTGACAGGGCAATTTTAAATTGACCATTGAGTGCAAATGCGGCTTTAGCTCTTAAACTCAAGGGGTTTTTAATTGCTTGTGCTTCGTCAAAGACAATATTAGCAAAAGAAAATTGCGCCAGTTGTTCACCAATTAGTGGCAGTAAACCATAACTGACGATCACTAAATCGTGTTTACCAGCCGTTGCCAGAATATCAGCGCATGCAGTGGCGTTTTCAATGATTTTTACATGCAAAGCCGGCGCGAATCGCTCGGTTTCAACTTGCCAGTTATGACACACAGATTTTGGCGCAACCACTACACTGGCACCTAGACTACTGCGCATTTGTAACACGGTTAAGGTTTGTAAGGTTTTACCCAGCCCCATGTCATCGGCTAAACAAGCATTGAGTCCCCAGTTGGCCAGTTGCATTAGCCATTTAACCCCGACTACTTGATAGTCTCGTAAAATATGGACTAAATGTGCAGGTAAGGTAGGGTCGATAGTTTGCTCAAATTTAGCTAAACGCGTTTTCCAGCTGTCACCAAATGTGACATCACCTAAGTCGGCAATGCTTTGGTGTAAAGGCAATGCACGCGCGTTGGCAATCCGTAGTTCATCACTTGGGTTGTGCTTATCAATATTTTGCATCCCTTCTAAGCGATTTAATAAGTTAGTTAAACGCTGATCCAATAATAATGAATTGCCTTCCGAAAACTCTAAAATGCTGCCACGGCGCGGGGCTTTAAGCAGGGTTTGTAATTCGTATATTTGGCCGCTAGGGAGTGAGATTTTACCACTGACGCTTAACCAATCGTTATCATCATTTAAGTTAAGAGAAAGGTGCTGGCTTTTCGCAACTTTCATGCCTTGGCTCGTTTCGTCCCAACTTAATACCAGAGACTGTGCTTTTTGCGCAGCTTCAAGTAACTCAATTGCTTGGCTAATATCTTCAGGTAAATAAAACTGCTGTTGAATTTGATTATGTTGCGGTGATTGCCGATCAGCAAATAATCCGGCCATATTTTTCAGTAAATTTCTAAACGCTTTTTGCTCTGCTTTTAAATCACGTTTAATAACAATGCTGTCGGTTTGATCATCATCAGTATGTGCGAGTGTCAAAGCACCAATGCCGGGCTCAACCCAAGGGCCATCTACGCCATTTGGCATGGCATAAAAGTTAATGTTGATACCTAATTGGGTAAGAGCGATCACTGCGGCAAATTCACACAAGCCTTGGCGTACGTTGTTGATATGAGCAAACTCGGTACGCTGGCTGCTAATATGATGCTCGTTAGCCAGTACTTGTAATGCGGCATTTAGTTGTGGCAGTTTTTCTTCGGTTAAATTATTGGGTTGTTGCTCAAATAATTGCAGTAATTTGAGCTGTTTGTCATCAATGGCGAATACTTGGTAACAATTTGCGTGACTGTGGATAAGTAAAAAGTCACAGTCCGGATCGCTGATACTCGGTTGCATTACCAGGCGATAGCAATCATTGCTGTCTTGTGCAATTTCAATGACAAACTCGCCTTTGATCAGCGTAAGTGGCTGTCCATTGTGATCTTCAAGCCCTTTAAACCCTATTAATGCTTGTAATACCGCGGCCGTTGCGTGTATCTCGTGATAACCAAAACCGGCATGGTTGTTGAGCACTTGTACTAAGTTATGATCGGCGCTGGTTAATGTATCTTGATACTGGTTATAAGCAAGTTCTTGGGCGTTTACTTTACGACCTTTGGTCCATTCGCCTTTGGCATTGAGTTGCTGTACTTTGGCTTGTATGAGCGGTAAATCTAAATGGGTTAAATCCAGTTGCCATATAATTCGTTGCTGCGCAGTGGGCGTATCAATTTGGCTAATATCATTAAGCCAACGCTGCCATTGTGGGACGCGGGTAAAGTGCTGTAATAAACCAGTATTGGGTAATGGTGTGTCATCGCTAAGCCAATTAACTAAGTGCTGGCATTGCTCAGCTAACCAGTGTTGATGCGCATTAATTGCGCTATTGAGCTGTTCTAACAGTTCAGTATCACCCCTTAGATGATTTACCTGTTCGTCTGTGGCGTTTTTAATAATTGCCAGTAATAAGCAAAATAATGGCGCTAATGCATTCGGGTTACCAAGCAGATGACTTAAGCTGTTGCTTAAACGATGGTTTTGATAGTTAGCTAAATCCTCTTCCAGCAAATAATCAATCGCTTGGCTTGGGTGGCTTAATTCCCCAAGATTTTTTTGATACCATTTTCGACAGGTATTTAGTTGTTTAATATCTGCTGCGGTTGCACTGATGAATAGGCATATAGTGTAAAGTAATCCGGTGATCTCGGTCGGATAGATGCCTTTGCCAAAGTTTTTTCTAAACGCTGTTAAAGCGCTTTTATACTGTATCAAAGCAATATCAATAAACTCACCCTTGATGGCATTGGTATTTGCTTCATAAAAAGTGGCTAAAACACGGTCTCTTTTATCATCTAGCAATTCAGCAAAATTATCTTCTTGTAATAATATGGCTAAATTCTCATTCAGATAAATACGTTTTCTCAGCTCTGTTGTTGGGAGCGCTTTGGCAATCAGAGTCGGCCATGCACGCTCACTGGTGAGATTGAAAAATTGACCGCGGATAAAGTTATCTAAGCAAAGCTGTTGCCATTGCTCAGGTAGGCATTGCCACAGTTGCTCGCTGTATGGTGATTGCGCGAGCAAATTAACAAAGCCGCTATCAAGCTCAAGTGATAAATCACCAGGGAGCGGTTTTTTTCCGCTTTTTGCGCGGTCAAGATCATTAAATAGCAGGTGCAGAAAGTGTACTGCTTTATCGTGGTAATAATAGCTTTTTGTAGCTTCGGTTAAGAAAGCATGCAATAGAACTGGCTGATGTTTTATCGCATTAATAGCTACATAAGCAACTGCGCTAACTGATATACGAAAGTTTGGTCCGTAGGGGAGCTTCCAAATTAAATCTTTAGATTCGAGTTGTTTAGTGTATTTAGCGACTTCAGCTTGAGAAAATGAATAGCCATTTTTAATGTGACTATAAAGACGTTTAGTGAGCTGTTGAACAGAGTTCTCATAGCCATGCGATGAGCCACTTATTATCAGTGCAAGTAATACACACAGTTGTTTTTGGTCGTTATCAGTTGTGGCGGGCGGCAAAGTACTTAATGGCATAAAATCAATAATTAAAGTCGCTAATGATTGCAGCCAGTATAAGTTTCAGCTGGGGGAGTTACAACCAATAAAAAAGCGACCCAAAGGTCGCTTTTTTATAAAAACCTATTGCACTTTGGCAAACAGTTTTTGTAGTTGCGGCATATATTCTTTAATTAGTTTTAAATTACTTTCGCTAACAACCGGCGCATCTGTATTAGCAGCATTAGCTGAGTTACCAAGTGTGCCCATCATTGAACTAGCGCTATTATTTTTCGAGCCGCCCATACTTTGCAAACCGCCCATTAACTGATTTACTTTATCTTTGTTTTCTGGCGATAAATTACCTTTGATGTTTTCAAGGTAAGCCATTGAGACTTCAGAACCCACAGTAATTAGTTGTTCAGGGGTGAAACCATATTTATTGGTAAGGGCTGCAAACTCTTTGTATAAATCATTATCTTTGATTGTACCAAGGGCGCCTAATGCCATTGCAGTCGAGCCCCCTTCAGAGCCACCTAACATACTACCCAAATCCATGCTTTTTAATGAATCTTGACTTTGTGACCAATCAACAACCGCGGGTAATGCTTTCATATAGCCTTGTAAATCTTTTTCTGTGATATCTGCCGCAAGGCTTGAAAAACTCATTGCTAACAAACTAAGAGATAAAATTATTTTTTTCATGTTGAGCACCTTTATTCAATTGTTAGTTGCATTAAAGACTATTAATTAGATAACCGCTATAAATTAAAGAGGGTTTTAGTCTGTTAACATCAGATGATATACTACATTTTTGCCTGATGTAGCTGAACCTCATGTTAATTATTTCAAATACCGTAACAATCGATGAATGGGAAGTCGAGCTGTCAGCTATTCGTTCACAAGGAGCGGGTGGTCAAAATGTTAATAAAGTGGCCAGTGCGATCCACCTTCGCTTTGATATTAATCGCTCAAAGTTACCAGAGTTTTATAAAGAGCGGTTGTTGGCGTTCAATGATAGTCGAATCACTAAAGAAGGTGTGATTGTTCTCAAAGCACAAAGTCATCGAACTCAAGAGCTAAACAGGGAAGATGCGTTAAAGCGACTAAAACAGCTTATTTTATCAGCCACTAAGGTTGAACGTGCTCGTCGTGCTACTAAGCCAACACGTAATTCACAGCGCAGACGCATGGATAAGAAAACCAAACATGGTAATACCAAAGCGCTGCGCGGCAGTGTTAAAGTTTAATTTATAAGTTTGGTTTAAGCACCTCAAATAACGCGTTAATATGATCGTCTCTATCATTAAGCGCAGCTATATAACGGTATTTTTCACCGCCAGCTTGTTCAAAAATCTCTCGGTTTTCACCTTCTAATTCTTCAAGTGTCTCAAGGCAATCAGCGCTAAATGCAGGGCTGATAATAGCCACGTCTTTAATCCCTTCGCTTGGTAAGCTCTCAAGGGTTGCATCTGTGTAAGGTTTTAACCACTCAGCTTTACCAAAACGGCTTTGGAAAGTGGTGATCACTTTGTCTTTGTCTAGGCCTAGCTTTTCTACCACTAAACGGGTGGTTTGTTGGCACAGGCAGTGATAGGGATCGCCATTATCTAAAAACTGTTTAGGCATACCGTGGTACGAAAACACCATTTTTTGTGGCATACCGTGTTTTTCTAAATCTTCGCTAATGCTGTTAGCGAGTGACTCTAGGTAGGTTGGGTTTTTGTGATACCCATTTATAAAGTGAAGCTCTGGCACCCAGCGCCATTTTTTTAATACATTCGCCACGGCATCAAATGTTGAGCCTGTCGTTGGGCTTGAATATTGTGGGTAAAGTGGCAACACAATAATGCGGGTTAAGCCTTTATCTCTGAGCTCTTCAAGGCCCGCTTCGATTGATGGATTACCGTAGCGCATCGCCATAACCACTTCGGTATTGGTATAGCCATGCTGTTTTAATAAGGCATTTAATTTAAGGCTTTGCTGGCGTGTAATATGGGTCAGTGGCGAGCCATTTTCAGTCCAGATACTTTTATATAGTTTAGCTGAGCGTTTTGGGCGAATACGCAAAATGATGCCATGCAGGATGATCATCCACACAATACGCGGTATTTCTACGATACGAGGGTCTGACAAAAACTCACGTAAGTAAATACGCAATGCACTTGCTGTTGGGGCATCGGGGCTGCCTAAGTTGGTCAGTAAAATCCCTGTTTTTTGATTAAAACGCTGATCATGAGGGTTATCGGTAACGGCTGAAAATCGCGACACGCAATGCTCCTAAAGCAAAATAGACGGTTATGGAATATATGCTATTAATATTAATAGCTTATTGTAACGAATGAAAGGGTAAATAGGATCACTGATTTACAATGATTTGATCATGATCCTAAATGGAGTCGGTTTTTTAGCTTCTAGTTGCTGTAACTTTTCAATGGATTTAGCACTAAATATATGCCCCTTTGGTAGCAACATAATACCCGTGTGACTATGTAGTGCATGGCTAAGTACCATATTGATAGCTAGCTCTTTGGCCGTTATTATTTTCATTGAGCCTACTTTTGCTTGCTGCTTAATGCATTTAACTCGGCAAGCCTCCAAAGCTTGCACTAATTTAGGATGGTAAAAGTTACCGCTGTACATTTTTACTGTTTCGAGTGCATGTTGGTGCTTTTCTTCATCTTTTAAATTACTTTGTTCAAATGCATCCCAATAGTCACGTGCAAGCGCGAGTATCATTGCACTAAGAGGAATATCATTACCTTTTAATCCTTTAGGTAGGCCATTACCGTTATAGCGTTCGTACTGGTGATAAATGGCGTCAGACACTTCATGCAGATGAGTCGCAGGCATTAACATCAATTGTGCTGTACTTGGATGCGTATAATAACTTTTGCGTTGCTGTTCATTAAGCGCATGCACGGGTTTTTCATAAAGTGCGGGATCCATTGCTAACAGCCCTATTTGAGCTAAGTAACCAGCCATTGCCGCCATTTCTATATTTTTTGGCGGTAGCTGCAACTGTTTTGCTATTTGCGTACAGGTATTGGCAATGTTCTGCGCTTTGGTGCCATCTAAATATGGATTGGCATTAATGAAATTATAGAGCAGCTCGAAGGTTGCGCGGTGTTCATTTTTTTCATTTGTATTGGCAACTTTTAGCTGTTGTAAGACCTGTTTAATCTGTTTAGTTCGTTTCTCAACTAACTCTTCAAGTGAGTCATTTAAATCTTTTAATTGCGAGTTTTGTTTTTCTACATGGGCTTGAAGAATTATATTTTGTTTCTTTAAACGGTATTTCTCTACTGCTGACTTTATTATGCTTATTAGTTGATCATTCTGCCATGGTTTGTTGATATATGCATGAATACCGCCTTCATTTACTGCTTTCACAGTAGATTCCAAGTCAGAAAAACCAGTAAGTAGTATGCGTTGCGTGTCTGGGGCTGTCTCTCTTGCTTTAGCTAAAAACTGAGCACCATTCATTTTTGGCATGCGCATGTCGCTTATGATGACATCAAACTCTGTCTCTGCCATTTTCTTTAATGCTTCTTCACCCTCGCTACAAACTGTTGAGGTGAAATTATATTGCCTTAACAGTCTAGTAAGTGATTTTAGTACTCCTGGTTCGTCGTCTAAGCATAAGATATTTGCAGGCTTATTTGTCAACTCCGCGATTTCTTGTATTTCATGCATATTTATTGTCTATTCAAATACTTTGTCATTTTTAATCTAGTATATGTTTAAAGTATAAACAATTTTTAATTATTAAATGTTTTCAGCGTTGTGAGTGATTTTATAGAAAGTAAACATATCTTTTCAAATTTTAGTAACGTAAAACTTTCGCGAGCGCAGACAAAAGTGAGTTGTTTTTTTGCAGAAAGTATAAAACCCATCTAGTATGAGACAGATAAGACATTAATGTTAATACAAGAGAGATTGTAATGGCGATACCGATAACAATTGCAGATGATTCAGCGCTGTCACGCAAAACTATTCGAAGGGTCTTGCCAGAAGATTGGGATGTAGAGATACATGAAGCTAAAAATGGAATCGAGGCTTTAGAGGCTGTGAATAATGGTCTGGCTGAGGTGTTATTTCTAGATTTACAAATGCCGCAAATGAATGGGTATGAGGTTTTAAAGGAACTGCATGATGAGCATAAAAAAACAATTGTAATTGTAATTAGTGCTGATATTCAACCAGAGGCGCAGGCATTAGTTAATTCTTTGGGAGCGTTTAGGTTTTTGAAAAAGCCAATATCTGCCGAGGAGCTTAGTAATACATTACAAGAGGTTGGGTTGTTATGATTACTATTAGCGAAGAGGAGCGAGATGCCTTACAAGAAATAATGAATATATCTATGGGGCAAGCTGCAGATGCACTTGCTCGGCTGATCCAAACAAAGGTTGCGTTGTCGGTGCCAGCCATTGAGGCGTTGTCGCCTGCGGCATTTCAAGAAGTTCTCGATAATTTTAAAAGTAGCTGGTTTGCAAGGCAATCTTTTGTCGGAACAATTCGAGGTGAAGTGATTACTGGCATACAAAAAGATGGATGTTCAGCACTGGCTGATATAATGGATTTTGACTTACCATTAGATCAAGCGGCTACTGAGGAACTTGTATTGGAGGTTACAAATATAATCTCGGCTGCCTGTTTGCAGGGTTTTACTAGTCAACTTGAGTTATCTACTCAGTTAAATATGCCTGCCTTTTATTATCCAGATAAAGCAACACAAAATATTGAATGGTCCTCTGTGTTAATTATTGAAGTTGATTTTAAGATTGAGCATATGAAATTTGATGCTCGCGTGTTAATTGGACTCAGTGAAGGGTCTATAGAACAAGCACTCATTCCTATCCGTGCTCTCTTGGAGGAGTAATGGAAAAAGCGGAGTTTGAGCGAGTAATAAGGCAAATCCCCATAGGAGCTTGCATTATTGATGTAAACTGTGTGATTACCTTTGCTAATCCTGCATTTTCTGGCGGTTTAACTGCAAGAAATGACCACCTTATAGGTGAGAACCTGCTCACTGTGTTCTCTGAGCAAGCGCGTTTTTTAAGGCGAAAAATAGACAGTGTATTTGTACTCAAAAACTCTAGCTTCAGTTACTGGCAACAACGGCCACATGTATTTCCGATGAGAAGCACTCGACCTATTACCGGTGATGAGTCTCAAATGTATCAAAATGTTCAATTTATGCCGATTATTGCTTGTGATGGAGAAGTGAGCCATGTGTGTATTGTTGTAACAGATGTAACAGCAGAGGCTAGTTATTTTATGCAGCAAACTGATTTGAAAAATGAGTTGGAGTCTGAGCATCAGCAGCTAAAAAAACTACATCAAGAGCTTAAAATTGCACAAAGGCAAATGTTGCAATCCGAAAAAATGGCTTCTATTGGTCAGCTTGCTGCGGGGGTTGCACATGAAATTAATAATCCTATTGGTTTTGTGCGCTCAAATTTAGAAACGCTAAAAGATTACTCGCAAAAATTAATGAAGACCAATGAAACGCAAAAGAAAATCATTTTAAAGCAAGCTGAGCCTAGGTTTATTGCGTTACTTGAAGATGTTTATGAAAAAAACGGTATTGCGTTCATTAATGAAGATCTCCCAGAACTGCTTAACGAGTCTTTAGATGGCACAGAGCGAGTTCGAAAAATAGTAAGTGGATTACGTGACTTTGCAATACAAGATGATGAAAATTGGGCTGAGGTTAATTTATGTGCAGAGATTGATTCTGCCTTGGTGGTACTTGAAAACGAAATAAAATATAAAGCCAAAACATCCGTCTCACTACCTGACGAAGCTATAACTTTTTGGGCAAAACCCAGTGCAATTAGACAGTTGTTGTTTAATATTATTGTAAATGCGTTGTATGCAATGCAGCCAATGGGTTTATTGAGTATTAGTTGTGCCTATAATGAAAGTAAAGATGTGCTACTTACAATAACCGATACAGGATCTGGTATTAGCCCTGAAGATTTAGTGCGTATTTTTGATCCCTTTTTTACTACGAAAGATATAGGCCAAGGTACTGGGCTTGGACTCTCTGAAGTATACGCAACGGTTCAGGAACATCACGGTCAGGTTAATGTGAGTAGTGAATTAGGCAAAGGCAGTTGCTTTGAATTTACGTTTAAAAAGCAAAAATAAACTTTAGAGTGAAACACAAGTACTTCCTTTCAAAGGTAATACTGAGCTGGCTAAAGCTAATGTTTTTAAATGATGGAGGCGGGTAATGAAAGGCATAATTTTTAATGTGTTAGAAGACATGGTTGTAGAGCAACTAGGTATGGAGGTATGGAATGAGCTATTACAATCACATACACCTGAGGGGCGCGTTTACGTGTCGGCAAAAAATTATGACGCTGGTGAGTTATTTGCAATGGCTAATGGTGTTGCGCTGAGACTCAATATGCCATTGCAAGATGTAGTGAAGGCATTTGGTCAATTTTTATTTAAAGGACTCGCTGATAGACACCTTGATGTAGTCGAGCGCTTTACTGATTTTACGTCATTGGTTATGGGGATCCATGATGTTATTCATCTTGAAGTAAATAAGTTATATCAAGACCCATCACTGCCGACTATATCATGTCGTATTAGCCGCCCTGGTCACATCGAAATGAATTACAACTCGCCGCGTAAACTTTGCTTATGTGCAGAAGGTTTATTATTCGGTGCTGCTGAATACTTCGATCAAGCTATTAATATTACGCACGCTGTGTGTATGCACAAAGGCGCCCAGCAGTGTATTTTGCATATTGAGGTTGCTGATGAGTGAATCTAGCGATGCTTATTATGTTGCTTATCTACGCGAAAAAAAAGCAAGAAGGGAGGTCGAGCAGTTGCTTGAAGATAGCTCGCGGCAGCTATACGAAAAGAATAAGTTACTTGAGCAGCAAATAACGCAAATAAAATCACAACAGCAGTCAATGTTACAACAAGAAAAGTTGGCCACATTAGGATCGTTAGCGGCAGGCGTCGCTCATGAAGTTAATAATCCACTGGCATTTGTAATGAGTAATGTTGATACACTTTATTTGTATAGTAGAAATATGATTGATGCATTAAATCGCTCCAGTATTTCGTTATCCGAAGATAAGGAGCAACTACTTGTCATTCAAGATGATTTACCTGAATTAGTTTCAGATATTAATGAGGGGTTAATTAGAATTAGAGATATAACAAAAAACCTGTTATTTTTTGCCCGTAATGATAGCCAGCATCAGGTTGAGGTTAAATTGCAAGATGCTATAGAATTAAACTTAAAATTGCTAAAGCCATTACTTAAAGATATTAATGTAGAACTTGATTTTACGTATAACTCGTCCGTTTTATTTACACCGAACGAATTAAATCAGTTATTAGTCAATATTCTTCTTAATGCTATTCAATCGTTTATTCCCGATAGTGAACGAACAGCTCAGATCAATGTGTCAGTGAGTGAGTTAAACAATAAGACTGTTTTAAAAGTAACTGATACTGGCTGCGGAATGAGTGATGATATAAAAAACAAAGTTTATGACCCATTTTATACAACTAAGCCTGTCGGTACTGGAACCGGAATGGGTATGTCAATGGTTTTACAAGTTGTACAAAAGCATAATTGTAAAATATATATTGAGTCAGCTATTGATGTGGGGTCTACTATATTAATTGAATTCCCACCATTAGATTAACTATCTATTATCTGGCAAAGGTTGAGTCATTATTTATGTCGATTATTATACAGTTGAAAAATCCGCTAAAGAATAAAGTTTAGTCATCATTTTTTTCCTTTAATGCTATTATGGTTAATTCTTCATCATTTAAATCTGAGTTTTTAGGAAGTGTAATACTAAAAACAGTGCCTTCTCCTGGTTTGCTTTGTACCGAAATTTTTCCATTATGCTGTTCTATAATAGCTCTTGAAATAGCCAGACCTAATCCAGTCCCTTTACCTATTGGTTTAGTTGTGAAAAAAGGATCAAAAATACTATTTAGCTTATCAGCTGGGATCCCACAACCATTATCACTAATTGTTATATAAGCATTGTAAGAGTCTTGTGTTGTGGTTACAGCTATCATTCCTACAGAATTACTTAGCGACTGCGCAGCATTGATAAAAATATTTAGAAATACTTGATAAAGCTGGGTTGTACGACCTATGAGCTTTATTTCATCTGCGCAATAGTATCTTTCAATTGTTGCATTGTATTTTATTTGATTCCAAGCAACTCGTAGAGTGTTTTCTAACAAACTAGTGAGGTTGATATCATCTATTTTTGTTTGATTTGGATGAGCAAACAGTTTTAGGCTCTGAACTATTTCTTTGACTCTATTCGCACCTTCTTTCATTTCACTTAAAATATCACTGGTATCTTGTGTTAATTCATCAAATTGATAGTGTTCTAGCCGTTCGTTGATAGCGCGTGTACTTTGAAATTGCGGTTTTACTAAATCTTTAATCAAATTAGTGTGCTGCTGTATATTATGGGCTAAGTTCTGAATGTTACTGATAACGTAGCTTAATGGGTTGTTTATTTCATGAGCAACGCCTGCGGCCATTTGTCCTAATGAAGCCATTTTTTCTGAGTTGATTAACGTTTGCTCTATGTTTTGCTGCCTTTGCTGTAGACTTTTTTGTTCAAATTGTGAAATTGTATTACCAGTGAAGCTAATAAATTGCTGAAGTAAACTCACGTCTTTTTGATTAAAAGCACCTTGTTTCTCAGAAAAAACAAATAATTGATATTGTTTTTTATTTGTTGTTACTGGCGCAGTTAATAGTGAGTGTTGTTGTTGCCAAAAAAGGTCATCTATTTGCCACTTAGTGAGTTTACGTAACTCAAATATATTTTTTATGTTGGGCTGTATCGACAAAATAGCGATTAATTCAGGTAATACTTTCTCTGCATTTTCCTTTGATGCTTTTAGCATAGAGTAGGATTCAGTATTAGGATTATATTTGACTAATATTGCTGCTGAAAAAGATATTGTTCGTTGTAATATAGAGAAAAAATCTTTAAATAACTCATCAGTATTTGAGCTTGCTAATATTGCTTCTAGGCCATTTAATATTAGCGTATTAAAAGCCCCTGCTTGCTCTAGAGCTTTATTTTTCATTTCCAGTTGATGAATCCTTTCTAATAGCTGTTCATTATTTTTCATAGTATTTACCAAATATAATTAAGTTACTTTCTATTTTTATAAATATCGAAGTAGCTTACGTAGCGAAAATGAAATTCTGTTGTTAAAGGAATGTGTGCAAGTTGTAATTCTTGCATTATGTACTTATTTAATCGTCTATAAGCACCAAAAAAAATAAGAACAGCTCCTATTATTATGTCAGCGCTAGATACCACTAAACGAATAATCGCAGATACTTTTTGTGTTAATTGATGTTCGCACTCTTTATTTTTTTTATTCTAGATGCACTTAGTTTCAATCGAAAACATTTTGAACCTTTTTTAATATTCATAAATACTGTTGGTGTCCTTGTTGAGCTTAATATCTCGTCATGTTTCTGTCCAATACGTTGCCGATGAAATATTCAGCCAGCGGCATTTAGTTAGATGTTTAAGTTACCTTAATATTCAAGTTGCAAAGTGCGCCTGTTGTTGTCTTTGGGTGTACCAATTTTAATGTCAGGCTCTACTTGTATAGCATTAATAGCCCTTCTGTCTCATTTGTCGCAATAGTAATAAAGCTGTGCTACGATTTAAATAGATTGATACTAAGTTGTTGTGTGATGTTAAAAACGTTAAAGCCAAGTGAGATAGCCCGCTACTGCGATGTACACCAAAGAACCGTTAGTCGCTGGATTGCATCCGGTGAATTAGTTGGTCATAAATTACCTGGACGGGGCAATTATCGTGTTCAAGTTTCTGATTTTATAAACTTCCTTAAGAAGCAGAACATGCCAATATCGGATAGCTTATCTTTGCAGAAACAAGTACTAATTATTGATGACGAGGTCAATGTTCGTTCAAGTATCAAGCGAACCTTAAAAAAACAAAATTTTAGTATTATTGAAGCTGCCAGTGGCTTTGAAGCAGGGCTTTTATTGCAACAAAAGAACCCTGATCTGATAACGGTTGATTTACGTATGCCAGGTATAAGTGGGTTAGAAGTTATTCGTATGATTCGTGCGCAGGAAAGATTTTCAGATGTTAAAATTCTTGTTATATCAGGGGTACACGAAGAAGAGTTAAAGAATACGATTGTAGTTGGTGCGCATGGTTATCTTTGCAAGCCGTTTACTAGCGATGAATTAATAAATATTGTTAATAAATTAGTTAATAAGTAGCCGTTGATGCAGAGGTAGCAAATAATGATAAACACTATTCTTCTGGTTGATGATGAATTGAATGTTTTACGATCGCTTAAGCGACTGTTTGTTCGATCGGGTTTTGATGTTGCAACAGCATCAAGTGCAGCAGATGCTCTTGAATATTTGAGTACTAATCGTGTAGCAGTCATAGTTACCGACTTCAGAATGCCGGTTATGGATGGCGCTGAGTTTTTACTTGAAGTGAAACAAAAATGGCCTACTACCGTTAACTTGGTACTTAGTGGCTATGCAGACTTTAAATCAGTCGTTGAATTACTCAATCAAGGTGTAGCCTTCCGTTTTTTGGAAAAGCCGTGGAGTGATGATGATTTATTAACAAATATTCATCAAGCACTGGTTGAATTTTCAAAATATCATTTTCAAAAAACACGAGACCAGATACTTTTGGGTAGTGTTTCTCCCTTGATTGAAGTTACTGATAAAGGAGTAATCGGTCGCTATAATGGTTATGCAAAAAAAGTTATCCATAATATCGAACAACTTCAAGGCAGAAATGTCTCTGAGTTATCTGCGACGTTAAAAACAGATGTTATCGATGCTTTTTTTGCAGAGGAAAGTCCAACACTGTTTCTTAATTATTTCGATGTGTCTGCAACGGGTGAAGAAAAGGAAATAATAATAGAGCGATACCTATCGGATCAATTTGCTCATCTTCTCAAGCTTTCTTTTGGGGGAGCTTGTCCGAAAAATGAACTCAGGTTTAAAAAGTCAAGCCTGATGGCTGAACATGAATTTTGTGAGTTAGTCACTTCTTTTGAGCTAAATTCTCGACCTTGTACTGTCGTTTATTTAGGGGTCTTACAATTCTCATTATTGAATAATTTACTTAATCACCATGAAATTTACAGTCTGATACACGATATAGTTAATGCGATCGAAGGTGCGCTCACTGATGAAATAAAACTATGCCACTTTAATATGGACAGGTTTGTTTTATTGATCCCAAGAATTATGAATGACACGCAGCTATTAATCTATATGGAAAAAATAATAAAAAAATTCAATGAGTTACTTTGTTTAACTCGTGCTACAACAGATTTGAATTTATACGGTGTTTATGGTTTTGTGCCAGAAGATGGTATTTCCGGGAAAGAACTTATCAATCAAATGCGTCTCAATATGGGGCATCAGATAGTTAAACAACACCGCACTATAACTAGGTTTGACCCAGATTTAGTAGCTGATTATAAAAAAGAGTTTGAGCTGAGCAGAATGCTGCTTACTGCTATTTCTGAAGAACAATTAACACTACGTTTTCAGCCTAAAATTGATTTATCGTCTCAAAAAGTTGCCGGTGCTGAAGTCTTAGTCCGATGGTATGAGCCAAAAAAATATGGCTGGGTGTCACCTGCTCAGTTTATTCCAATAGCAGAATGTGATGGCCAGATCATTGAATTGGGGCGATGGGTGATTGAAAAAAGTTGCGAAGCACTTAGCCGTTGGATGAAAGAGGGGATTGAGTCTTGCCCTCTGGCAATTAATGTATCTGGTAGGCAGCTAAAAGAAGACAAAGGTTTTGTTGATTTTGTTCTTGAATGTGTAAAAAAACATCACTTACTCTCATCACAACTTCATTTTGAATTAACTGAAACATACCTAGTTGAGGATATTGCTGGGTGTCAACAGCAACTCTCAGAATTAAGATCTCATGGTTTTGAGATTTTAATTGATGATTTTGGTGTTGGCTATTCGTCACTAGCTTACTTATCTAAACTGGCAGTTGATGCACTTAAGTTAGACAAAGTACTAATTACAGATCTCGATTCATCAATTGGTATGCAGAGCCTAGTGCGTAATATTATTCGTATGGCCCATGAGCTAAAACTTAAAGTGATCGCTGAAGGTGTAGAAACACCCTTTCAGTGTTCTAAATTAAAGACATTAGGTTGTGATTATGTGCAAGGTTTCTACTTTTCAGTACCACTTGAAGAAGATGATTTCTGCGCATTTATACAATCAACTAACAAGATAATTACTATATGACATCAGTGACCGTGGTATTGTTAGATGATGATGCGCTGTTACTGAAAGCTTTACAGCGGACAATTATTCGCACATTTCCTAACACAATAGTACTTGTTGCCAATGAATTAGATGAGTTTTGGCAATTATTACAAGACAACCCCGATGTGGATTTAGTAATTAGTGATTACTTGATGCCTCATATGAATGGTTTGGATGTGCTTGAATTATGTGTTGCTAGGTATCCGTATCCGGTAAGAGCATTACTAACTGGGGATATGACAAACACAACAATAATGCGTCAACCTAATTTAGTGCATGCGTATTTAAGTAAGCCTTTTAGCGGTGCAGACATTAGTAATTTATTAAATAATGTTGCCGAGCTAAAGAGTTTACCATTTGAAAAACATGTTCGTCGTCAGTTAGGGGCGATGATGAGTTTTCCTGTTTGTCCTATATTTCTCCAAAAGTTACAAATAGTATTGAGTAGCGATGATTATAACTTACATCAAATAACCACCATAGTCTCTCAAGAGCCTGTTATTACAGCTAAATTACTTCAAATTGCTAATTCAGCTTATCTTGGTTTTCAGCGACAAACATCTTCTATAGATGAAGCCGTATCTAGGATTGGCTCCACTATGTTATTAGCGATTGTTACTTCTTTAGCAATGTCGCAAGCAGTAGGTAATGTATTACCTACTCGTGTGCACGAAAGACAGCTTGAAATAGCGTCTAATTACGCAGGCTGTGTAAAAACATTTGCTGAGCATGCTGGGTTTAATCGAAAAAACCAAGAATTACTTTTTTCTGTCGCAATACTTAGCTTTGTCGGTAAGGTTATTTTGCTTTGCGGGGATCAAAGTCTAGCGCAAAGCTATGATGAAGGTATTAACACGGATGATTTAGCTCATTATCAAAGTGTCTCTGCTTATGTAATGAAATTGTGGGGTTATGATAGTCGAATATGTACTTTATTGATGAGCTGTAATGACTTAAATGGCATAAAAGAAGCCAAGCTTAACGAAATAAATCAGCTACTTTACATAGTCAGGAAAATTTTATTTAGTGCATGCTCAGTAGATAAGTTACAAGTTTTATTAACTGATAAAAATGTTGATATTAATTTGACGCAAGCATTAGCTAGTTTTGATTGGAAAACATACCTGATTTCTTACTAGGGAGTGTTGACCTTTCATGATTCAAATTTGCTCTATATAGGGGCGCTTCAATCGCGGCATTAGCATGATAACTTAGTAGACTAAATAAAAACTAAGTAAAGCTAGCGCATTCTGTTATCGGCTTTTCTCTAAATCCATGTAAGTAATGAAAAACCAATTTGTTCTAGGCAGAAATTTTGAGCTGCGCTTTTTTTAATTTTTTATCAATTATTTAGTGATACAACCACATTGCACAGGCACTGTATCAGCAAAAAATATACTGCTGTAAACTTAACCTCGAAATATTTATACCAATCGTGTTAAGTTACTGACCATTTATAGCGACAGATAAATACAGTGATAACAAGGCGTAAATTTTGACATGTAGTTGTTCTACTTGAAAAAAATTATAACGCAGTTAGCGCTTTATTTAGCTCGCTAGAATGGTTAAATATTTAAGTCGATTGGTATTACACGCTACAGATATTTTAACCTTTCGATTTTATTACTTAGCATCATTTATTGTGGTTATTAATAAGGCTTAATAAGTGATGGGATTTTTATAGTGATCTCAGGTTATTTGAAAAGGAAGTGCTCGATAATTTTTTGTAAAAAGCCAGTTAATAATTTAGCTGTGGGGTATAAGGTAAATAAAATGCTTGTATTTTGCTGCAACTCGACGCTTATTGTGTTTGAAATTGTTTCGCCATAATTTATGTTAAGAAAATGGTTGCTATGATCGCGACGAACTATGACTAGATTACATCTCTCCTATATTAGCAAACCAGTCTGCAATTAACAGCTACGGGCATACTATTAGTCTACACTATGGTTAATGATTATCAGGGAAAAATTGAAATTGAGACTATCGTAAGTTTAGGTACATGTGTGCGATGTATTTTTCCAGTGTTGAGTGAGCGACCTTAACTCAGGGCAAAAACCATTTAACCAGAGTTAGGTTAAGTAATAATTTGCTTTTAAATTAGCCAATTGTTGGTTAGTGTAGGTATGAATTTTATAATAACTTGAGGGTGAATAATGCTTAATGAAAAAAGTGAATTGGTTCTTAGGGATTATCTAAGTCAGCACCCTGAACTAAAAGTGGTGAGTACTGACAGCGTGATTGGTTTTATCAGTGGGTTATTGGCGTGCTCGGAATTTTATGGCGAGTCAGAAATTGCCAATTATATTGCTGATAAAAATGACCCTATTTATACCCGATTAATGACAAGCTCAGCGGAGCATGACGCAATGATCACGCTGCTGGATAATGTGACCGAGGCTCAGGTCGCGCAGCAGCATATACTGGCAAGTATTTACCCTCATGGTAAAGATGCTAAAGAGCCGAGTGAGCAACTACAACAATGGTGTGTCGGCTATTTAGCTGCTTATATGGTGAATCAAGAAGTATGGCAGCATGACTTTAACTTTTTACTCAGTGCCGATAAACAGGTCGTTGAGAATCAGGCAGATGGACAGTTATTTATTGATAACTTTGAAGCGACGCTTAATTTACTAGCCACTTTTGCGATGTGGCCAGATTCGCTCAAAGAGCATCCAGAACCAGCGGTACTTAGTGAAGGCTTTGCACTACTGTATACTGGATTAGATGAAAGTCTTACTGGCATTGCATCCATGGCATTGATGCTAGAAGATGAAAAACTGGCTTTGTGGGAAGAAGAAGGCTAGAAAACATAGTTTTAACAACCAGCATGATTTGAATAATCATGCTTTTTTTTGTTTAAAATTCAATCAAAAACATGGAAAAGAAGAAAATTTAGCTAATTTTTGCATATATCGACCATTGTCGCAGTTAAATATGTTTCTTTTTATATGTGTATGTTGCTAGGATGTTCGTCAAGGCGTCATTATGTAAATGACGCTGCATTACACTAATTATAACTTTTATGAATTTACTTGTTTATTACTGCAATCGAGTAAACAGGTGAAGAGTCAACAGGGTCGAACAACACACATGACAATACTTCGTTTAAATACATTGGCTATCGCCGTAGGACTTGCATTTACCAGCTCAGCTGTCATGGCTGAAGACGCACAAGTTCAAGCAGAAAAAAACATAGAACAAATTTCCGTTTTAGGTTCACGGGTTTCTAACCGCACAGCAACTGAATCTTCGTCACCCATTGATTTAATTGACGCTGATGATTTAAACAAAGGTGGCTTTACCGAGCTTGGTCAAAGCTTACAAGCTACAGCGCCATCGTTTAATTTTTCGCGTACACAAGTTTCTGACGGTTCCGATTTATTTCGCCCAGCAACATTACGCGGCTTACAGCCAGACCAAACCCTGGTTTTAGTAAATGGTAAGCGCCGTCATAATCAATCTATTTTTGGCCTTAATGGTACAGTTGGTGCAGGTGCTGCGGGTACCGATATGAATGCTATTCCACTTACGGCACTTAAAGGCGTTGAAGTATTACGCGATGGTGCTGCAGCGCAGTATGGCTCTGATGCTATTGCTGGGGTTATTAACTTATCACTGAATGATTCAACTGGTATAACAACTGGTTATGTACAATATAGTGAAACAGCTGAAGGTGATGGCGATACCATTTCAGCGGGTTTAAATCGCGGTTTTGATTTGGGCACAGAAGGCGGTTTTATTAATTTATCTCTTGAGTATCGTGATGCCGATGGTACTAACCGCGCAGAGCGCGATACAGGTGGATCGCTTGATGTAGAGCCAGGTACATTATCTGACAACGTTCGTTGGGGCCAAGGTAATTCGGAAAGTGAATTTACCTCGTTATTTTATAATATGGCATTGCCAATGGGCGACGGTGAGCTTTACTCGTTTGGTGGTTACTCTGAGCGCACTGCACTGGGTAACGGTTTTTACCGTAACTTTAACGAAGCATCTAAAAATGTTACTCAAGTATACAGTGATGGTTTTTTACCGCGCATTTATAACGAAGCACAGGATATTTCTATTGCGCTAGGTTTTAAAGGTGATATTAATCCAGATTGGAATTACGATGTATCGGCAGTTTATGGTGAAAACCAATATGACTTTACATCACGCAATACATTAAACGCTTCTTACGCGGCGGAGTATTTATTTAATAACCCAACGGCAAGTGATGCTGATATAGCAGCAAATGCAGGCCCAAGTGGTGGTTACTCAGGTGGTTTTAGGTTCGATCAAACAACAATTAACCTTGACGTAAATGGTATTGTGGACATTGGTCGCGGCGAACCACTCTATGTAACAATTGGTGCAGAGTACCGTAAAGAAAATTACCAGATAGTACCTGGTGATGAAGCATCGTACGCATGTGGTTTAGCAAACATGGATACATCGTATCCATCAGTGAACGACCCTGAGCAATTTGCACAATGTGGCTTTCAAGCTTATAACGGTTTGCGTCCAGAAGCTGCAAATCAGAGCGACCGTAACAGCTACGCATTTTACGTAGATGTTGAAACTATGCTTACTGATGCATGGAACGTCAGTGGTGCACTTCGCTATGAAGATTTCTCTGATGCTGGAGATGACTTAATTGGTAAGTTAGCAACGCGTTATGAATTTAACGATGACTTTGCAGTACGTGGTGCGGTATCTACTGGCTTTAGGGCCCCTTCGCTGCAGCAAAGTGGCTATACAGCATTTACTACTAACTTAGGATCCGACGGCACGTTAACGCAATCATTTACTGCAAATACGGGCACTGCTTTCCCAAGTGCACTAGGTGTAGATAGCTTAAAGCTTGAGACATCGACAAACTACAGTGCTGGTTTTGTTTACGATGTCACAAGCGAACTTTCGTTAACGGTTGATTTTTACCGCGTAGAAATTGAAGACCGTATTACACTTGGCAGTTTATTAACGGCTGACGATGTATCGTTTAGCTCTGAGGCTGTTGCTGCTTTACAAGCAACCGGCGCTGTACAAGCTAACTACTTCTCGAACTCAGTTGATTCAACCACTCAAGGCGTTGATATAATTGCATCATATCGTACCGATGTAGAAGGCGGTAACTTTGGTGTTACTTTTGCGGGTAACTTAAACGATACTAAAATTGATGGTGTAAACGCAGCGGACGGCATTCCAGAATCGGTTGCATTTGATGATTTACAACGCAGCTTTTTTACCGACGGACAGCCTAGTGAACGAGCAACACTTACCTTTGACTACGAACGTGATGCATACACTTCAACAATTCGTTTTAATTACTTTGGCGAAACTGATGTAAAATATTTTGGTAACGACCATATATCATTACCGGGTGAGCTTTCGCCAACAGGTTCATTCAAACCAACTAGTACGGTTGAATCAGCAGTGTTAGTTGATTTAAATGTTAGCTACCAAATTAATGATATGTTTGTGCTTTCGGTTGGTGCCGATAACGTATTTGACGAAACGCCAGATGAACTAGGTGATGACGAAGTACTAAACTTTATCACCAATGGCGCATTTAAATACCCTGTACGTGCATTGCCTTATGGCTTTGATGGCAGAAGTTATTACGCAAAAGTAAGTTTTAGTTTCTAAATTTATAGTTGTTATTAAGCCCGCAAATAAGCGGGCTTTTTGATTTAAAATGCTTGTGTTTTTTTATATCAAGCATACAATCGCAAAACTTTTAAAGAGGAAAAATAAATGAGTAAACGTCGTTCTAAAGTGACTAAATCTACAACATCAGTAGATACAGGTCGGGGTGTTATTCGCGATAATGCATTAGCCGCATTAGTGACATCGAAAATTTTTAAACCACAAATTGTAGCTGCTAAAAAAGGTAAAGGTGCTTACAAGCGCAACAAAAAGCATGCAGGACAAGAGTCCTATTTAATCGCCGCTTAATGACGTTGTGATCAAATAGGGCTTTTGTTCTAAACGCTATTTTTTATAAAAAATAGCAAGCTCAGAAATTTTTATAAGACCTCGCTTAGATAATTTTTTTCTAATCGAGGTTTTTTGGTTATATAGTCTACCACCTTATTGTTTATACCTATTCACACTCACGTTTACGTTTTCGTAAAACTTGCTAGAGCCCGCGAAGATACTCACAAATAAAATGTAACCATAAATTAACCTTGCGTTCATATTTTGTATGCGAAATTACCCATTCTTTAAACTGTATGGTTTTTATTTGATGTTAAATGATGATAAAAAATATCATTTATAGTCCTTTTTGGTTAATAAAGTGGCTGTTTTCTATACATCACATATCCAAATTAAGTTGACGTATGAGTTAACTGTGGTAGTTTTTAAACTGAGTTGTAAATTTAATGTTATATTTAACCCTGGGCGGAGGAGCTATGAGCTCACAAATGACAATAAAAAATGCTTTCAAACTAAGTGCGGTGTCACTCAGTTTTGTAGGCTTAAGTGTGCACGCAGCAGTCGACTGTAGTGCATTAACGCAATGGCAAACGGGTCAAACTCACAGCGGTGGCAGCCAAGTACACACACAAAATAGTGCATATGAGGCAAAGTGGTGGACACAATCAAACCCTTTAGAGAATTCAGGCCCGTGGCAAGAATGGAAACTTTTGGGTTTGTGTGACAGCGCTGTCACTGAGAATCAGGCACCCAATATTACAGTATTAACTCCTGCAAATAATTCTCAATTTGCCGATAAAGACAGCGTTGTCATAACTGCGCAAGCAACCGATGAAGATGGTTCTGTGACAAAAGTTGAGTTTTTTGTTGATGGTGCATTAATCGCAACTGATAGTAGCGCACCGTTTAGTACTAATTGGCCCGCGGTTGTCGGCACTCATCAATTGAGTGCAGTAGCAACCGATGACGACGGCGCGCAATCTTCGCAAGTGATCAATACGATCAGCGTTACTGAAATCGTGGATCCGGTTAATCAAGCACCGGTGGCAACAATTAGTTTCAGTAGTTTACCAACAGAATTAACGGTTGGCTCACAAGTGGTGTTTGCTCTTGCAGGTACTGACAGTGATGGTCAAGTAACGGCACTTAACTTTGCGGTTAATGGTGCTGATGTGCACCAAGCAAGTACGGCATCAAGCAGTTATGCTTGGCAAGCAACAGCGCTTGGTCAGGCAACCTTTACGTTAACGGTAACTGATAACGAAGGCGCAACAGCCCAAGTAACAAAGGTGCTTACTGTTGTTGAAGAAAATACCGGACCAGTGACTGGAACTGATTGTCATCCGCAGGGGTTATATCAAACACCAGGTGTAAATACGCCGTATTGTACTGTGTATGATGCAGATGGTCGTGAGATAATGGGTGTTGATCATCCGCGTCGTGTAATTGGTTATTTTACCAGTTGGCGCAATGGCGCAAATGGCCAACCGAGCTATTTAGTAAATGATATTCCATGGGATAAAATAACTCATATCAACTATGCGTTTGCCCATGTTGATGCCAATAATAAAGTATCGATTGGCGATCCAAATGCAGCCGGTAATCCAGCTACAAATATGGAATGGCCAGGAGTGGTAGGTGCCGAAATGGACCCAAGCTTCTCGTATAAAGGTCACTTCAATCTTTTAAACAAATTCAAAAAACAACACCCACACGTTAAAACATTAGTATCTGTAGGTGGTTGGGCTGAAACGGGTGGTTTCTTTGATGAAACGGGCCGCGTTGAAAGTGGTGGTTTTTATACCATGACGACCAATGCAGATGGTTCAGTTAATCAAGCGGGCATTGATGCCTTTGCAAAAAGCTCAGTCGAGTTCATTGAGAAATATGGTTTTGATGGTGTTGATATTGATTATGAATACCCATCATCAATGAAAGATTCAGGTCACCCTGATGATTTCCCAATTTCAAATGCACGTCGTGCAGGTTTAAATGCATCTTACCAAGTACTAATGAAAAAGCTGCGCGAAGAGTTAGACCGTGCTGGTGAAAAAGCGGGTAAACATTATTTACTAACAATTGCATCGCCTTCTTCAGGTTATTTACTTCGTGGTATGGAAACATTCCAAACGGTTAAATACCTCGATTACGTTAACATCATGTCTTACGACTTACATGGAGCATGGAACTCGCATGTTGGCCACAACGCTGCCTTATTTGATACCGGTCTTGACTCCGAGCTTGCGCAGTGGAATGTATATGGCACTAAAGAGTTTGAAGGGATTGGTTATTTAAATACTGATTGGGCGGTACGTTATTTCCGCGGCGCAGTATCGGCAGGGCGTATCAATATTGGTATTCCTTATTATACCCGTGGTTTTAAAGATGTCAGCGGGGGTACTAATGGGCTGTGGGGGCAATCTGCACTACCTAATCAAGCAGATTGCGCAACAGGTACCGGCGTTGGCGAAAAGAACAAGTGTGGCGATGGCGCATTAGGCATTGATAATCTTTGGCATGATAAGAACGATGCAGGACAAGAAATGCCAGCAGGTTCTAACCCGTTGTGGCATGTTAAAAATCTTGAGAACGGCATTGTTGGTTCGTACTTAGGTGTGTATGGCTTAACACCAGAGACTGATGTTGATGATCAATTAACGGGTACTTATACACGTCACTATGACAGCGTTGCTGTTGCACCTTGGTTATGGAACTCAGAGAAAAAAGTATTCCTATCTATTGAAGATGAGCAGTCTATGGCAGCTAAAGTTGATTACGTAATTAACAATGGCCTTGGCGGTATCATGTTTTGGGAACTTGCTGGTGATTATGATTTTGACTCAGCAAAAGGTGAGTACTTCATGGGTTCTACCTTAACAACTTTGGCTTATGACAAGTTTAACCAAAGTGGTGTGGCGTACGACACTCATCCAGGTAATCCAAACTTTGTTGTACCAACTGAAGCGGTAGATGTAACGTTTGCAGCAAAAGACTTCCCAATTGGTGATGATAACTACCCAATTAGCCCAACATTTGCGTTTACTAATAACTCCAATATTGATCTAAGCGGTGCGAAAATTTCGTTTGATGTATCTGTATCAACATCGGCTATTTTTAAATCTAACTGGAACGCACAAGAAAAATTGGGCATGGCAGTTGAAGTAAATGGCTCAAATGCAGCAGGTAACAACATTGGTGGGTATGAAAATGAATTCCACCGTTTTTCAATCACTCTGAACAATGAATGGGGCGGTCAACCGAAAGACTTCAGTGGTGGCAAAACAGTCAATGCGCAAGTTATGTATTACATGCCAATTACCGGTCCTAGTAACTTTACTATAGAAAAAGATGGCAAAGTTTACGCGTTCAAATTTGAATACCCACAATTGCCTGATGGAACTACCGGTGGCGGCGACACCACGGATCCTGGTAATGGTGGTGGCGATACATCTGGTATGTGTGAAGGTGTGGCTGTGAGCTCAATCCCTGTATATCCAAACTTCCCTCAAAAAGACTGGGCAGGCAATCCAAGCCATGCCGCAGGCGGTGACTTAATGGTTCATAACAGTGCCGTTTATAAAGCGAAGTGGTGGACAAGTTCTGAACCTGGAGCAACAGCTGACTGGACTAAAAGTTGTAGTCTGTAAGTAAATAATAGGGGCAAGTTTGCTTGTCCCAAAATTTCAGCTTTTCAAGGACAAAACAATGATAGCTATTAAATTTAAAACTTTATCACTCTCGGCAGTGGCAAGCAGCGTATTACTAACAATTATGCCAGCGCAAGTGAATGCTCATGGTTATATGGATAGCCCAAAAGCGCGGCAAGCTTTTTGCCAAGCCGATGGTGGGTATTGGTGGCCCGAAGATGGCACTAATATTCCAAACCTTGCTTGTCGTGCCGCATTTTTAGAGTCGGGTACAGTGCAATTTGTACAAGATATTGAGTTTTCAGTTAATACACCGAACTACTTAAATCAAGCCGCGGTAGAGGCTAAGGTACCAAATGGGTCGTTATGTGCCGGTGGTGACAACGCAAAGCGTGGTATGGATTTACCTTCGCCGCATTGGCAACGCAGTGATGTGGTACCTAATGCCAATGGTGAAATTCAAATTCGTTATTTAGCAGCAACGCCGCATAATCCCAGTTTTTGGCAGTTTTATTTAACTAAACCAAGCTTTAATGCAGCAACAGATGTATTGACGTGGGCTGACTTAGAGCTAGTTCAACAACATGAAAATATTGACGTTATCAAAGATACCGATGGAAAGCGTTATTACGAAATGAATGTTGCTATTCCACAAGGGCGCAGCGGCGATGCTATTTTATATAGCCGTTGGCAACGTATTGATGTGGTGGGGGAAGGTTTCTATAACTGTAGCGATATCAATATTGTGACAGACGCAGGGCCGACGGATCCGAGTGTTTGGTCAAGTGTTGGTTACTTTGTTCGTCAAGGACAAAGTGCCATTGCGGGTGACACTGTTTGGGCACGTTTATTTGATGAAAATGGCCAAGAGGTTATCAATCAGCAATTAAAAGTGACCGCTGCGAATCAAGCGAGTTGGCAGCAAGCACTGGCACAACAACTGAACTTAGATTATGCCCATTTAGTACAAATTGGCGTGCAAAATCAAGCCGGTGACGTGGTTTATAACAGTACTGATGTACTGACTAATCAAGTGTATAGCAGTAATGAAAATTACACTTATACCTTAAGTGTGCAAAGCGCTCCCACTAATACTGCGCCAATTGTACATACTTTGGATGATTTAGTTGTCGATGAAAACACCAGCACAGCCGTACACCTTCATGCTTTTGATGATGAACAAACGCAATTGAACTACAGCTGGTCAGTGCCAGCACCACTGAGCTTTACCGGTGGTGACGCAAACGTGGTGATTAGTGCGCCAGAGGTATCAACAAGCACAGATTATACCGTGTCGGTTTCGGTTTCGGATGGTCAATTAAGTACTCAAACTAGCTTTAAAGTCACTGTAAATGACAGCGTTATCACTGATCCTGATGTTGCTGCTTGGAGCAGTAGTGCAGTTTATCAAGCCGGTGACAAAGCCAGTTTTCAAGGTGTTGTTTATACCGCGAAATGGTGGAGTCAGGGTCAGCAACCTGATAGTTCTAATGCATGGCAAAGCGATTCACAACCGGGTATGAATAACGATTGGAATGTAAGTAAAGCCTATCAAAGTGGTGCTGAAGTAACCTATCAAGGACAGCGCTATAGCGCTAAGTGGTGGACTCAAGGTGATACACCTGGACAAGCCAATGTATGGACCAAACTTTAATCAGAAGCCTAAGTTTTGTAGTTCAAACTTATTAAATAATTAAATAAATAATGGATAAGAGAGAAATATGAATATTAAACAGTTAACAGCAGCCATTGGCGTTGCTCTATTTGCAAGTACAGCCGTTGCAGCACCGTCTACACCAAGTATTAATTGGGAACCGCAACAGTATTCTTTTGTTGAAGTGGATCTAGAAGGTAATGGATCATATAAACAACTTGTTACTCGTGTTGATGAAGTTGCTATCAACATTCAATGGAGTGCATGGAGCGGTGACGGTGGTGACAGCTACAAAGTTTACTTTGATGATATGTTGGTAAATGAAGGTACACTTGCTGCAGGTTCTAAGACCGGGACTATTTCTTTCCCTTATGACAAAGCTGGTCGCCATACATTATATGTAGAGCTATGCGAAGGCGGTACTACTTGTGCACGCAGTGCTGGTAAGCCAATCGTGATTGCAGATACCGACGGCGGGCACTTAGCGCCACTGCCGATGGATGTTGATCCTAATAACCGTGATATTGGTACCAAAGCAGGGTTAGTGACCGGTGCTTATTTTGTTGAGTGGGGTATTTACGGACGAGATTATGATGTTACAAATATCCCGGCACAAAACTTAAGTCACATTTTATATGGCTTTATTCCAATTTGTGGTGAAAATGCATCATTAACTGGCAGCCCTAAACAAGCACTTGAAACAGCCTGTGCTGGCTCTGCTGATTATGAAGTGGTTATCCACGATCCATGGGCCGCTGTGCAAAAAGCATTGCCAGGTGTGGATGCAAAAGATCCAATCCGTGGTACTTATTCACAGTTAATGGCACTTAAGCAGCGTTATCCGGATCTTAAAATCTTACCATCAGTAGGTGGCTGGACGCTTTCTGATCCATTTGGTGGTTTTACTAATAAAGCTAACCGCGACACCTTTGTAGCATCAATGGAAGAGTTTTTAAGAACCTGGAAGTTTTACGATGGTGTTGATATTGACTGGGAATTTCCTGGTGGTGACGGCCCTAACCCAGATATTGGCGATCCGATAAATGATGGTCCTGCATACGTTGCGTTAATGCAAGAGCTGCGCGCTATGCTTGATAAGCTTGAAGCTGAAACAGGCCGTACTTATGAGCTTACGTCAGCAATTGGCGCTGGTTACGATAAAATTGAAGACGTTGACTACCAAGCCGCTAGCCAATACATGGATTATATTTTCGCTATGACTTATGACTTTTATGGAGCATGGAGTGGCGTAACTGGCCATCAAACTGCGCTTTATTGTGGTGAGCATATGAGCGTAGGGCAATGTAATGGTACGGGCGTAGATGAAAACGGTGAGCCACGTAAAGGCCCTGCTTATACAACAGATAACGCAGTACAGTTATTATTAGCACAAAATGTAAACTCGAAAAAAATTGTTGTTGGTACTGCTATGTATGGCCGTGGTTGGGAAGGTGTTTATCCAACAGGCACCACTATTGATGGTAACCCTATGACAGCAACAGGCTCCGGTCCATTAAAAGGCTCAACAGCACAAGGCGTGTGGGAAGATGGCGTTATTGATTATAAAGGCATCAAAACTCATATGATTGGTGCTGCAGGCACTGGTGTTAATGGCTTTGAAGTAGGCTACGATGACCAAGCGCAAGCTGCGTATGTGTGGAATCGCGCCACAGGTAAACTAATTACTTACGATAGCCGTGAGTCAGTGATAGCTAAAGGTGCTTATGTTAATCAATATAACTTAGGTGGGTTATTTGCATGGGAAATTGATGCCGATAATGGCGATATTCTCAATGCTATGCACGATGGCTTAGGTGGAGTTGTTACACCACCAAGTAATAAAAAACCAGTGTTATCAGTATCAAGCACTGTAACCGTGAACGCTGGCGAAAGTGTTTCTGTCAGTGCTTCAGCAACAGATGCCGATAATGATCCACTAACTTTTAGTTGGACTGCATCATCTGAATTAACGGTATCTGGTAGTGCTACAAATACATTAGCAATTACTGCACCTGACGTAACCCAAGACAGCCAGTTTACGGCAACCGTCAGTGTAACTGATGGCAAAGCAACGGTAAGCCAAAGTGTTGTGGTTAATGTCATCGCGCCAACAACTGGTGACAACACTGCACCGACAGTTGATGCGATTGCTGATATCACTGTTGAAGAAGGCGCTTCTGCAGCAGTAACGGTTGTTGCCTCTGATGCGCAAAACGACGCACTGACTTATACATGGAATGTCCCTGCAGGTCTTACATTAGTTGGCAGTGGTGCCAGTGTTAATCTTACGGCGGGCGCAGTCGATGCTGATACTAATTTGACAGTATCTGTGGCAGTAAGTGACGGCCAAGTTGCTACCACTCAAAGCTTTACTGTAACGGTAACTAACACCGATACAACGCCTCCTACAGGTGATACGTGGGATGTCAGTAAGGTATATGTTGGCGGCGATATTGTTGTTTATAACGGTATTACATACAAAGCTAAATGGTGGACTCAAGGTAATCGTCCTGATTTAGGTGGCGTTTGGGAAGCAACAACTCCACCAGTAGATGATACTGGTTCAGTAGTTTGGCAATCTGCGGCTGTTTATAATAGCGGTGATGAAGTAATGCACCAAGGCAATAAATACCAAGCTAAGTGGTGGACTCAAGGAAATGAGCCAGGCGTAGCAGGCGTATGGAAATTACTTTAATTAGCCTATTACCCAAGCCTACTTTGAGGTAATAAGGTTAATATGTAATTTACTTAAAGCAGCTTTCGGGCTGCTTTTTTTGGTTTTTCGAGTCAGATGCACCATACTGTAAAAAGCGTCTGTAATTTAACTAGGCTGTAGTTATCAAATACATTTATTTATTTCTGATATTATTGAGTCCAATTAGTAACAGCTGCGAAAAAACTCTGCAAGTAGGGGTGATATTACCTTGGCCACCATTTGTCTTTGATGGTGAGCAGGCTCTTACAGGAATAGATGTAGAGATCAGCCGTTTGGTGTTAAAGCATGCTGGATTCTGTAGTAAGTTTGTGCCTTTGCCGTCATCAAAGCGCGGTTTGGTCGAGCTTGAAAATGGCCGCGTGGATATATTAACTGCTGCGAGTTTCAATCAACAACGTGCCCAATATAGTCACTTTTCAACCCCATATAGACGTGAGAAAATGCGGCTGTTCTGGTATGAAGATACTAAGTATCTAACACACGATTTAGCCAGCCTGTTGGCGCAACAAAAAACCATAGCCGTAAATAATGGTGGTTATTATGGTAAAGAATTTGAGCAGCTAAGCAAAGTCACAAACAATAAAGATTTACTTGTACGAGTACCTTTGCTCAAGCATCGGCTATATATGTTAAAAGCTAAACGCGTCGATTTTATGATTGATGATGAAATATCTGGGTTATACCTCATAAGCCAAGAAAAAATCCCCGGTATTACAATGCATCCTTATGTTATTCATGATAATCCAATCCATTTTATGCTCAGTAAAAAAACGGTCACGATGGACAATGTGCGCTCCATTAATGCAGCGATCATTGATATGCAATCGAATATCAAGCAAATAATTGCCAGCTATACCTATTAATTAACTAGCTATAATTGATACCACTAAAGCTGCGCACGTTTTACTGTGTCTGAAGGGTTTTCGCCAAATAGTTGTTTATAGTCTTTAGCAAACTGGCCCGGATGCCAAAAGCCCCAATTGGCGGCAATCATTGAAATGGGTTTATTTTGTTGCGGATCACTGAGTTCACGGCGTATTTGGTTAAGCCGGGTCATGCGTAAAAAACGCAGCGGATTGATGCCTAAAATACTTTCAAAGCTGTATTGTAAAGTCCGTCGACAAACGTAGGTAAACTCACATAATTGGGTGATAGTCACTATGTTGTCTGGGTGATCGTGAATAAATTCTTTCGCTTTATCAACAACTTTTTTACGGTGTTTATAACTTGGGGTTACTTTTTGCTGGGGGAGTTGTGATTGCAGTAAATGCAGCACTAAACTTAATAAAATATCGTGTTGTAAAGCCGCACTTGCTCCACCGCCATTAGCATAAATGATTTGTTCAATGCATTCACGAGCACGTTGCAGTGTTTGTGGTGATGTTGTAATACGCGGTGATCCATGTTCACAAATGCCCTGAAGCGACAACCCTTGTCGCTGAGCAATTTGATGAAGCGTATCTTGATTGATCACCATGCCATAAATATTAAATTGCTCAGGGGTGATCAGCTCAAAGTTGCAATCACTTGGGCGGCACATTAATTGATTATCAGCGATGGTGAGACCGTTAATTTTACTGTTTTGTGCGTTTACCGGAATACCAAGCCATAACGCATTTGGCCATACTTTACACTGTTGTCGTAATGCGCACTGGGTATATTCTTTAAACACTTGCAAACCATCATAAGCCACTTCATCAATACAGCCATAAAAGCGGCCATCACTGACTTGATCATATTTTTGTTGCCAGTTTGTTAGGTTTCCCGCCTGCTGGTCCACATCGGTCGTAGCTAAAGTGCACTTACTTGGTGCATTTGTCGGTAAATTATGTTGCATAGTTGCGTATTACACCCCAGGCTAATTATTACAAGCAAACAGTAGTTGTCCGATTTTTAATTTTAACTATTTGATTTTTATTGTTTAAATAACATTTGCCAAAACTTGATAGTTGCTTGGTACGCTATAAGCTACCTTAAAAGAATCGTTGCACTGTTTATTGTTTTTTTATTGCTTTTTATTGTAGTGGAAGCAATAGCTGTGCCTATCCTTTTTAACACACATTTTGTCTGCAAGGTAAGTTTATGAGTCAATCGTATCGATACACGTTAGGAAGTAAAACCTACCAATTTAACAATCTCGCACAGTTAATGGCTAAAGCGACCCCGCAGCGCTCTGGTGATAGCTTGGCAGGTGTTATTGCCAGTTCTGCCGAAGAGCGAGCCGTGGCACAAATGACGCTGGCAGAAGTCCCTTTAAAAACATTCTTGAACGATGCCTTGATCCCTTATGAAGACGATGAAATTACTCGGCTAATCATAGATGAACATGACACTAACGCATTTGCAGCAATCGCACATTTAACGGTAGGTGATTTTCGTAATTGGCTGCTGAGTGATCACGCAACAAGCAATGTTTTAGCGACAATCAGAGCGGGTATTACCCCCGAAATGGCTGCTGCGGTTAGTAAAATAATGCGTAATCAAGATCTGATCTTAGTTGCCAAAAAGTGCCATGTCACGACTGCATTTAGAAATACCATTGGCTTACCTGGCCACTTATCAACACGCTTACAGCCTAATCATCCAACAGATAATGTAAATGGCATTGCCGCGAGTATTTTAGATGGGCTGCTGTATGGCAGTGGCGATGCCGTAATTGGTATCAACCCCGCTACTGATAATGTTGCACAAGCGATTAAATTAATGCGGTTAATGGATGATGTGATTGAAAAATACCAGATCCCGACTCAAAGCTGTGTTCTTACGCATGTAACTAACACTATTGAATGTATTGAGGCCGGTGCGCCGGTTGACTTAGTGTTTCAGTCTATAGGGGGGACTGAGGCGACTAACTCAAGTTTTGGTTTTAATTTAAATACACTTGCTGAGGCGCAAGATGCAGCACAAAGTTTAAAACGCGGAACAGTAGGCAATAATGTGATGTATTTTGAAACGGGGCAGGGCAGCTCGCTATCAGCAAATGCCCACCATGGGCTTGATCAACAAACGTGTGAAACCCGTGCTTATGCCGTAGCGCGAAAATTCAAACCGTTACTGGTCAATACCGTAGTGGGTTTTATTGGCCCGGAATATCTATTTGATGGCAAAGAAATTACTCGAGCAGGGCTTGAAGACCATTTTTGTGCCAAATTACTGGGTGTGCCTATGGGCTGTGATGTGTGCTACACCAACCATGCTGAGGCAGATCAAAATGATATGGACAACTTACTGACCTTACTCGGTGTAGCAGGGTGTTCGTTTGTAATGGGGATCCCCGGATCTGACGATATTATGCTTAACTATCAAACCACCTCATTTCATGATGCTCTGTATGCAAGGCGGGTATTAGGTTTGCGTCCAGCACCTGAATTCGAACTTTGGCTGGCAAAAATGAACATTATGACAGATACCCAGCAGCATATTTTGTCTGACACGTTACCGTCACAATTTGCGCGTTCTTTGAAAGCTTTAAGTGGTGGACAGCCATGAAAAACTCATCTCCCAAAACGGCACAGCAAATACAGCAACAACATCAAGATAATGGCAAAGTGGTGCATAACCCATGGCGGCAACTACGCAGCTTTACCGATGCACGCATTGGTTTAGGGCGCGCTGGGATCAGTCTTCCGACGGCTGAAATGTTGGCGTTTCAACTCTCCCATGCGCAAGCACGAGATGCGGTTAATTTTCCATTGGATTTAGCTGCGTTAAGTGAACAGCTAGAGGATTTTTGCGCGTCACCACTGCATTTACATAGCCAAGCCGTGGATCGCAATCATTATTTACAACGCCCTGATCTAGGTCGAAAACTGGATCAAGCATCGCGCGATCAGCTAAGCAACTATATGAGGAAAGCGGCTATAGCCACTGAGTTACACCATGATATCGCAATCGTTATCGTTGATGGTTTATCGTCTTTAGCTGTACAAAAAAATGCCCATCCTTTTCTTGTTCAGTTACTGACGATACTGCGTGAACAACCAGAGCCATGGCGTTTGGCACCGATCAGCTTAGTTGAGCAAGGTAGAGTGGCGATAGGCGACGACATAGGTGAGCTCCTTAATGCCAAGGTGGTGTTGGTATTAATTGGTGAACGGCCAGGGCTAAGTTCTCCAGATAGTTTAGGGCTGTATTTAACTTGGCAGCCAAAAACAGGGCTGAATGATGCTTGTCGTAATTGTATCTCTAATATTCGTCCTGCGGGGCTGTCATATCAGGATGCAGCACAACGGACTTTATATCTTTTACAAGAAGCGAAACGTTTAAACCTGTCAGGGGTGGGGTTAAAAGATCGCAGTCAAGACGATGTGATAGAGCATCAAACGCAAACAACAAACTTTTTACTATCAGAATAATCAACAACGAAAACATAATGTAATTACAACAATAAATAGCAGGAGAAGATAATGTTAGATAATAAAGAGTACCTTGCAAAAAGACAGTTAAAACGAGGCTCCGCGGGATGGATTTTATTGGCGGGATTAGGAGTGTCGTATGTTATTTCTGGGGATTTTGCAGGTTGGAACTTTGGTATTGCAGAAGCTGGTTGGGGAGGCTTTGCTGTCGCCACAGTATTAATGGCGGTAATGTATTTAACTTTGGTTTTGTCATTAGCAGAAATGTCGGCGGCTATTCCGGCATCGGGTGGTGGCTATAGTTTTGCGCGTCAGGCAATGGGCCCTGCTGGTGGTTATTTGACCGGCTTGGCCGTGTTAATCGAGTATGCATTAGCACCCGCTGCGATTGTTATTTTTATTGGCTCGGCGGTCGAAGCGCTACTGGGTTTTAATGGTCCTTGGGTGTATGCGTTGTTCTATATTGTGTTTATCAGTATTCATTTAGCGGGAGTGGGTGAAGCGTTAAAAGTGATGATGGTGATAAGTGGCTTAGCGGTTTTTGCCATTATAGCCACTGCGATCGCATTATTTACACATTTTGATGTGTCGCGATTGTTTGATATTGCCATCACCGATGCTGCAGGAGCCTCCGAGTTTTTGCCCTTTGGTTGGTATGGCGTGTGGGCTGCATTGCCGTTTGCAATGTGGTTATTTTTAGCCGTTGAAGGCGTACCATTAGCGGCAGAAGAAGCCAAAGATCCAGCTAAAGACGTGCCAAAAGGAATTATAGGTGCAATGTTGTTTTTATTGTTTACTGCTCTGTTAGTCGTAGTATTGATTCCTGGTGCCGGTGGTGCCAGCGCAATGGGGTCTAGTGCCGTGCCGTTAGTTGATGCGCTAAACGTAACAGGGAATGCAAGCTTAGCAACACTCGTTAATATATTAGGTTTAGCGGGTTTAGTGGCGTCGTTTTTCTCGATTATCTATGGGTATAGTCGGTTAGTGTTTGCGCTCTCTAGAGCGGGCTACTTTCCAAAAAGTTTGTCGGTTACAACTTCACGAAAAGTGCCGGCACGTGCCTTAATTGTGCCGGGTATTTTTGGCTTCTTAGCATCATTAAGTGGTGAAGGTGATTTAATGCTGGCGATGGCCGTGGTAGGCGCTACGGTTTCGTATGCATTGATGGCATTGAGCCATATTTTACTGCGTATTAAACAGCCTGAACTCGCACGACCTTATAAAACGCCAGGTGGCATGATAACCTCAGCAATTGCGCTGGTCTTATCTTTGGTGGCTTTAACTGGGGTGTACGCGTTTGATCCTCGTGCATTCTTGTTTACTGTGGTGCTATTTGTGATCGGAGCGATTTATTACTTTGCATACAGTAGTAAGCACTTAGTCGCACACAGTGCCGATGAAGAGTTTGCTATGTTGGCTGAAGCTGAAGCCGCTTTAAGTGCAAAATAGCGATAGTTTAATGTTATTAATAGGCCGTTTGCACGGCCTATTAATAATGCAATTAACCAAGGCGGGTCACGTTTATTTTTATACGCCCAGCATTAGCGCCATAAAAACGCACCAAATCATTTGCAAAAGGCGTAAATTCTCCTGAATGAGTCATTTTAAATTCACCCCCATCGGCAATCTCAAAAGCATCATTATCGCTATGGGCAATAACACCAATTAAGGCAAACCAGTTTGCATGTGGTAAACGACGAAAGGGTTCGAGCAATGCCATGGGGATCTCTTTTACACCCAACTGTAGGTTATCTCGGTGCCAACCTTGTGGCCCACATTTTACGCCATCGTCATACCAAAATTGTTCTGGGTAAGGGCTAAAGCGATAAGTAGCTCCTTGTTCAAGCATTAGTCCTGTTGCATTGTATTGCTCAGCGGCATAAACCAACACATCTTGGCTTTGGCCAATTTGTAACACTGACATGTTTTGATTTTTTAAAGCTATATGGGCAGACAAACCATTAAAACTAAGCGTAGTTTGATCTGCATACAGCAGTTGATAACTAAGGTTTTTTAAAGACTCGGGACGATAACTGGTTAATTGATTGATACGTGTAGCAACACTGTGGTGGATAATGGGTAACAGCTTACTTTGTTCGTCATCAACCAGCACGGTACATTCACGATCAATCAGTTTAAATAAAGGATTAAACCAAAAATAATTCTGTTGATGGCTTAACGCGAGAGGATCTGGGGTGATGGTCATATCATCTTGGGCGATAAAACTGTTTTGATCAGCAGGAAATAACGATGAATAATCGATTGCTTGACTAGTTAAAAAAGATAAAGCCACAGGCAGTTCAAGTAACCACTCCATTGCAAAGCGTAAGCAAATATCCGCCAGCCCATCTCGATAATAGCCACCACCGATATCGGAATGCGCGCCTGCAAACCATATTTCATTTACATTATTTTGATGATTTATAAGGGTAGGCTCAAAAGCTCGACGCTTTTCATCCAGTGCCACACAATGCAGAGCCTGATTTATGTTGGTCGCTAAAGTATGGTTTTCAAAAATAACATGCTCAGCGCCTCGGGTGGCCTTGGTGACTTTGGATAAACCAATGGATGCCACAGTATCAAATACGCATAAATAAACGTTATTATCTATGAGCGGCTCTAAGCACTTTGCAAAACGTCGTGCTAACGCAGCGCCGCGACTAAAGCCAGTGAGTAACAGTATATCGCCAGTTTTGTAGTAGCGCTTAAAATCATTTATAGCATGATTTAAAATACTGGCAACATCGTCATCGCGTGGTGCGAAAGATTGATTGAGGAATCGCTTTAAACGACTTCCTTGAGTTCCAATACCTTGGTAATAGAAGCTAAGTTGATTAGTAAAAGGAGTAACGGGTTCGTTATTTAACTGGCCACCCATTAATAAATGAAGTTTGAGAATATTCGAAATGCTTGCATCTTCCTTAAAATGCGCAGAGCTGAACTGCTCAGCATCACGTGGCTCACTACCTGTGCCATCAAAGTTGAAAATCAGCGTTTTCGCGGTCATAGCATCATTCCTTTATGTGGTTTTTTATAACTTACAGGTAAATTATTTAAATTTGAAGACAATCCACTCAAATATGCAATAAGGATTTTTGTTATTTATTTTAGGCAATACTTTTTTATAGATTGAAAATAATATAGTCAAATGTAGTCTAAGCTTAAACAGTTGAAGCTCTGGTTTAGTAACAAAGTTCAAGTTGCCATTAAGCCTTAGGTTAAATAGTTAAGTTACGCAGATTTGCCTAGAGCAAATGTATTATTGTGTATCTTTAGGTAGGCATGATAAAAGGTATCGTGTTGCTATGACTAAATTTTTTATTATTTTGCTGTTATGCATACAAAGTACTGCTGCGCTTTCTAATTCAATAACACAGCCTTTAGTAGGATCTCATAATGAATGGCCTCCCTACATATTTGCTGATGGAACGGGTATGACTACTGAGCTTGTACGTGCTGCATTTTTTAGCCAGAATATTGCATTCGATATTAAAATAGCGCCATTTAGTCGTGCAATGCGAATGTTAGAAAATAATGAAATTGATTTGATCCCTGCATTATGGTGGACAGAAAATCGTGCTAAAACAATTTTATTTAGCCAGCCCTACTTTACTAATAAACTTAGCATAATTAGTAATACTAAGTCGCAGCTTGATTATCAAGGCCCTCACAGCCTAGAAAGCTTAACAATCAGTACAATTAGAGGTTACGGATATCATGAGTATTTACAGTCTATTGATAGGCTTACAATCGTTCCTTTACTTAATGTCCATAGTTGTCTTGAGCATGTAAAAAAGCATCGCGCAGATATTGCTCTGGTTGATAAATACGCAGCATGGTTCGAAATGAAAAAAAATGGTTACTCAACAGAGCTAACAATTTGGCAACCAGCTTTAATTAAGCACCCTCTTCATATTGGAATCAGTAAAGAGCACCCCAATGCTGAATATATAATAACCTCCTTTAACAAAGGGCTAGAGCAAATAAAGCGCTCAGGTGAATATGATGAAATATTAGCCCGTTACGAACATCTAGCCTCAGCACAGCCAGAGTAACTAATAAAAAAAATAAAGACACCCACCTAATAAATGGCGATTGTAGTAATTCAAACTTAAATGACACCCATAATAATGACTATATTTGCAGTATTACCATGAGGAACTAGTATTTTATAATAATAAATAAAGACACCCACCTAATAAATGGCGATTGTAGTAATTCAAACTTAAATGACACCCATAATAATGACTATATTTGCAGTATTACCATGAGGAACTAGTATTTTATAAGGAACGTGATATCTGAGGTATTTATGGCTACTGCAAGAAATCGACAAATCAGTTTAACGGACACTCGTTACTATCATTGTATATCACGATGTGTAAGACGTGCCTATTTGTGTGGTGTGGATGAATATACGGGTCAATGTTATGAACACCGCAGAAAATGGGTTGAAGATAAGCTAATGAGTTTGGCATCTCTCTTTTTTATAGATGTGTGCGCTTATGCAGTAATGAGTAATCATACTCATATTGTAGTGTACGTAGATAGTAAAAAAGCGGAAAGAGTAAATGATAGAGCAGTTGCAATTCGCTGGCATAAAGCCTTTAAAGGTTCTGAATTAACACGACGTTTTGCTAAAGGTGAAAAGCTAGCGTCTTTTGAGATGAAAATAGTTACAGATAATATTGCGCAATATCGTTCAAGGTTAATGGATATTAGCTGGTTCATGCGCTCTTTAAATGAATATATAGCGCGAAAAGCAAATAAAGAAGATGACTGTAAGGGGCGATTTTGGGAGGGACGGTTCAAATCCCAAGCCTTACTTGATGAAGCCGCATTATTAGCATGTATGGCGTATGTTGATTTAAACCCAGTTCGTGCAGGTATTGCTGACAAACCAGAAAATTCAGATTTTACGAGTGTCAAAAAGCGTATTATTTCGATCGCAGCAGGTAAACAGCCCAAATCATTACAACGTTTTTCAGGAATGGCAACACAGCATATGGTGAAAGGTTTACCTTTTGAGCTAACTTCCTACCTTTCTCTTGTTGATGCGACTGGGCGCTGTATTCGTCCTGATAAAATAGGTTATATAGCCGCCGATCTAACCCCTTTGCTTGAAAGGTTGCAAATAACCCCCGAAAACTGGTTGAAAGTTACCAGCAAATTTACCACCGTTTTTCACGGTGCTGTTGGAAGACCTGAGTCGTTAAATATGTTTTGTGAACATCAACACTTTAAGCGACGAACGAATCTAACGAATTGCGAAAAATTACTAGCGTGATAACGTAGCCAATAATACATAACTTGTTAATTCAGGTTTTTTTGACGCCTAAAAATGCAAACGCCTGATATTTATCTGCCATTTGTATAAAAGTCCTTTTTGAAAATAACTACGGTTTTTAATTGTTTCGTTTATTGCCCTAACCTGGATGTTTGTAATTTCATTTTTATTTAGAATGGGTGTCATTGCAATTTTTATCATTGCAATTTTTTGATGGGTGTCTTTTTTATTTACCTTCAATCCATTGTTTTAAAATGTAAGTTTGCATTTTTTTAGATATATATGGATGGGTGTCAATTTTAATTTCATTGTTTTTAGATATATATAGATGGGTGTCATTTTTTATTTTATTTCTAGGTGTGTAAGTGAAGCGGCGGCTCCACTTACTCTTGTTAGTTGCTTAATGTAATTTCATCTTTGGTCTAACGACCCGGAGCACTTTTTCGCTGATCCATAATGCAAAGGTTTTGGCGCTGCCGTGGATAGCGCGTTGATGCATGCGATAGAGCGAAATATACATAAAGCGGGCTATCTTGCCTTCAATAAAAAAGCTATTACTAGTGAGGTTGCCCATTAAGCTCCCCACGGTACTGTAGCGTGACAAATTGACGAGCGAACCATGATCGCTGTATTCAAAGCCAGTTAACGGCTGTTGGCGCAGTGTCGCAATTAGGTTTTTTTCAACACATTGTGCCATTTGATGGGCTGATTGCGCACGAGGCGGTACTAATTTGCCATCTTTTTGTGTAAACGCGCAACAGTCACCTAATACAAAAATGGTGTCATCGCTATTACTTTGCAAATAGTCGTTCACCATGATTTGGTTATTACGAGTTAGTTCAAAAATCCCGAGATCTTTTATAAAATCGGGGGCTTTTACACCCGCTGCCCATACCATAATGTCGGCATCGATCTGTTCATCATCTTTAGTGATGAATCCTTGATTTGTTGCCTGCTTTACTTGGGTGTTTTCTCGAACGTTAACACCAAGCTTTAGTAGCTCTCTTTTCGCTGAGTTTGCTATACGCTCTGGTAGGGCGGGTAAAATACGCGGGCCTGCTTCGATTAAGTGAATGTGTAAGCGCTTTGCCGACATATTTGTCAAACCATAAAGTTTTAATAAGTCAGAAACATGATACAGCTCAGCTGAGAGTTCAACGCCTGTTGCGCCACCGCCAACAATGGCAATATTTAATGCATGCTGTGGGTTGTCGTCTTGATGTAGCCGAGTAAAGTTATCGAGTAGCGCGTGCTGAAAGCGTTCCGCTTGTTGGTTTGAATCAAGATAAAAACAATGTTCTTTAATACCGGGTGTATTGAAGTCGTTACTGACGCTGCCGATGGCAATCACCAAGTAGTCATAATGAACGGTGCGTTGTGGTAAAATTTGATGGCCAAGTTCGTCATTAAAGGCACTGAGTGTGATGGTTTTATTAGCGTTATCAAGGTTGCAAAAAGTGCCAAGTTGAAAGTTATAATGATGTTTTGCTGCGTGTGCTGAGTAAACTACCCCATCTAAATCGGCATCTATAGAACCCGTTGCTACTTCGTGCAGTAAAGGTTTCCAAATATGGGTGCGATTTTTATCAATTAATAGAATGTCGGCGTGTTTTTTCTTCCCTAGTTTATGCCCTAATTGCGTTGCGAGCTCAAGGCCGCCGGCACCGCCACCGATGATCACGATTTTAGGATGTGTGGTTATCATTTCATTGCCCTCAAAAGAATTATACCTAAATGCTCTTATGATGATGAAACGTATAGAACACTTAGGTATTGAGCTGAACAAAAATGTTCAAAATACCTTTTCAAGCAACGCATTTATAATGCGCCTTTTCCCACGATTTGTCAGTAAAATTTAATAGGAACAAATAGATAAGCCAAGAAAATAAAGCAAAAAAAAGTTACCATGGCAAACATTGCATTTTCAAACTATGATTTCCTTTATTAGGGAATATGAATAAAGGGAAATATTATGAGCGGATCGATACTTTCTTCACTTGAGCAACACTTTGGGTTTAGTCAATTTCGCCAAGGTCAGCAGCAAACCATAGAGCAACTGCTAAATAACCAATCATCATTGGCAATTTTCCCCACTGGATCTGGTAAGTCATTGTGTTATCAGTTAACTGCATTGCATTTACCTAATCTAACGCTGGTTGTTTCGCCATTACTTGCGCTGATGAAAGACCAAATTGGTTTTTTAAATAACAAGGGAATTTATGCCGCAAGCCTTGATTCAAGCCAAACCGCTGAGCAAAGCCACACAGTAATGAGCGATGTGCGTGCCGGTAAAGTGAAAATTTTAATGGTGTCGGTAGAACGTTTTAAAAACGAGCGATTTCGCGAATTTATTAATCAAGTGGCTATTTCAATGCTGGTGGTTGACGAAGCTCACTGTATTTCCGAATGGGGCCATAATTTTAGGCCTGATTATTTAAAACTGCCGCGCTATCGTGATGAGCTCAATATTCCCTTGGTATTATTATTAACGGCCACCGCCACTAAAAAAGTAAAGCGTGATATGAGTGAACGTTTTGCAATTACCCCTGAGTGCATTGTACAAACTGGGTTTTATCGGGCTAATTTAGACTTATCGATACTCAGCGTGAAAAGCGCTGATAAAGCAAGTACATTGGCTAATATTGTGCGCGAGCAAACGGGCCCTGGGATTGTTTATGTGACCTTACAACATAGTGCAGAACAAGTCGCTGAAGCGCTTAGCCGCCAAGGCTTACACGCTGTGGCTTATCATGCTGGGCTTGAAGATACTCTGCGTTATGGTATCCAAGATGATTTTATGGCGGGTAAAATTAATGTAGTAGTGGCCACGATTGCTTTTGGTATGGGGGTTGATAAATCAGATATCCGTTTTGTTATTCATTATGATTTACCAAAGTCGATTGAAAACTACAGCCAAGAAATTGGTCGTGCAGGGAGAGACGGACAACCATCGCAGTGTTTTACATTGGCCAATTTAGATGGCTTAAACACGGTTGAAAACTTTGTTTATGGCGATACCCCAGAGCTTAGCGGTATTGAGCATGTGATCAACGATATTCGCCAACACCAAAGCGATCACTCAAAAGAAAGTCAGCAATGGGAAATGCAAGAATACAGCCTTTCAAGTGATAGTAATATTCGCCAATTAGCGCTTAAAACCTTGTTAGTACAATTGGAAATGCAAGGTGCAATAACACCACTTTATGCTTATTACGCCGACTTTAAATATAAGTTTTTGGTTGATAAAGCCGCTTTACTTGGTCACTTTGATGCTGATAGACAAGCATTTTTACAGTTAATATTTAGCCATACCCAATTTAAAAAAATCTGGGGCACACTAAATTTTGACACGCTTACCCAAGCCGCTCAGGTGGATCGCAAACGCGTTGTTGCAGCGCTTGATTATTTAGCAGAGAAGAATTTAATAGCACTTGAAACAAAGCGAATCACCCAAGTCTATCAAGTACATAATGAGGTAATCAATAACCCTGAGCTGGCTAAGCAATTACACAGCTATTTTGTTGATAAAGAGCAAGCTGAAATTAAGCGTATTGCGGCACTTATTCGCTTTTTCGAGCTTAAAACATGTTTGAGCTATAACCTTGCTCGTTATTTTGACGACCATCAAGCGCCACAGCAATGCGGCCATTGCTCAGTATGTAGAGGCCAAGCTGTAACACTTGAATATTCACTCGCTCATAGCTTTGCTAACGATGCTGTAATTTATCAAAAGGTTGATGAGTTACTTAGTCACCTCGCCAGTAAAGGTATACATAATATAGGTATTGAAACCCAATGCCGCTTTTTAGCGGGAATGAGCGTACCGTTATTTGCGCGTAACAAAGTGCGTCAACTCAGTGGTTTTGGTTTGTGTGAGCAGCAGCGTTACAGTGAAATAAAAACGAAATTACTGGCGCGTTAAATTCACTCAGGTATGCTAGGGGCTTATTCTTAAAAGTAAGCCTTTATGCCCCAGATTGTTCACCCCGATGAAACCGTCATTGCAGTAAAAAATATTACATCAGCCCCTGAGCCTGTTACTTGTGCTAATTGCCAAGCATGTTGTTGTCAGTTAGAAGTGCGTATAGTGACCGACACTGGCGTGCCGTTTCATTATATTGAATATGATAAATGGGGCAGCGAAGTGATGAAACGCGCCGATGATGGTTGGTGCCAAGCACTCGACCGCAATACCTTAATGTGTTCAATCTACGAAAACCGCCCGTTAGTATGCCGCGAATTTGAAATGGCATCGGGCGAGTGCATCACCGAGCGTGACCTTGCAGGGATCTGATGGTTGCTTTAGCAGTAGAACACTAAGTGATTGAATTGTAAGCACTACTCGGCTATGGTTGGTAACTCAACAATAACATTAAACAATCATGCATAAATTAATCACTATTGTGTCAGTTACTTTTCTTAGCTTTATTATATGGGTCATATATCAAGCTAATACGGGGCAACATAGTATTTTCTTTGAGCTTGTTAGAAGTATCCCTTATGGCGATAAAGTAGGGCACTTTTGTTTATTTGGTTTGCTTACTCTAGGTGCTAATTTTGCGTTTAAGCTAAAATCATATTCAGTATTGTCATGCAATTTGTATATTGGTTCGAGCGTCGTGTTTCTATTCGTTTTATTGGAAGAGCTAAGCCAATACTTCATACCTAGCAGAACCTTAGACATCGCTGATCTACTTGCTGATGCTTTAGGTATCCTCACTTTTAGTTTTATAACCAAGCTGATAAATAAAGGTTCGCGATGACGAGTTTTGTTAGCTTACATTAGTTGATTACTGCAAATGAACAGCTTTTCCCCCTGCATATAAAGCGCTGGTTTGAAGGTTGTTTTGTCGTTAGTTTATAAATGTATTGATAGTTAAATTTTATTCAATTCAATTCTGAACCATTAACCAACCTCATATTCGTTATGCAAGCTCTTAAACCATCATGGTTAATTTTTGGCTGTATTCCATAAATTAACAATGGGTGTCTTTGTTATTTTCCAATCAATTTTTAGTTTACACATTACGAAATTAAGATGGGTGTCTGTGTTATTATCTTTATGCAAGCTCTTAAACCATTATGGTTAATTTTTGGCTGTATTCCATAAATTAACAATGGGTGTCTTTGTTATTTTCTTGTTATTTTCCAATCAATTTTTAGTCTACCTATTACGAAATTAAGATGGGTGTCTGCGTTATTATCTGTGTTTTTAACCTATGAAAATCGTCTGTTAGTATGTGGCGAATTTTAAATGGCATCAAGCTAGTACGTCACTGAGCGAGTATTAGCTGGGATTTAGTTTGAGATTCTCCCAGCTCTGCTATTTAGCCAATCGATAATTGTGCGCTTGGATATCTTAGTTTCCTACTGCGAGGACTCGCTAAAAAGTAGGCAATGGTTAAGGGGCCAATCCTTCCCATAAACATTAAAAACATAATGATAAATTCGCCCAGCGGAGAAAGAGAAGCAGTTAAACCCCGAGACAATCCTACAGTGCCAAGTGCGGACACAGCCTCAAAGGCGACATCTAAAAAAGGCGCATCTTCAACAATCAGTAACGTAAAAATAGCCAGCCATGTTATACCCGCTGAAACAAGGGTTAAAGCTAGTGCTTTATAAACAGATTCTTTGTCGATTTCTCGGCGTAACACAGTAACGCCTTTATCGCGGCGTAAGTAGCTGTAAGTTGCTAAAATCAACACCATAAAAGTCACTACTTTTATACCACTTGCGGTACTGAGTGAGCCGCCACCAATAAACATTAACATCATTGTTAATGCGGTACTGGCATTTCTCAGCTCTTCTATAGCAATGGTATTAAATCCAGCTGTACGCGGTGTTACGGCTTGAAACCAAGCAGCTAGCCATTTACCGACTTCTGACAAGGGTTGCAGTGTTTTTGGATTGTCATATTCAATAACGTAAATCAGCACCAGCGCTACAATATTGATGATAACCGTGCTGATCAGCATTAACTTACTATAGGTGCTAAGGGCTGCCCAACGTTTTGATTTATACACATCCATAAGTACCGTAAAACCTAGGCCACCGATAATAAACAAACCAGTAATGGTAAGATTGATCACGGGATCGTCAACATACTGCATTAGGCTGTTGGGGCTAAGCGCAAATCCCGCATTATTAAATGCACTAATGGTATAAAACAACGCATGGAAAAAACTGGTTTGTAAGCCCAGCTCAGGGAGCCAGTACAGCGTTAAAATAACAACACCGAGTGACTCTACAATGATGGCAAAAAGCAGCACTGATTTTGCCGTACTCAAAAGTGTTGATGTATCTGTTTGATTAAAAGCGGCTTTAGTCACTGTTTTTTGAATAAAGCCAACTTTGTTACCCAGTGCCAGCAAGGTTACCACTGCAAATGTCATCAAACCCAAGCCACCAAGTTGAATTAATAGCGCGATCACCCCTTGGCCAAAAGGGGTAAATGTGGAGCCTGTGTCTACCACAACTAATCCGGTGACGGTTACCGCCGATGTTGCAGTAAAGGCACTTTGTATCCACGAAATAGGTTCATTGGTGGCAAAAGGCAGCTTTAATGCTAAAGCCCCTAGTGCGATTAATATCAAAAAGCTGCAGCACAAAATAAGCGGCGGTGCAGCATTGATTTTTTTATTGCCGCTAGGGCTGCGTTCGATAGCAGTTTTTAGTGGATGCCATAAAACCATGGTTATAACAGCCTTGGCGCAAGATAGTTTAATTGTACACGGTTACCAGATAACAGCAGCGTGTCGTATTCGAGCAATTCAAAGTCATCCGTTAATTTTACAAATGTTTGTTTGCCTCGTTTAACCAGTAGCGGGTCAATTGACGCTTTGATTTCTTTTAGTAAATGGCCTAATTGTGTTTGATGTAAATGCGCTTTGATACTCACTTCTACCACGTATAAACCATTACCTAAGGAAATATAATCATTCACTATTGGGTAGTTTAGCGCTTGTGCAACGCGCACTCCCATTTCTTCTTCTGGGTGAATAATACGCGAGACACCCAACTTTGATATGATCGTATGATGCGCTTTGGTGCTGGCTTTAACCCATATTTGTTTAACCGCTAAATTTTTTAGTGCTAAGGTACATAATATGCTGGACTGCATATCTTCACCAATTGCGACTAAGACCGCTTCACTATTTGCTAAATCGAGCTCCTTTAACGCCGCTTCATCTGTTGAATCGCATACCACTGTCTCTGATAAGTGCTCAACATACTTTTCGGCGAGTTTTGGGTTGCTATCAACGCCAGTCACTGTGTGCCCTAAATGAATCAACTCAAGACTTGCTGCAATGCCAAAGCGACCTAAACCAATAACTGTAAAATGTGCCATATTATTCCTTCGTTATTTTTTCCAAAAGCTATGAGTAAAAAGTGCAAAAACAGTAAAATATTCTAACCGACCCACGATCATAGCGACCGAGAGTATCCAAATACCGGTGTCTGAAACTGGTTGAAAGTTAGCGCCAACTTCACCAAATCCAGGGCCAAGTACATTGACGCATGCAGCTACTGCAGTAAATGCGCTCCAAAAATCCAGATCCGTTGCCATAAGCAACATTGTAAACAGTAAGCTTGAACCAACAGCAAAGGTCATAAATGCCATAATTGCATGGCGTACATCTTCTTTAACGGGCGAGCCTTGATATTTAAGTGTAAATATCGCTCTTGGGTGAAGCAGCTGTTTAATATTGTTATTAATCATTTTGCCAACAATAATGTTACGAATTATTTTATTTCCGCCAGCCGTTGAACCTGCACAACCACCAAGATAGCCGGCAATAACCAGTAAAAACCCAGCCTCAGCTGGCCAGTCAGTAAAGCCTGCTGCGCCATAACCGGTGCTGGTAATAAAAGAAATAATATGAAATGTAGAGAAATTAAATGCTTCAAGTACATTTGAGTAGCTGTCTTTAAGCAGTAGCATGGTGGTTAAAAGAACCGATAAAAGCACCACTATATAAATAAAATAACGCGTCTCTTCATCATGATAATAACTAGTAATGGCTCTTTTGTGCGCCACTTTGAAGTGCAAGGCAAAGTTAATCGCTCCTGCAAGCATAAATATATTAGCTATCCACAGCAGTAAATGGCTGTGGTAATACCACATACTGGCATCATGGGTTGAAAAGCCCCCAGTTGAAACCGTGGTAAAGGCATGTGCAATCGCATCGTAAAAACTCATTCCGCCAGCATAATAGGCTAAAGTACAAAGTACGGTGATTGCTAAATAAACGCCCCATAAATAATGAGCGGTACTGGCAACGCGAGGAGTCAATTTTTCGTCTTTAATGGGGCCTGGTGTTTCTGCTTTTAATAATTTCATACCACCAATATTCAACATAGGTAAAATAGCCACTACAAAAATTACAATGCCTAAACCGCCCATCCATTGTAAGAATTGACGATACAATAAAAAGCTAGCAGGCATGTTATCGAGCCCGGATAACACGGTTGCACCAGTGGTAGTTAAGGCGCTGATTGACTCAAATACCGCGTCGCTAAAGTTAACGCCAGTGATGACTAGAATAGGAATGGCGCCTAACACACCGGCTATAATCCACGTTACTGTGGCGTAAATAAGTGCGTCTCTGAATGTTGCGGCGGTTAGATCAGTTTTACGTAAATTGATAAGTAGCACTAAAGCCACAGAGATCATCGTTGCGCCAGGAATAAGAAACGCGCTAATAACTCGGTCTTTAAAAATAAATAATGAAAGCGCTGCAAAGACCAGTTGTACCACTCCCATCCAAATAATAGGAAAGGCGAGTAGTCTTAAGGTGATTTTCCAATTTATCATCAATACGCCTTATCAAATACCTATAGCAGGTAACACGCAATCACTAAAGTTGAGTTGAATATACGGGATCAAATAGTAAAGTCAGCGCTGCACTGCAAAGCTTTATAAAGATTTTATAAATGAGATAAAAAACTTTATAAAAACTTTATAGAGGCAATATTGAAAAGGCAGTAACCTATGTAGTTAATTGTCAGAGGAATCGTTAATGAATCAAGTGCAGGGCAAACCAAGCAAATATAAAGCATTTTTTTTGGCGGTGATAATGCCGATCATTGTGGTTATGGCGATTTATCCGTTACGAGATTGGTTTTCGACCACCGACATCGTGATGCTACAGCTGTTATGGGTCGCCTGGGTTGCAGTTCGCAGTAACCGACGCGTTGCAGCCATTACCACCTTGGTCAGTGTAGCGTGTACCGATTGGTTTTTTGTTACCCCGTATTTTACTTTTCATATTGAAAATATTGAGTATCTAGTTACTTTTATCGTGATGCTCATTGTGGGATTGATGATCAGCCAGTTAGCGGGCGAATTAAACACTAAGGTGCGAGATGTACAATTACACGCGAGTAATAGTCGAACACTGTATGAGCTGGCTAAAGGATTAAATAGTTTAGACACACTGGATGAGCAAAAGCAGTACTTTCAGCAGCTTATTAGCGAGCATTTGGCCATTACTTGCCAATTTCAACAAATGCGTCAGCAAGTGGCAGGCGAATTTATGCTATTAAGTGATAAAGAGCTAAGTATGGGGGGGTTTGCTTTTGCAACGTTACTGTCTGAAGGGCAAAAGAGCTTCGTAAATACCGCAATTTCATTGTTGTATCAGGTACATGAGAAAACATTACTGAGGCAGCAGTCGGCGGCAATTTCAGTTCAAGCTGAACTCGAGCGTGCTAAAAATGCATTATTACGCAGTTTATCTCATGACTTGCGCACGCCACTGGCAACTATTATGGGCGCCTCAAGCATGTTGGCCGATGATGAGATCACACTCAGTGAAGCGATAATAAAAGAGCAGGCCGGTAATATTTATGAGCAAAGTAAAATTCTTAATCAGCATTTTGACAAGGTGATGGAGCTTAGCCGAGTAAATAAAATGGGCGAAAACCTGTGCTGGCAAACAATTAACTTGCAAGCTTTGCTAAGCGAAGCAAAAGCACGTAGGCAGCAGCAATTAGCGCATTTTGTGGTAACAACAAATATTGATGCCAATTCGAGCTGCCAAGGCGATGTGACACTGTTAGAAATAGCACTGGCAAATATGCTCGAAAATGCATGGCGTTATGGTGATGGTGAGGTGGTTGTTGAATTTACCCAAAGCCGTTACGAGTCAGCGGTGAGTTATCAATTACTATTGAGCAATAAATTAATTAGCAAGCCACAAGCAAGTGCTGATGAAGGTGTAGGGCTTGGCAGTGTAATTTGTGATGTGGTTGCTAAGTTTCATCAAGGCACATTTTCACTGACGATAGATAACGATACAGAAATGGCCTTGGCAAAATTAATCTGGATAAAAAATAATGACTAAAATCTTAATACTTGAAGATTCTCCGCCGTTGCAAAGCTTTTTAAAAACCTTACTGCAAGCCAGTGGCTATGAGCTGAGTATTTGTGATAAAGGGCTGGATGGTTTTGCACTTTTAAGTGAGCAAAGTTATGACCTTGTATTATTAGATTTAGGGCTTTTGGATATGGATGGTCAAGACTGGCTAGTGGAGTTTAGGCAATGGAGCCAGTTACCGGTATTAGTACTCTCAGCCCGTGATGGTGAAGTGGAAAAAGTCACGGCGCTTGATAATGGGGCCAATGACTTCCTGACTAAACCTTTTAGCGCCAATGAACTATTAGCGCGTATTCGGGTGTTACTGCGTACTAATAATCAAGTCAGTTTTGCGTTGCAATGTGGCGACATTTGTATCGACCCAAATAAGCATATTGTACGTGTTGGTGACAATGAGGTTAAGCTGACTAAAAAGGAATATGCAATCTTACTGTTATTATTTCAAAATAAAGATAAGGTATTGACTCATAATGCAATATTAAGCCATATATGGGGAGAGCAATATATAAACCGCCCTGAATATGTGCGTGTGCATGTAGCGCAGCTAAGGCAAAAATTAGAGGCAAATCCCGCAAGCCCAAAGTATTTACTTACTGAGCCTGCGGTAGGATATAGATTAGTAGATTAAAGTATTAAAGCGCTCTTTAGTTCACTTTGAAATAGCTAATGTACTGCTTCAGTGTTTTTGATAACTCAGCCAATGCGACTGCTTCTTGTGCATTGTTTTTTAAGGATAAACTGGTTTCCTTGGACATGTTAGCGATTTCCTCTACACCAGAACTAATTTCTGACACTGTGGCAACTTGCACTGATGTTGAGTCGACAATTTCAAGTACTTTTTCCAAGGAATCATTGGCTTGTTGTTGTATCTCTTGCAGTAGTTGATTGGCTTCATCCATCAATAATAAACCACTTTCTACTTGTGGTACTGTGGTTTCCATCGCAGTGACAGATGCTTGGGTATTATCTTGGATCTGTAAAATCATTTTCTCAATATCACCGGTCGCATCACCTGTACGTTGGGCGAGTTGCCTAACTTCATCAGCTACAACGGCAAAACCACGTCCAGATTCGCCTGCACGAGCGGCTTCAATAGCTGCATTTAGCGCTAGCAAGTTAGTTTGATCTGAAATACTACGTATCACACTTAATATATCACCAATGTTTTTAACATGATTTTGTAGTATGTTTACTTGTTTGACTGTTGCTTTCACTGTGGTTGATATGCCGCCAATTTCGGTTGCTACTTTTTGCACCGATTGACTACCTTGTTGTGATAATTGTGCGGTAATTTTTGAATTATCTTCAGTTTGTTTTACTGCGCTGGCAACTGAGTGAATGCTATGGCTCATATTGGCTAAATTGGTGACGGCAGAGTTAGTTAGCGTAACTTGATTATCTGCAGCATAAAGTGCTTGTTGTGAGCCTGAGGCGACACTTGCTGAATGAGATGAAAGCTCTTGTGAAGAATCAATAATGCTATTGACGATAGCTTTCAATTCTTTTTGCATTACTTGAACTGATGCCATCATACTATTAGGGCAGCAGGAATTTATTTCAGTGGTTAAATCACCTTTAGCGATACGTGCAATTACTTCTGCCGCTTCTTGTGGTTCACCGCCTACTGCATTTTTAATTTTTGAACTAATAATATAGGCAATTACGGCGCCAATAATAACAGCCAGTGCAGTTAATGAAATCATCCATAGCTCAAATGAGCTGGTTATCTCACGTGTTTTATCCGTTAAATTATGATTTGTTTGCTCTTGCAGATTGATGAATTGATTAATGCTGTCCAACCATTCTACAAATGAGGGACGCGCATCGGTTAATAATAGCATAGTTGCGTGCTTTATATTATTAGCACGTTTAGCGGCGATAATATTTTCCACTAAGGGGAGGGTATGCTCTTCTATTTTATCAATTTTTTTCATTAGGGAGCGCTCGTGATCAGTCATTTGATCAACCAAGCTCGCCATTTTTTCATGCGATATTTGGTAATTGTTATTGAGCTCATTTATTAAGCTAATCGTATCGCTTAAATCACTAGCATTTGTTAATATCACCACATCCCGTATTGCTATTGCCCTATCATGTACTGCGCCCCTAAAATCAATAGCATAACGCTGCTTAACAGAATTTATATCGTTAATTTCAGTTATATTATTGTCAATTTGATTTACTTGAGATGTGCCAATAATGGTTAATGTGAGCATCATTAATAAGATCACTCCAAAACCAGTGGCGAGGCGCATATTTATGGTCATATGTTTTCCAGTATTATTTGGTGCGATTTTATATTGGCTGATTATAACTCAACGTAATTCGTTAAGTGGAATGACTTATAAAACGAATTTACTTTTTTAATAATCAGTTATGTATAAATAATGTTAATGCTTAGCAATTAATGTGCAGTAGTCAAATTAATGAGCAACTGCACTTTTTGAATTATAATGCTTTAAAAAATCTATCTCGATAGACCGAATCGGAATGGGTGCATCGCTTGGCTGTAAAACCACCTTAAACAGCAAAACAAAACTAATTTAGTCGTACTTTGCTTCTAACTCATTAGCGGAATGAAATTTCTCGTGAGTTTGTAATTGCTCATCGTATTTAACGAGATTTTTAAAATGTGCTAGTTGGCCTGCATTTTTAACAATTTCAACAATAAATGACATCATAAAATCAGCACCGGTTAGAGAGTCACCTACTAAGTAACGCTTCCCTTCTAAGCGGTCATTAAAGTAACTAATAACTTTTGCGGTTTCTGCATCGGCATAGCCTTCTAAAAATTGCGTTTTAGCGCCATCTTTTTGCACAAACATTTTTAATAATAGCGGTAAAATTGCTGAGCTTTCAGCGAAGTGCAGCCATTGCTGGTAGTCAATATAGTCTTTACTGTCACTGCTTGGCGCAAACTTACCGTTACCGTATTTACTGATCAAATAGTCTGTGATCGCACCTGATTCAGCAATTATTTGGCCATTGTCCTCAATCACTGGTGATTTGCCCAGTGGATGAATCGCTTTAAGCTCATCAGGAGCTAAAAAGGTTTCACGGTTGCGTTGATAAGCCACAATTTCGTAGTCAACGTCTAGCTCTTCGAGTAACCAAATAATACGTTTAGAGCGTGATTTATTTAAATGATGTAACTTGATCATAGTGTTCCTTGTAAGCGCAGTAATAACTGCGCTTGAAAAATAAAGTTTATAGTGGCTGGTTAACTTGTATTACAGTTTTGCCAAAGTTTTTGCCATCCAGCATATCGTTAAAAGCAGACACTGTATTATCAAGCCCGGTTATTAAATGTTCACGGTATTGAATTTTCCCTTCGCTGAGCCATTTTTGCATATCTGTGGCGAACTCATCATAACGATGACCATAATCATCAAAAATAATAAAGCCTTGCATACGAATGCGCTTAGAGAGAATTTGCCCCATCAGAGCCCCCATGCGATCGGGTCCTTGTGGTAACTCAGTCGCATTATATTGCGACACTAAGCCACATAATGGTACGCGCGCAGCGGTATTTAATAATGGTAATACGGCGTCAAAGACTTTTCCGCCCACATTTTCATAATAAACATCAATCCCCGTATCACATGCCTCAGCTAACTGCTTGGCAAAGTCATCGCTATGGTGATCAATACAGGCATCAAAACCAAGCTTTTCGACTGCGTATTGGCATTTTTCACTGCCGCCTGCCACACCGACTACTTTACAACCTTTGAGTTTAGCAATTTGCCCAACAGTTGCACCTACTGGGCCTGTTGCAGCAGCTACGACCACTGTTTCACCTTCTTTCGGTGCGCCAATATCCAGCAGCCCCATATAAGCAGTAAAGCCAGGCATACCCATAATACCTAATGCATACGATGGATTATTTGGCTCTTTGCCTAATGGCATTAATCCTTCGCCATTTGAAATCGCATATTCCTGCCAGCCTGTATAGGCTAGTACCCAATCGCCTTTTGCAAACTTGTCGTTATTTGATTGCTCAATTTGACATACGGTTGCGCCAACCATGACATCGCCAATTTCTACCGGATCAGCATATGATTTCGCATCACTCATGCGGCCACGCATGTAAGGGTCAAGTGATAAATAAATGGTACGTAGTAATACTTCGCCTTGTTGTAATTCAGGCATTTGTACGCTTTTAATAGCAAAATTATCAAGTGTTGGCGCACCATGAGGACGAGATTTAAGCGTAAGCTGTTTATTGGTAATAGATTGCATAATTTTTTTCCGTATCCAGTTAAAAAGAGCTGCGTATAAGTACTGTAAATCTAAATGCTTAGTTGTCTGCAGCGAGTTAAATGCTTAACGTATGAACTTAGGGCTAAGGTGAGCAAATTCAATGCTGCGTATGGATTAGTTTATCGCTGTGCAGAGAATCATTTTTGCAGCAGTGCAATAGTGGTGATTTGTTCTGCCATTTAAGAACAAGTTGTGTTAAAAATAACCTTTAGATAGATGTTGTTAGCGAGGGAATGAAATGAAAATACAACTGTTGGTTTTACTGCCACTGCTAGTCAGTGCTTTTGTTAGCGGTTTGGTAAAGGCAAATGATGAAGTATTGTCGGTCGATCAAGTTGCGTTACAGGGAATGCAGTTTAGTTTTGAAAATGATGCGAAAATTACTCCAAAAAAAAGTGATTTTACAGTGGTTAATTCCGTTTTTATGAGTAGTGAGCAAGGCCGACGAGTCGCAGTGGTGACAATTCGTAATGACGCGTCAGGTTCACGCATTTTACAAGCGGAACATATTATGGCGTTATTTGCTGATGGGCGGCGAGTTGCCCCGATTTCCTTGGCTGAAAACATTAAACTAGAGGATGGCGAGCAACGCTCATTAACGCTGTCGTTTGGCGAAGACAATTTCCCTATTTTGAGCATCTTCACCAGTAATAATTTAAATTAGGAATAATAATAAAATGAAAGCGATGATCTGTGGATTGAGCTGTGCAGCACTTTTTAGTGCCACCAGTATTGCGCAGCACAGTAAGGAGTTTGTGCCTGATAATGTGTTTACTCAAGGCGTTGAAGGACCTGTTTTTTATAAGCAGCATTTATACGCAGTTAATTTTGCTGAGCAGGGCACCATTGGTAAGGTTGATAACAATGGTAAAGCCAGCTTATTTTTAAAGCTGCCAAATGACAGCGTTGGTAATGGTTTGCAATTTGATAGCCAAGGTAATCTCTATATTGCGGATTATGTAAATCATAATATTTTAAAAGTGCCTGCTAATAGTAAAAGCGTTGAGGTTTTTGCTCATAATAAAACCATGAATCAACCAAACGATATTGCGATTACCAAACGCGGTGTATTATTTGCCAGCGACCCTAATTGGGCTGATGCTACCGGCAAATTATGGCGTATAAATACAGATGGGAGTACTCAATTATTAGAAGATAATATGGGCACCACCAATGGTGTGGCGGTTAATAACAGCAATAGTAAACTCTACGTAAACGAAAGCGTGCAGCGGGTTATTTGGCAGTATGATCTTGATAGTGAGCTAAACATCAGCAATAAGCAGCCGCTGATCACATTTGACGACCATGGTATGGACGGCATGCGTGTTGATAACCAAGGTAACCTGTATGTTGCCCGTTATGGCGCAGGTGTTATTTTAAAAATTAGCCCCGCAGGTAAGATATTGCAAACCTATACTTTAACAGGGCAGCATCCAACCAATGTGGCATTTAATGACCAGCAAACCAAGCTGTTTGTAACTATGCAAAAACGCGGTGCGATTGAAGTGATTGAGTTTTAAGTAAATTGGAAAATTTGAACCATTTAATATCAAGTCTTTTGCATCAACAGAGAGTTTTATGCTTGGCTTGAAGAAAATCATTTTGATTGCGCAGAGCTATGGATTGATGGCATTAAAAAATCCTTAGATGGTGATTCGTACTTACCATGTTTTACTCTTCGCAGATCTAACAGTGTTTGGTCAAAAACTAAGACTATGTGGCACAGTTAATTGAATCGGGCTTAATGTAATAAGCCCAAATGATCCCAGTGTGTTTGGCAAAAGCTTATGAGCGCTGGGATACAGCGTATTCGATATCAAACGAAATGCAGTTCCCTGATGATTTTTTATTAGCGTTAGATGCAAAACCCCAAGCTAAAATGTTTTGTGGCGTTGAGTAAAGCAACTAAATATATTATTTATCATGCGCTGCAATTAGCCAAAAAACCAGCAAAAACCTCAGTAGCTACAATAACAGATCAGTACTACTTGCTTACAAGGCCCCCTAAGTTATCGACAAAGTAGTCCAATTTGCCAATTCTGCGCCAACCTAATTTAAATTACGGTATCTTACTACTGCGTAATTTAAATTAACCTCGAAGTTCACTATATCGTTAATCTTTTGTTTTAATTGCACTTATTTATAAGGCTCTCATTTTTCATAAATTTAAGTGCTTTATTTAGATAGCGACTAAAGGACATTTTGTATATTTTTGGAATTATAAATTGTAAATATTTATTTATTTTGGAATAAATTATATTGACCTTGTGTGTTTTTTTGACTAAGTTAACAGCAGGTAACAAAACTATAAAATATGTCTTGATTTAGCTATTTTAAATTAGCTGAAGCCGTACAAGTACTTTGCAATATAAAAAGGTTAAATGCTTATACTATGAATAATAAATTCCACACAATTACAGCTCAATTCAAAAAATCATTACTCGCCACTTTGGTTATTTCAGCTTCTAGTACGGCTTTTGCTAATGATGCAGAGCAATTAGACAAAGAAAACTTAACAAAAGAAGATATCGAACGTATAGAGGTAAAAGGCTACGCAGCTTCTGTCGAGAAGAGTCTCAATATGAAACGGTTTGCTAACAGTGTTGTTGATGCCGTATCTGCAGAAGATATCGGTAAATTCCCTGACCAAACGGTAGCCGATGCCCTGCAACGTATTCCGGGTGTGCAAGTTGAAAAAGACTTAGGCGGAGAAAGTGACCGAGTAAGTATTCGTGGTACAGCACCCCATCTAAACATTACCTTATTAAATGGTCAGAGTGTTGCTTCAGCGACGGCATCGGCGTCTATCACTCGTCCATCACGTGGTTTTAACTATTCACTTTTGCCTGCAGAGTTAGTCGATACTTTAGAAGTGTTTAAGTCAGCTGAGGCTGATGTTGATGAAGGTTCAATTGGCGGCACTGTGGTGGTTAGAACACGCAAGCCACTAGACAGTGAATCTAACTATGCGGCACTGTCAGTGAAAGCATTTCATTTTGAAAATGCGGATGAAACTAAGCCTTATATTTCAGGTTTATACTCTTGGAAAAATGAAGATGAAGACTTTGGTTTTAATGTGGGCTTTGTGCGCAAAGAACTCACAACCCAAAGAGACAGTAAAGAAGTAAGATTTGGTTACCGTAGTGTTGATGCCAACGGTGATGGCAATAATGAGTATTACCCTGGGGCGGTAGGTTATAATCGCTATGCCAGTGACTCGGATTTAAATACCATTACGGCTACCTTACAATACGCACCTTCAGCAAATTTAGATATTTTATTTAATAACTTGTATTCAAAATCTGAGCATGAGTCTTACGGTACTTATTCGAGTGGTTTTATATTACAAAACATCGGCAATATTGAGCAGGCCGATATTGTCGATGGGACTGTGATTGCTGGGACTTTACCTGCCCATAATAATTTAGGCTATTACGGAAATGCCGGATACCAAGGTGAATTTAAAACTCAAGCTCACGATATTAAAGTTACCTATGCAAAAGATAACTACACTCTGACAACACAGTTTGGCTATAGTAAAGCTGAAGGCGCAGTAAGTGACGTATATTCAGAGTACTACGCAGACACTGACGCTTCGTACAGCATCGAAAATGGCATGCCAGAAGTTGAATTATCAGATTCTCTTACGCCTGCCGATTATCGCTTAGACTACAATCATAAAAATGATATCGCGAATGATTCCGATGAGAAATATGTGCAATTTGATTTTGAGTATCGACTCGATCATGATTACTTTACGGCGATAAAAACTGGGGTCAAATACCGAGAACACAGTAAAGCCGCAAACTTAATTAAAGCAAATTATCCTAAAAAGGGGGCTGATGGCAGTACGAATAATTTAGGCCAGTTTGCAACTACCACAGTTAATGATTTTATGGGTGGTGAGAATGCCATTTTATGGCAATTTGATAATGCCGCTTATAGTAATTGGATTGCTTCTACCGAACCATCAACAGCGCCTTATGAACATCTAGATTATACATATGACTTGCAAGAAACCATTACTGCCGGTTACGTAAAAGCATTGTTTTCATTCAGTGATATTCGCGGTAACTTAGGTGTTCGAGCTGTCAAAACCGATGTTGACTCGCAGTCACTACAATATACGGGCCGTAGTTTTGATCCGCAAAATATCGAAGAAGTTGGTTTTTCTACTAGTTATGACGACTTTCTACCGAGTTTAAATATCGCTTATGATTACAGTGATGAGATCATCCTGCGTTTTGCTGCAGCAAAAGTTATGTCTCGTCCTGATTATGATTTTTTATCCGCTCGTAAAAGTGGTTATTGCACTGCAGCAACAGGCTGTAAGGGTAATGAAGGTAATCCTGATTTAAAACCATATCGTGCTTCGCAATATGACTTATCAGCTGAATGGTATTTTAATGAGTCATCTATCTTATCATTAGCTTACTTTTATAAAGATATCGATTCATACATTACAAATAGCACTGTTGATAAAGAGTGGATGTGGACTGATCCAGATACCGGTGCTGAAGAACTGCGTACTTTCTTGATCACTCAACCATTAAATGGTTTAGGCGGCGAAAACTCAGGCTTTGAAGTTAATTATACGCAAAAGCTAGGTTATGGTTTTGGTATTCAAACTAACTATACTTACTCAGATGCTGAGTTAGAGCAAACCGCAGAGCAGGTCGCTGCAGGAGAAGAAGCCGTTCTGCCTAATAATTCAGAAGATACCTTCAATGCCACAGTGTATTACGAGAATATGGGCTTTAGTGCAAGGGTTTCATATACTTATCGTTCGGAATACTTTTATACAACTTATTTAGGACTCAACCAGTACATTGATGACTTTGGTCAATATGATTTGAACCTTAGCTACAATGTGACTGATAATCTGAATGTGCTATTTCAAGCCATTAATTTAACCGATGAAGACCAGCGTTCAATGTCAAGTAACAGCACTGGTATGTCAGATAGCAATCGTCCACTTGCTATTCATAATTATGGCCGTAGATTCTTACTCGGCGCCCAGTATAAATTTTAATTCCCCCATAGCCGATAGTCCTCACTATCGGCTATATTTTTTCACTTGTTAGGAAATATATGATGGTCCGAGTAATTTTCTCTCTGCTCATATCTGTTACTTTAATCGCTTGCCAGTCCGCTCCTTTAACCCCTATTATCAAACAGCAGGCAAATCCACTGCTTGCAACTATTCATACAGAAGAGGTTGTCCGTGAATTTCGTGCAGCATGGGTTGCGACTGTTGCAAATATAAACTGGCCGCAGCAACCAGGCCTGCCTGTCGAAGAGCAGAAACGCCAAGCAATAAAAATATTAGATACGCTGCAAACGAATAATTTTAATACAGTTATCTTTCAAGTACGGCCACAAGCTGATGCACTTTATCAAAGCTCTACTGAGCCATGGTCTTACTATTTAACCGGTGAGCAGGGGAAAGCCACAGAACCATTTTATGATCCTTTGCAGTTTTGGATTGAACAAGCGCATCAGCGAGGTTTAAAGCTACATGCGTGGTTCAATCCTTATCGAGTTCATCACCCATCAGGTGGAATTGTCAGCGAACAATCAATTAGTATGCAAATGGCTGAAGATGTCGTGCAGCTTAAAAATGGTATGCATTGGTTCATTCCAACTAATCAGTCAGTGATCGATTATAGTATTGCGACGTTACTAGAGTTGGTAGAAAACTATGATATTGACGGCCTTCACTATGATGATTATTTTTACCCTTATCCTTCCTATAATGAAGGTGAAGATTTTCCTGATCAAAGCCAATATTTAGATTATCAAAAACAAGGAGGTAAATTAAGTAAAGGTAATTGGCGTCGAGCTGCCGTGAATCAATTTACAAAAACGCTCTATGAGCAAGTAAAACAGCTGAAGCCACATGTACAAGTAGGTATTAGTCCATTTGGGATATATCGTCCAAAGCAACCGGCCACGATCCGTGGTTTAGATCAGTATGAAAAGCTTTATGCCGATGCCAAACTATGGCTAAATGAAGGTTGGCTTGATTATTTTACTCCGCAATTATATTGGCCTATCAACCAATACTCGCAAAGCTATCCATTGTTAATTGCGTGGTGGCAATCGCAAAATACTCAAAATCGTCATTTATGGCCAGGTATCAACACACTGATAGCAAATACGGATGCAGGAATCGACGAAATCGTTAACCAAATTATGATCAATCGGGCGATGCTTAATAACTCGCCAGGCGTTGTATTTTGGAATGTAAAATCATTAGAAAACGCTGACTTTTCTCAGGTGATAGAAAAGGGCGTGTTTCAACATCAAGCATTACTGCCGCTATCAAATTGGTTACCAGTTCAGGAGGTGAGTAAACCTGCAGTGAGCTATAACCAATATGCACAGGTGACAAAACTGAGTTGGCATCATGCGCAACCTGAGCATGTATTTAAAACGCTTGTTTATCTTAAATATGGCGATGATTGGCAATATAAAATTTACCCATCAATAATGCGCTCAATCACAGTTGAGAATAACAACAATGGACTTGCGCTTTCACATATCCGAGTTGTTGCTGTAAGCCGTGATGAAATGCTTAGCGAGCCGATAGAGATACAGTTTGAGTAATGCCTTGTTTAGCAAGCAAAGTGTAATGCAACAATCACTATTAGCAAATCTCACGCGAGCACTGAGCAACTATACAGCATCTTTACTTAACCGTTAAAATTACGGTTTCTATCGCAGCATAGCTTTGATTAACATTGAACCAAGAAAAAGCGCACCGAGCAGGGTGCGCTTTAAGGGTTTAATCCTGTGCTGCTATAGGCAATAGGGGATTAACTAAAAACTCGGTGAGTAACGAACTGCAACCCCTAGTGTACGGCCAATAACGCTGTAATCACTCACAGTATTAAAGTGATTAGCGCCAATGTCAGGTGTTGGTGGTGCTTTGTCAAACAGGTTATCGATGCCAAAGTTAACCGCGATAGTCTCGGTTGCTTGCCACGATGCAGCAAAGTCCATGTAGTCTTGTGCTGAAATTGTTTCTGTTCTATCTACAGCGTAGTCTACTTCACCGATTCTGCGCCAGCCTAATTGGAAGTTCATGGTATCTAGCTGCCAATCAAAGGTGGCGCGGTGTTTATAATCGGCTTGTAAGATACTCGCAAAATCGCCTGAACAAGCACTACCATAAGTACCTTTACAATCAACTTCTGCTACGGTGCTATTATTTTGGCGAGTTTGTTTTGTTACAAAGTTACCTTGGTATGAGAGCCTAAAGCGACCGCCTAAATCCATTGGTGCATCAAATACATAGTTGGCTGCTAAATCGATACCAGCTTGTTCAATCGCTGCAAGGTTAAAGTCATTTACGATCGCGGTGCTAATAAAGCCTGTGTTTGGATCGCGTAATACTGCGCCACACAATGGGTTATTAGGATTTGGATCGTCAATATAACAGCTCTGTAATGCTGCACCTGGCTGGATTTGGCTTACTGCATCAGTTACGCGAATGCTGTAATAATCTATAGATACATCGAAGCCATCGATATAACTGGGTGTGTAAACCACGCCTAAAGTATCTGATTCAGCTTGTTCTGGTTTTATATCTGGGTTACCACCGTAAGTATAAGCGGCAGAGCTGCTATCAAATTCAGTACCAACTGCAGGTGCGCCAAATGCGGCACATTGTGCTGCGTCACCCGTACCTAGCAAACATGGATCACCATTAAAACGACCTGCTAAACGTGGCACGAATTGGTCGCTATCTTGATCAAACAATGCCAGTGAAAGAGAGGTGATTGGGCTGGCAAATTCACCTAAGTTAGGTGCTCTAAATGCCGTAAGTTTATTCGCACGGATACGGATATCATCGTTAATTGCCCAGTTTATGCCCAGTTTATAGGTGTCTTCTGCTTCAGTGTTTGAGTAATCAGAAATACGATACGCGCCCTCAAAACTAAGCTCTTTTGCAAATGGCATATCAACTAAGATCGGCACTAATAGTTCTGCATAGAACTCACTACTGTCAAAACTGGCATCCATATCAAAGGCGCTAACAGCGGCAAAACTAGTGCCATTTCTAAATGCATCTCCCGGTGTTTGCTTGCCCGTTTCTTTGCGGTATTCATAACCAATTGCAAAATCGACATAACCGGCAGGTAGTTCAAATATGGCACTTGAATCACCTGATAAGGTGGCAGCAAACACGCTCTGCGTTCGCTCGCGAGTGGTATAAAGTAGTGGGTCGCTAAATTCGCCTAGATCTAAATTAGGATCAAAAATATCCATGGTATTGGCTATACTGGCAAAGCGACTATTGCCACTTTTATCGGTTTTGTAAGCATTTTTATAGATCGTTGCTACTTCATCGGTTTGACCATACTGACCATAAATATCGTAACGTAAATAATCGTTAATATCGCCTTTTAAACCCAGTTGAAATTGCAATGAATCTCGCACGGCTTCAGTATGCTGTACGCCAAGGCCTAAATTACGTTCAACATTGACTAGCGCATTACCATCAGCATCAAAGGTGAGTTGTTGGCGAAGTTCATCAGGAATGTATTGGTTATCTTGTGTGAGAGTTACTTGCTCATTAACAAAAATAGGTGTTTGGCCGCTGGCTCCGGCGCCATTAACGGTTACTTTAGAATACATCGCACGGCCATAAATGATTGCGCTGTCGCTGGCATCCACATCAAATAATAAACCAGCAGAAAATCTGTCCATAGGCTGAGTTAAATAGCGGTCGCCGGTAAAGTCATTGGTTTGACGATCGCTCACGACTTGGCCTGCATCATTAATCGCTAAACTATTACCACTGGCAACATCGGTGTATAACCCGCCGCTATTAATCATAGTCGCGCCATTCTCTAAGGCATAATCACGTTCACCAGCAAGTAACTCTTTACGTTCAGAATAACCAAGGTAGCCAGTAATATGGCCACTACCATCAGCTATATCGCCACCAAAAATGGCTTCAAAATTAAGTTTTTCATTGCCACCATCAGCTGTTTCATAACTACTTGAAAACTCAGCGCCGGTAAAGTCATCATCAAGCACAAAGTTAACCACGCCAGCTACTGCATCGGCGCCATAAACAGCAGCTGCACCGCCTGTTAAAACATCAACACGTTTGATCAAACCGGCAGGAATTGTATTGACATCAACTGAGTTACGAAAACTAAATGGCACAGCGCGCGTACCGTCAATTAATACCAAAGTTCGGTTTTGACCAAGGCCACGTAAATCAATAGTCGATGAGCCAAATGAGTCACCTACCGTTGCACCTGTACTATTAGCTCCCGCTGCAGCTTGTGGTAACTTTGCGGTAATATCTTCTACATTCACCGCGCGATCTAGGTGTATTTGTGCTTCGTCAACACTCACTACTGGGCTACTTGAAACTAATTCCGTTCGCTGAATTCGAGAGCCAGTAACAGTAATTACTTCAGGTTTTTTTTGCTGCACTTCTTGCTGTTCAGCGGCCAATAAAACAGGGCTAGTAGTAGCAATAATTGCCAGTGCAATTGGAGATAGCAGGTGGAGTGGGCGCATTGAGTTAGGTTTGCAGTGTTTCATGGTCAGTTCCCGTGGTTATGTATTTTTTGCTATTATGAATTTTATCGTTGTCGGTACACTCAGTGTGTTGGTAAGTTTTAAAGCATTTTTAACTTGTTTGCAATAATTATTCTTTCAATATTTAAAGTTAAGGTATAAAGTATTCTTGAGTTTGAAATGCATATACATTAATTAGTATTTTGATTTTTAAGGGTAAAAAGAATGCATCAGCATATATTACAACTGTATAACAGCGCTAAAAAACAACACAGATTAATAATTGGTCTGATGAGTGGAACGTCATTAGATGGGTTAGATGTTGCATTGTGCAAAGTCTCAGGTCATGGCATGAACACCCAAATTGATGTGTTAGCCTTTGACACTGTTGATTATGATGATGACTATAAACAAAAAATAAAAACAGTATTTGCCAAACGCGAATGTGATTTGGAGTTAGTTACTTTACTTCATCCTTGGGTGGGGCAATTACATGGCAAAATGGTATTGCAGTGTTTAGCTAAATGGGAAGTTGCTGCAGCTGATATTGATGTGATTGCAAGTCACGGGCAAACTATTTATCACTGCCCTAAAAGTCAGCATAACCAGAGCGATTTTAATCATGGTACTTTGCAAATAGGTGATAGCGACCATTTAGCGGTTACGACTGGTATTACCACGATTGGCGATTTTAGACAAAAGCACATTGCAGCGGGCGGAGAAGGCGCACCACTTGCAGTATATGGCGACTATTTATTTTTTAGCAGCTTAACTGAAAATCGTATATTACTGAATATGGGCGGCATTGCTAACCTGACTTTTTTACCACAATCTGCTGATGCGAGCGCTGTATTTAGCTCTGATATTGGACCAGGTAATACAATCATGGACGCTTATATACAACGTTATTTTGCGCCGCTTCATTATGACAAAGATAGTTTAATTGCCAACCGAGGCCAGATAAATCAGCCGCTGTTGGATGAGTTATGCCAAGATGAATTTTTTAATTTGGACTTTCCTAAGACGACAGGCCCTGAAGTTTTCAATTTGGCTTATTTACACCAAGCACAAACGACAACCAACACCCTAGAGCTAAGCCACGAAGATGTAATGGCAACACTAAATCGATTTTCGGCGATGATGATTGCACAGGCTATTAATCAATGCAGTGAAAAATTAGCCGATGTTACAGTTTATGCCAGTGGTGGGGGAATACATAATCCACTGTTGATGAAGCATATTTTATCTTTGTGTCCACAGTTACATGAGATTAAAAATACCCATGCTCTAGGTATCGACCCAGATGCGAAAGAAGCAGTTTTGTTTGCGATTTTAGCGAACGAATGTTTAGCAGGTGGCCAGCAACGTTTTGGTAATCAAGCGCAGGGCATACCCACCATTACTATGGGTAAAGTCAGCTTTGCGGATTAAAATAATGATAAAAATGAACTACTAAAACTTGTCATATATTGGCGCAGTGAATGACTTTTAGAAACTAGGGCCGGCTCGTATTGTGGTATATAACCTGCGCCATATTCCTTGATTGCGACATCAAATTCAGCACTGTCTTTGAGGGTGGCATGTAAACCATGCAACATTAATTGCAGCACATATTCGTCACTTTCATCACTGAGAGTTATTTTTTCAAGTGTCAGCGTTACCGTACCGGCTTCTATATCGCTCAGACGCAGTGTGTATTGCATAAAGTAACGTGCATCACGCGCTGCTATATGTGTTGCACTTAACGAAATAGTGTCGCCTTCATGCGCATCTTCTGGTAATACACAAAGCAGTCTAATTTCATGCTCTGCGTTTGCATTTAGATGCAGCGTATCGTACTCCATAGTATGTGCCATGGCAGCTGATAGCGGATCTTCAAAAGATTGCAGTGCAAAGTTCAAGCGCACTAAAGGAGTGGTCATTGAGGTCTGTCGTCTTTTCTAGGTTAATTAAATCGAATGGAAATTATCCTATAGTTTAATTGCAGATTTATGACTAATTGAACGTATTTTCATCATTTTCAACTTAGCCGTGCTAAAACAATGTACTTTCTCATTTCGTTTCAAATTGTTTCCCCATTCATAAGGGATAGAGAGTCATATGTGCTTAGATGGGAGGATGTTAAGTTTTTGGCTTGGTATTTTACTCTTAACTAATTTTTTGGCGGCTCAACTTGCTATCAAACATTTACTGATCAAATAGTCTTGCTACTGTGGCGAAATCTTAGGTGTGATTAAAAATAATATATTGTGATTCTACATGTTCAGTGTTATCGATATTTATCATAATTTAAGCAAGGTTTTGGGTCTCATAAATAGGATAAAACAATGGATAGTGACTGTGATTTGCAAGCCTAGGGTTAAATCAAATGACTTGCAAAGTTTTAAGTTAAATATTTACTTAGCCGATATACGTCGATGCTGCACGTGAGAGTCTGTCGTTTACTGCTGACCATGCTTGCTCTTGTGGTGGTTGCTCTACCAGAATAGTTAAACATGAGTGTTTATCGATTTGATGCAGCGAATCATAGAGATTTTTTGCGTAATCATGAGGTTCTTCTGCTAAACATGTGATGTTGTTAATAGGCACATGTTTAAATAGCAGCGCATCGATGGCAGTTTTTGAATACACTAAATAATGTGTTTTATCGTTGTCATGCTCATTAATCTCAGTGATTAATTGTTCAAGCGATATCAATGTTGTAGGAGTATTCGGTTGATAGTGGGCGCTGACATTGCCTGGCACTATTTCGTTATGTTTTAAAGGTACTGCCACGGTTAGTCCTGTTACCTGCTCAATTTCTACTGCGCTAATAGGACCTGGCCTCAAAATACGCAGAGTTTGATCAGTAACTTCCAGTATGGTTGATTCAATGCCATAGGAACATTTCCCGCCATCTAACACCGCCGCAATACGACCATTTAGGTCGTTGATAACTTGCTCTGGTGCTATTGGACTCAATTGTTTGTAGCTATTTGCTGACGGCGCGGCTAAACCGGTATCAAGTTCGGTTAATATTTTTAAAAATAAAGCATTTGCTGGTACTCGTAAACCAATAGTATGCAAACCACCTGTAACAGGATTATTTAATCCTGTTTTTGCTTTAAGGATCATCGTTAAGGGGCCTGGCCAAAATGCATCTGCAAGTGGTTTTACACAGGCCGGTAATTGCTCTGCCCATCGGGTTAAATGACTTTGATCAGGAATATGTACAATCAGGGGATGGCTTTCAGGTCGTTTTTTAGCAGCAAAAATTTTTAATACGGCACTAGGAATTGTTGCATCTGCGGCAAGCCCATATACTGTTTCGGTTGGCAGTGCGACACATTGCCCCGACTTAAGCAAGCTGATCGCATCTACGATACCTTGCTCGCCTGATAACATTTTAGTTGAATTAAATGGTGTCATTTAGTGTTAGTCTCATGGGTTACAAATTTGACAATAAGTTGGATCAGCCAACGCGTTGTTGCTTGGAACAACACAGCTATGTTGGCAATGATCACAAGCGATTAGATGATGCTTAACTTGCTTGGTTGGTAATGAACATTGGCTACAAATTAGCCCGGCTATTGCCTTTTTAATCACAAAATTAGCTGCCTTACACTGGGGGCAAAATGACGTTAAGCGTCTTGCTAAATCTTTCGCTGCGTTTGCGATCATAGTTTGCCGTTCAGGGCTATGCATGGCTCTTAAATCGGGGATAATTTTCCCCGAAGATGGTAAATGATAAGTAAACCTTGCTAGCAATTCATCTAGGCTTAGGCCTTTTTCAAGCGTATGCGGCAATGTTAATATCCAATGTTGCTGTTCAAACTTGGCTAGCTTTTCGGCTATTGTTTGTGCGGTTGTATGATGTTCAATGGGTAAGCTAATGGGTGAAAATGGCCCAGCAGCATGGCCATAAATAGCTGTGTTTGTATCACGCTGATACAGGCAAAGTAATTCAGTATTGAAGTTAACTAAGCCAAAATAAGGACCACCACCAAAACTTCCTTCGCTGCCTAAGCCAAATGCAGCATTACTGTATTCACACGCTTGTTTTGCTTTAGTTAATGCTGCTTGTTCAGGTGAGCATGTACGAGCAATTTCACCACTAAAGGTGCCCAATGAATCGGTATCAAATGCGTCAGACTCTCTAATCTGATAGCCTAAAGGCTCAAGATAAGGAGCAATCCAGCGTGATTTTTGATGCTTAGTCGCAAGAACGATGTGTGGCATTGTTGTTAACCTTCATTGGCATGAATACAGTTATGCCACCTTCCTTTAAAAAAGCGCTCGATTTCATTGTTATCACCCCACCGAAATAAGCTTAGCCAGTCGTTATCTACCAGGTTTTTGATCATGCTATGTTTTTCATATATCGATGCAATTGTCTGTTGTGGAGCGGCAATATAGACGCTTAATCTTAGTGGTTCATGCATCCATTTTTCACCATTATGTAATGATTGCATAGCAAGGCCAATGCGCAAATCACCGCCATTACCTTCAAAGATGCCTATATTTCCTCCCACTGCATTATGCAGTACTTTGTTACCACTACCATATTTAAAGTTATCTGTGACCGAGATATTGTATTGGGTATTAATCCAGTTGGTGACGATCATCGGTGCAGTCATAATGAGCTCTAATAAACTAAAATCAGTATCATGTTGCCACTGGTAATCATGTAAAAAGCTGCGGCCTTGTAGATCCACCTCGCGAGTCCAGCTTCGCGGAGCAACAATAAATGCGGCATTATTAGCTAACCCCCACTCAGGACGAACTTGTGACCAGTCATTTGCTCGCTGCTGATAGGCTTTGTTTATTTCTTGGTGTGACTTCAATGCTAGGCTTGGTTCGATATGCTGTATTCTTTCGCGCTGAGCTTGTTGAGTCGCCGCTGATAACCATTGCTTAGTTGTGTCGTTCAGTGGTTCATCAAAAATTGTAATGTGGTCGGTTGTGGTGTTGTGTAGCGCGGCAACAAATTGGCAGTTTGTGGGGACAGTGGATCCGCGTTTTTTTAATGCTTGGCGAACCTGCTGATCATTTAGTAATGACGCTAACACACGCACATTAACTTCGCCTGTTTGTCCTCCGCAGGCTCCGCAATCAAGGCCAGCTGCATGTAAATTATTGGTAGTATGGCTACCGTGACCGACCAACAATATAGTCTCAGCATAGTGTTCTATCGCCATGGCATTTAATACCGTATATGCAAGTTCTGCTTTATCTTGAACATTAAGTTGCTGATCATTTTTGTTTAATTGCCATTGCTCGTTATGGCTTGACTGTATGCCATCACGGCTTGCTAAAAAAGTATTTTTTAGCAGTTTAAACGCGTATAACCAACCCGCGGATTCAACCATTGAAAACGCAGCTGGTGCGGCTTTAGACCAGCTCTGCCAAGCCGCTGTAAGCTTTCGCTTTGATAACGTTTTATTGTTTGTATGTTGTTCACTGACCTGAATTATCGGTTTTAATAACCCAGGAAGTTGTGGCCGCTTAAGGGCACTAGAATGGGCTTGGTATTCAATAGGCAGGCCAAAAAAGCCTGCAAAGCCGAATGTTTCAATGGTTTGGCTTTGTGATTCTAATGCTCGGCGCATCACTTCTGAGCGAACATCAATACAAAATATAGCCTGTAATTGTGTCTTAGTAACGGTTTTTTTATCAGCATTAATGAGCTTTTGTTGCAGTGTTTGTTGATAATTTAGTTCTGCTGCTTTAGCCCACACCCATATTGGACGCTGAGCAATTTTATGGTTATTTAAACGCTCGGATATTTGTGCTTTTTCTTGCTGCCATTGACTGCTTAACAACGCATAACTTGGCTTATCATGGTCCTTAAGGTAACGCCAAATAACTAAATCCCACGCCATACGTATCGCTAATAATTGGTACATTTCATCGTGGGGCTGTTGATATAAGTCCCCTTGCCAACGTAAATACGCCAGCCACGAAGCCCAGCCATTAATATCGAGTAACAGGGCATGGGCATAATACTCTAAGCAGTCCTCGTCAATTCCTAACGTATTGATTGTTTCTACAATTAATTGGTCAGCTGAGTCAGGTAACTGAGCAAAATAGCTGTTGAGGTGTTTTTCATCCATGATGATACTAACCCCTTTGTCTGCTTTGATCACTGTTAACCAATGATGGTAGAGATCACTGACTTGAGAAATATCGTTACGATGTAGCATAGGGCCAAGCTGTTGATAATGTGCCGCACAAAATTGACTGATTTGATGAATAATTTCATCGTGCCAAGCCATCTTATGTGGATCTCGTTGAGTATCAAGCAAGTCAGAAATGTTATGCCAGTGCATCAGTGGTAAATCAATTTTCAGTGACTCTTTTAGCTGTTCAAGTGTTAAAACAACTCCTAATATATGGGTTGCATCACGTAAGTTTTCATCGGTGATTGCTTGTTGTTGATATTTTGCTTGATAATAAGCTTTAGGCATTTGTAGTTTGGCATTGGTCAATACGCTTATGCGAGCACTGACTTGCTCGATGGGCATATCGCGCATGTGCCAAAAGGGATTCACAGCAATCATTTGATCAAGTGGCCAACTGGGTGCAATGTAGCCACATACTTTTGCTAATATCGCTTTTTCTGTATTGTTAAGTGCTTGCTCAGTGTTACAGGAGGTAGCGGTATTCATAATTGTGACTCCTTTGCAATAAACGTCTGGTTGTGGTGCTTCGTATTTGTTTGCTTATCAACGGGAAGGCGAATAGGCCAAAGTTTTAAGGTTAACCGAGTGAACCATTCATCAAGATACAGCCCTGCAAATAACATGGTTGAGAGTGCTTTTACTTTAGGGTGTTGGCTTTGATTGCGAAGAAAGTAACTTAATGCCATTAATGTTGTAATCAGTACGATAGCCCAGATATCAGCGATGCTAAATGCCGCTTCACGCCATGCTGTGGTATCGACAGCTAAGCCAAATAGTGTTTTTAATCCGACGTAGCTTAAGGTCGCAATAAGAGCGATAAAAGTGATGGGTATTAGCATACTCCTCCCTGCAATACCGTGCTTTGTAGCAATCAGTATTGTGAGTGCTAATGTTAGTAGTAACCAAACACTGATAGCGCCACTGTAACCACTGATAAACCATGCCGAAGAAACAATAACTGTTGAAATAATCATGCCTCTGAGCCAATCAGCTAATGAGGGAGTATGTTTTGGTGCATGACGGCGATTAATATCTTCATTAATTGCGTTACCTGCATTTAAAAATGCGTATGCTTTATACATAGAATGTGTCACTAGATGCATGAGCGCCAGTTCGAAAAGTCCTAATGCACATTCTAAGAGCATTAAACCCATTTGTGCGCTGGTTGACCATGCGAGTCGAACTTTAACACTGACCCGAGTCGTCATGACTAAGGCGCTAATTACAGTGGTTAACCCTGCTACGACCAGCACTAACCACTGGGCAATTGTTGCTTGCATAAACAGTGGCGCAAATAAAATTAATAAAAAACCACCTAGGTTAATCACCCCTGCATGTAAAAGCGCACTGACAGGAGTTGGCGCTTCAACAACTTGGATAAGCCAACCATGTAACGGAAGCTGTGCGCACTTGATCAGCGCAGCCAGTGCAATAAGACTGCCTGCGAGTTGTTCACTCAATGTTAGCTCGGCGGTATTATTTATGTAGGCCGCAGTGATCTCAGTGATCAACCAGGTATCGTGTACGTTATATAGCAGTGCAAAAGCGATGAACAAACATGTTTCAGCTAAACGGGCGACAATGAATTTTTTATGTGCGGCCAGTGCTGCACGTGGCCTGTTAGGATAAAACATTAATAACTTGTGTAGCGCGAGACTAATTGATAGCCAGCCCAGCCAAAATAGAATTAAATGATTACTTAATACAACCAGAGTAACAGCCGATAAAGTCGTCAATAACCATCGCCAAAAGTAATTAATACGTGGCTCACCAGCCATATAGTTTTGACAAAACCTTACCAAGCAAATGCCGATAAACACGATTAGCGCCAGCATAATGATTCGAGTGGTTGTGAAAGAAAGGGCTGATATTAACGACAGGGAGAAAGTAGTCTGAGCAGTTAACGCACCTATAAGTAACAGAGCATTTGCGATTAGTACATAAAAGATGGCCTTGCCATTATTGGCCGTGGTTTTGTTACCGATAATGTAAGCCGTTAGCAGCATGCTAAGGGGGATAGCCAACATTAACAGTGAAATAATTAACTCACTCATTTACTGCTCCTTTTAATTGATGCAATTAGGGGCTGTTTATTTTTCGAGGTTACTTTTGCAGCCGTATGTTTAACTTTTAGGCAAGGCAGAACCTATCTCGTGTGGTTATTCCCCATAAATAGGTGATAACGCAGCGTAAATGCCAAACACCCGCTGCCCGAAGGATTCTGCCCAGATAGAACAAATTTCAATCCTGAAAGGTCAACAGGACCTAGTATGACAAAGTTGAAAGGCGAAAAAAAATAGATATAATCTATCTAAACGTTCTATTTAAGTTAACTATTCATGAGCCGACTTAATTATCATCATCTTTATTATTTTTGGCGAGTCGCGTTGCTAGGTAATCTAACGCAAGCTGCTAAAGAGCTGCATATTTCGCAATCGGCTCTATCAACCCAAATAAAGCAACTTGAGCACACGATTAACGTTAATTTGTTTGAGCGAAAAGGCCGAAGCTTAGAGCTTACAGATATGGGTAAACGTGTATTAGCCTATGCCAACGACATTTTTAGCACTGGTGAAGAGTTATCTTCGTTTTTGAGCAAAGGTGCAATTGCTGAAAAACAACACCTTTCTATTGGAGTCTTAAATACGCTATCGCGAAATTTTATTGAAGAATTTATCAATCCATTGTTAAGCTCTTCCTCGGTCACTTTTTCTTTAACCGCACGGCGTATGGATGGTTTGCTAAATGGTTTGGCGGAGCATGAATTAGATTTAGTACTGACAAATAAACCCGTAGGAACAGAGCATCATAATGAGTTATGGCAAAGCCAGTTAGTTTCGCGTCAACCGTTGGCTATCGTAGGGCCTGCTGATGGTAAAATCAGTAGTGAGTTTCCAATTGGCTATGAAAACGCACAATGGGTATTACCCAGTAAAACGTCGGCAATAAGGGACTCATTTAATGCATTGTGTGCTCGCTGGCAATACAAACCAGAAATTAAAGCAGAAGCCGATGATATGGCGATGCTGCGATTACTGGCACGTGATAGTGGGGCATTATCGGTATTACCATCGGTGGTCGTAAAAGATGAAATAGAGCAAGGGGTATTAATTGAGTACCAGCGCTTACCTGATGCTTACGAGCATTTTTATGCCATTACAGCACAGCGTAAATTTGTTCCCGATAGTTTAAAGCAATTACTCGCAGTAAAGTGCTAATATTACTCAAGCATCGTTATGCTGCGTGATTAGGTTTTCAATAACGGTATCTTAGTTGCTAATTTATCCACATCTCTGAAAATTTAGTCAATTTTTAAGTGCTCAATCAATAAGAGAAAAGTATGTTGAAACAGGTTGTAATGATAGGGTTTTTGTTGCTATGCAGTGTTAGTTTTGCCGCACAAGAGCCTTTAGTCGGGCAGATCAGTGCTGCTAATTTATTAAAAAATTACAACGGCTTCGAGCAGCAGTACGATAGTTTTAAACCGTCTCAACACGAATTAAATACAATCAAGAAACTAGCTGGTAAAGATATACTAGTGCTGTTTGGTACTTGGTGCCATGACAGCGAACGTGAAGTACCAAGATTGTTAAAGCTGATTAAGCAATCTCAGTTAACATTAAAAAGTTTAAAATTAGTGGCGGTAGGATTCGATAAGCAAGATGATAAAGGCATTGCAAAAGCACATCAGTTAAAGTACACCGCGACAATTATAGTAAAAGAGGGTGATATAGAACTTGCCCGCATGATTGAAAAGCCCAAGCATTCATTAGCAGTTGATCTCACTCAGTTTAACTAATTTAGACACAGCTTTGCTCAATGAATTAATCTTTTAGTAAATCTATTAACTAAAGAGCTGGTTTATTTAATATGGCGCTTATCTATGAATGAAAAAATTATTGCTGCTATTTTGGTATTTGTTGGCTGTATTGTTTTAAGTTTAGTTTTTCACTTGGCACTGAAGAAGGTTGAACGTCGTTTTGATGGCCATGCCGCGGAATCGTTTCGTTTAATTTCAAACTCACAAAAAGCGATTTTGATTTTTATTGGCACTATATTAGCGCTCTCTAAGCTTGATTTTGATGTAACTGGTTTAGTCGCTGGCTTGGGTTTAACAGGGTTTGCGTTAGGGTTTGCGCTTAAAGATGCAATTTCAAATCTCGTTGCAGGGATAATGGTTGTGCTTTATCGGCCTATTAAGTTGGGTGATAACATCGAGGTCGCCAGCTGTAAAGGTGTCGTGGTCGATTTAAACCTCAGATATATTACTTTACAGACCGATGGCTGTCGTCATTTAGTACCTAATTCGTTAATCCTGAGTAATAAAGTCACAATAAATAACCCGTAGCGGTTTCATTATTATTACTCCGCTACGGGCGCCCTTTAACCTTTTTGCTTTTGGGTTGAACGAGCTACTTGCGCAATTAAATAAACAAATAAAGTGCCCGGAAACCCAAGTACAAACGTGGCAACTTTATAGCCATTTGCCACATTTTGTTTTGGGTAAAAGTAGGCAAAGAGCACATTCATTATTATCCAAAAGATCAGTGCTATAGATGGGACAGGCACATTAGTTGCGGTTGATAAATCACAGTGTCCTACTTGTAAACTAAATGCCAATTGTTCACCCAGTATCATACACTGCTCATTTAGGCTCAGTAATACACTACAAATAACTAAAATTAAAACGACGCTGATCAGAATTAATTGTTTCATGGTTTTTCCTTTTTAAGTTTGTAAGTTTGAATAGGGCGCTTTGCACCTGACCAATTCAAAGTACGTTTAAGTGAGAAAAAGCACGATAACTAAGTCATTCATTAATCATGACTTAGTTATAATCATGGTTATAACTATGATTATAACTAAATGTGTAAAATATAATTTGTTATTATTCAGTGCCTTGTTGTTTAACATCGGCAATAAGCTGATAACCGCGTTTCATAATTGATTTTATATATTTAGGGTTTTTTGTATCAGTATCATCAAACGCTAGACGCAGTTTGCTGATCACCCGGCGCACTGCCGTATCAGTTACTATCTGATTTTGCCAAATATTGCTGTGTAATTCCTCTAAGCTAACAATGCGCGGTTGTTGCTCAATTAAATAGCTTAAAACTTGTAAGCACTTGGGCTCTAAAATGGTGCTGTGTTGGCCATTACACAAACTGTGTTCTGTTTGATTAAATTGAAATTGACCGATGAATAATTGTGGTAATGCTGCCGATGTTTGCGCTGATGCAGTTGTTGGTGGTAACGCTGTGGTTGTGTCTGCAGTGGGTATCGCCGGTTTATTGCGTTCGCGTAACGTTTCTACTCCTTTATTAATACCCAGTCCTAGGTAGGTCACCCCTAGCACAAGTGGGCTTAATGGAAGCGCTAAAATGAAAAGCACACACTTCACGACAAGGTGACATCGCGGCGCTAATATTAGCTGAGCGAAAGCCGTGTTTATTAATAGCCATATTAGCAGGTAAAGAGTAACGGGCACATCCTTTGCGTTATCTTCACTGCACGAGCCAATACGAACCCCTTCAACGAAATATGCAAGGTCAAAACAGGTGGCATCAGCGTTAAAACTAAAACCAAAAAAGAGTAGCAAAGTTATAAGGGCGTATAGCATAAAAGTCCTTTTATTATTATGAGAGCATTTTTGGCTAATTGTATCAAGTTAGGTTTGCTTTTGTCTTTCTTTCAACTAGCTAATTACTATTGAGCTGATTAAAATAGCTTATAAATTTAATTGTAGTGGCTACCCAAATGTTTGAGCATGTAATAGCGTTAATTGATGAAGCAAACAGCCAAGATCCAAATCAAGAACATTTCGCAGATACGGTTTGGCCTAAAGAGCGTTTATATTCAGAGCGTATGACGCAGATGTTAAACCGTTTTAAACCTGATGCAGATGAGCTAATGCATATTGCTGTGAGAGCACAGCACATAAAGCGTTGGTGTTCGCCGCGTAGTGATTTCCCTATGGATAAGCAAGGCTATCATCAGTGGCGCAGTGCGTTGTATGTTTTTCACGCGTCAATGGTTGTTGAGTTAATGCAACAAGCTGGTTATTCTGACGAAGATCAGCAGCGTGTCTATGATGCTGTTGCTAAAAAACAAATCAAGCGTAACCTTGATAGCCAATTGGTGGAAGATATCGCAAGTCTGGTGTTTATTGAGCATTATATGTTGGCATTTGCGCAAACAAAACCAGATTATGATGAGCAAAAATGGATCGGTATTTTACAACGTACGTGGCAAAAAATGTCAACTGAGGCACATGACTTTGTGTTGGCGGGTAATATTACTTTACCAGCGCCGTTAGTACCGCTAATTGAAAAGGCGCTTGCACCGAGTTAATATCTCACTGCGATGAGTAATAAAATGCAAAGGAGCTGGATATGCGCTGCCCAAGGACAAATATAGAACTCACTAAACTAATGGTCGGGGGGATCGAGGTTTTCTCATCCGCCAATGGTGGGGTATTTTTTGATAATCGCCAGATTTTTAATTTTAGTGATCCATCTTTAAAAAGAGCGCTGGTGCTTGCTGAGCACTTGGCTGCTTTACCTGACACAGACGTTGATTTAACGGCACGAATTAATTGCCCTAAGTGCCCGAGTATCGTGATGATGCGGCGCTTTTTTACACCTCTTCATTTGGTCGAAATTGATGAGTGCCCAAGTTGTGCGGGTATTTGGCTAGATCCAAAAGAACTTAATAAAATTCACGACAATCACTTAACAGCGAAAGAAAAACAATTACTAGTGAACCAGCAAGCCAATAATCATGGTTTTATACATTTTGAAATACCGACTAATCGATTTAGCCAGCGAGGTATTAAGAAAAACCACAACAAAAATACCGAGAGTTTAGTTGAAATCGCTTTAGCTTCGTTTTTGGACTAACTCTGCAGAGCAACTTAGTCTTGATTAAGTTGCTGTTTTACGTTTTGTACTTTCGCTAAAGTTTGCTTATCAACAACCACAGGCAATACCAATTCTATATTTTCTAATGTGGCGATGACTTGTGTTTTCAACTGTGTCTGCTGTTCAATTTGCATAACTTTTAGTGTTTCAGTGGTTTGCAGTTTGATTTGTTCAGTCACTAGCGCTTCAGTTGGGCTTAGTAGCATCAATGTTAGTAGTAATGTATTCATATTAATCTCCTTATTTAAATTACCGCTAAGATAAGGAAATTAGATGACAGTTGCGTGTGGCTTATATTGCTACAAAGTTAAACTTTAATGCTGTTTTGATGAAGGGCTAGGCTTGTACTAAGCAGATCAAAGTACCTTCAATGGCTCGTACGTAGGCATAATATTGAGTTTCTCTATAGCTAGGGGGGCAAAGGGGCTCTGCGCCAGCAAGCACTGCTTTATCATAACTTTCACTGAGATTAGTACAGCTAAAGCGCAGCTCAAAACCTAGCGCTGGTTGCTTTGGGTGAGCGCGTATATAACCTTGTTTAAAATGGGCTTGAGCAGATGGGTGATTCGCAAAAGCAATTTTTATATCGCCTGTGGCAAGCTCACCATATTCGGCATCATCGCTGAGGGCATCGGTGCCAAAACCAAACGCTTGATAATAAAAGTCTAAGGTTTCTTCAACATTATCAACATAGATAACCTGATTAATTAATTCCATTGATGACTCTATTTAAGTTTACATCTTTTAAATAAAGCACAGTTTCCTGAGATTTGCGACATCAGGTAAAACTAAACACTTAAATTTGTTTATAAAAAAACCTTGTAAGGGTGTGCCCAACAAGGTTCAATTTTTCAGCTTTCAGCTTTCAGCTATATCATTTATTGCGGTTTTCTTTACTAAATGCGCGGATCTTACGTTTTTGCGAAAGAGTCACTTTATTAGTACGTCCTGCAAATGGGTTATCACCTTCTCTAAATTCGATTTTGATAGGCGTGCCCATAATTTTTAATGCTTTACGATAGTAGTTCATTAGGTAGCGTTTATAGCTATCTGGTAAATCATGTACTTGGTTACCGTGAATTACGATACGTGGTGGGTTATAACCACCCGCGTGCGCGTATTTAAGCTTAACACGGCGACCACGAACCAGTGGCGGCTGGTGATCAGCTTGTGCCATATCCATGATACGGCGCAGCATAGCAGTGCTAATACGCTTAGTTGCTGATTCATAAGCTTCGTCAATTGACTCAAACAAATGACCAACACCTGTACCATGTAAAGCTGAGATAAAGTGTAAGCGTGCAAAGTCAATAAAGCCTAAGCGACGGTCAAGCTCCGATTTAATACGATCTTTCACGTAATCATCAAGGCCATCCCATTTATTCACAGCAATAACCAGTGAGCGGCCAGAATTTAAGGCAAAACCAAGTAAGCTTAAATCTTGATCCGAAATGCCAGCGCGGGCATCTACAACCAATAGCACCACGTTACAATCTTCGATTGCTTGGAGGGTTTTGATCACTGAGAATTTCTCAACCACATCACTGACTTTTTTGCGTTTACGTACACCAGCGGTGTCGATCAACACGTATTCTTTTTCGTTACGAGTCATTGGAATATAAATAGAATCGCGGGTTGTGCCCGGCATATCATAAACAATAACGCGTTCTTCACCTAATATACGGTTAGTCAGTGTTGACTTACCTACGTTAGGACGACCGATAATAGCAAGTTTTACTGGCTTATCTGCAAATGCTTCATGCGCTGTAGAATCTTCATCATCTTCAGAGTATAAATCGATTAACTCGTCGTCATCGCCTTTACCATCATCATTTTGCGCACTCAGCTCTGCAAGCAAAGGCTGTAAGGTGTGTTCAAGTAACAAGGTAATACCTCGGCCATGAGCGGCTGCAATATGATGTACTTCGCCCAGTGACAATTGGTAAAACTCAGCACAATTTGAGTCAGCATCAATACCATCAGTTTTATTGGCAACAACAAAGCTTTTCTTTTCTTGTTTACGTAAATGGTTGGCAATAGCTTGATCAGCTACTGTCATACCTACGCGTGCATCAACTAAGAATAATACGATGTCGGCTTCTTCAATCGCCAGTAGCGATTGATCAGCCATTTCGATTTCGATGCCTTCTTCAGAGCCATCAATACCGCCCGTGTCTACCACGATAAATTCATAGCCATCGTAATTAGCTTGGCCATATTTTCGATCTCGCGTTAAGCCTGGAAAATCGGCAACGAGTGCATCACGCGTACGTGTTAAACGGTTAAATAATGTGGATTTGCCCACATTGGGTCGCCCAACTAGAGCGATCACGGGAAGCATAAACTACCTCTTAAAAAAACAACAAAAGGCTTCGCATAGCGAAGCCTTAAAAAAATAAATTAACTATTAATAACTTATAGTTATTTAGCAAATTAGTCCGGTATTTTTACCGCACTAACTTCACCATCTCGGGTGTATAAAATCAGTTTGTCGTCAGCAACAATTGGCTCAATAAAAAAGCCTGAACTGTCGAAGTCTTCACGCGATACAAGTTCGCCTGATTCTTTATTCAGCCAATGTAGATTACCTTCTTGGTCACCCATGGCTAAGTAATTTCCTGCTACCGCAGGCCCTGTTAAGTACCAACCACGAAGGGCTGGCTGACTCCAGCGTTCAATGCCAGAGGTTTTATCTAATCCATAAACAACACCATTACTATCTACTACGTAAATAGTTTGGGTATCCATGGCAATTTCACGGTAACTGCTGTATTCGCGTTTCCAGACAACATTACCAGAGCGAATATCTACAGCTGCTAAGTTACCATTATAGGCAATAGCATACGCATAAGGACCACTGATCAGAGGTTGTGTATCAACATCGACTAAACGTTCGAATTCTGATGCGCCTTTTGCTGTAGCAATTTCAGCACTCCACGCAGAGTAACCACTATCAGAGATAAGTACACTTAACTTGCCTGTTTCAAGGCCAACTAATACACCGCCGTTAGCAACGGTCGGAGAGCTTTGTCCGCGTAGGGTTAATGCGGGTACTTCTTGCTCATGGCTCCAACGCTCTTCACCGGTATCAGGGTGAAGGGCTAATAATTTACCTGAGCCTAGGTTAACATATATAAGGCCATCACCGGCAGCTGGTTTTGATAACACTTCACCGGGAACTTTTTTGCGCCAAACAACATCACCCGTTTCACGGTCAAGGGCAACTAAATAACCATGCTCAGAGCCGATAAAAATTTTACCATAAGCTTGTAAAATACCACCGGATAATTTTGCACTAATGTCGCTTTGCCATGGCCAAAAGGTCAAATTTTCGCGAACATCCGTCTCCCAAAGAGTATTACCGTTTTCAAGCGATAGCGCTTCGACTTTACCAGCGCGGCTTGCTACAAAAACACGGTCTTTATATACCGCCGGTGTTAGCCGAGAAAAGTAATGTTCAACACCGTCACCAATGCTTTCTTGCCAAATTACTTTGGTTTCAAACTGATTAACGATTTCAGGCAATACCAGTTCGTCTTCGTCATCGCTTGATGAACAACCGACTAAGGTTGCCATACATAGCGCTATGGTTGCCGCTGTTAATTTTTTCATGGTAACCCCTTACGCCGTTGGGCTAGTTACTGCTAAGTCATCAAGTTTGATTTGCAATAATGGGTTATTCTCCAGACCGCCCGCATCTGCAGCAGTCTGATAAGCGGTGCGAGCTTGATTTGCATCGCCTTGAGCTGTGTATATATCACCTTTAAGCTCAGCGACTGTTGCAGTGAATGAATCTGCAAGTTTAGCGTTAAGCGTTGTTAAAGCTTGGTCGTATTGCTGCTGTGCTATTTGCACGCGAGCTAAACGGGTGGTCGCCGTTGCTTTTAAATCTGCATTGGTAACATTATTCATTATCCAGCTGAGCTTTTCACTGGCTACATCAAGTTGACCTTTTTCTACGGCTTCTTTAGCAGCAACAAAGGCTGCAAGTGCGCTGTAGTTAGTATCTTTGTGCTCTGCGATAAATGTATCTGCCGAACCTAATACTTCGCCACCTTCAACCAGCTGAGTATATGCATCAGAGGCACTTTCAGCAGTTGTAATTTGATTTTGGTTATATGCTTTCCAGCCATAAAGGCCACCTAAACCAAGCACTACACCTAGCGCCAGTGATACACCATTTTCACGAAAAAAACGTTTGATCGCTTCAGCTTGTTGTTCTTCTGTTGAATAAATATCCATTACTACCTCGTCTTTTTTAGCTGTTTATTAGCTCAGCTAAAAGCGTTTTAATTTGTTCTAATTCTAAGGTGACCTGTTCTTTACGCTCACGTAAATACTTAACTGTCACTACGCCTTGTTCTAATTCATCTTCGCCGATAATCAGTGCAACGAGTGCATCGCTTTTATCTGCGCGTTTAAGTTGTTTCTTAAAGTTACCGCCACCGGCATGGACCATGATACGTAAGCCAGGTACTTCAGCACGTAATTTAGCTGCGATAATAGGGGCTTGAATGCTGGCTTTGTCGCCCATCGCTGCCAAATATACATCAGCGTTGCGACGAATGTCACCAACACATTCCAATGCTTGTAACATTAACACTAAACGTTCCAGACCCATAGCAAAGCCCACAGCTGGCGTTGCTTTGCCACCTAATTGCTCAACTAAGCCATCATAACGGCCACCTGCACATACAGTACCTTGTGAGCCGAGGCTATCTGTAACCCACTCAAAAACAGTGCGGTTATAGTAATCAAGGCCACGGACTAACTTTTCATTAACCGTGTATATGACGCCTGCGGCGTCTAAACGTTCACATAAATTTTCAAAATGTTCTTTTGATTCAGCATCTAAGTGTTCAGACAGTTTTGGTGCATCAACTAAAACCGCTTGTACATCAGGGTTTTTGCTATCTAGCACGCGCAGTGGGTTGCTGTACATACGACGTTTTGAGTCTTCGTCTAGTGCATCAATATGTTGCTCAAGATATGCCACAAGTGCATCACGGTATTGCGCACGAGCTTCGTTTGAACCTAAAGAATTAAGCTCTAAACGAACATGTTCGCTGATGCCAAATTGTTGCCATAATTGCGCCGTCAGTAAAATCACTTCAGCGTCAATATCAGCGCTGGCAATACCAAAGGTTTCTAAACCAAATTGGTGAAACTGACGATAGCGACCTTTTTGCGGACGTTCATGACGAAACATTGGGCCCATATACCAAAGGCGTTGCTCTTGGTTATACAGTAAGCCGTTTTGATTACCAGCACGTACACATACAGCTGTACCTTCAGGACGAAGTGTTAAGCTGTCGCCATTATTGTCGGCGAAGGTGTACATTTCTTTTTCAACGATATCGGTGACTTCACCAATTGAGCGTTTAAAAAGATCGGTTGATTCTACAATTGGAAAACGAATTTCTTGATAACCGAACGATGCTACTGTCTCGCGTAAGATGTTTTCTACTTTCTGCCAAACTTGGGTATCGCCCGGCAGACAATCGTTCATTCCACGTATTGCCTGAATTTGTTTTGCCACTGCTAAATCCTAAAAACTGTTTTTTGCGTAATAAAAGATGACTACACAACAAGAATGCTAAAAATTGACCCGTCATTATAGCGTTCTAGCTATAAAGGTAAACGGCAAACGGCTTTGTTTGCCGACTATATTGTATTTATTCGACGATTTTAATGTCGATAGGGGTCTGTTTTTCTTTTTGTGCGATAAAGTCGCGTACATAGCCTTCGAGTTGATCAACAATATTGTTGTTATCAATTCGGGCTTTTTGACGTTCGCCATTAATATAAAGGCCCGAGCGACGGTTTGCACCAGCTAAACCAATATCACTCACTAACGCTTCGCCAGGGCCATTGACCACACAACCAATAACCGATACTGATACCGGTTCGATGATATCTTCCAAACGCTCTTCAAGTTGGTTCATGGTACTAACCACATCAAACTCTTGACGTGAACAGCTCGGACAGGCAATAAAGTTAATCCCGCGAGAGCGAATGCGCAGTGATTTTAAAATATCAAAACCGACTTTGATCTCTTGCACTGGATCAGCCGCCAAAGATACTCGCAGTGTATCGCCGATACCTTCGGCAAGTAACATACCTAAGCCTACAGCTGATTTCACTGAACCTGAACGCATACCGCCTGCTTCTGTGATCCCCAAGTGCAGAGGTTGGTCGATTTCTTTAGCAAGTAAGCGATATGCTCCCACAGCTAAAAACACATCAGAAGCTTTTACTGATATTTTAAATTGATCAAAATCTAAACGGCGCAAAATATTCACATGGCGCATGGCTGATTCAAGTAACGCTTCAGGCGTTGGTTCGCCGTACTTTTCTTGTAAATCACGCTCTAATGAGCCGCCATTAACACCAATACGAATTGGAATGTTGTGCTCACGGGCAGCATCGACTACCGCGCGAATACGCTCTTCACTGCCAATGTTGCCAGGATTAATACGTAAACAATCAACACCATACTTTGCTACTTGCAAAGCAATACGATAATCAAAGTGAATATCTGCAACCAGTGGAATGGTGACTTGTTCTTTTATGCTTCTAAATGCTTCGGCGGCATCCATAGTCGGCACGGAAACACGCACTATATCGGCGCCGGCATCTTGAATAGCTTGAATTTGTGCAACAGTTGCATCAACATCCATGGTATCGGTGTTGGTCATTGATTGCACGGCAATAGGGGCGCCATCACCGATCGGTACGTTACCCACATTGATGCGGGTAGATTTTCTGCGTTTAATGGGAGATTCTGAAAACATAGTGACTACTCTGTTAACGGTAAATTAAATTTAGCTAAACGATTTTTTGGGAAACTGGAAATATCAATCTTTTCACCGTCAAGAGTGATATCAACAGCTTGATGCTTACCAAGCACGATAGAAAAAGGCAGATGACCTGATACAGTCATATCATAACCCGCTTTTTTAACACCAAATGCCACTTTATCACCTTTGCCGTCATGAATTTCAACCCAACTTTCTTCATTGAAATGCATAACTATGGTACCAAGGCCATCATTTTGTGGCTCGCTTGACGCTTCGCTCGGGACAACGTCTAGTTCGGTGGTATCGGCTTGTTGCTCCATAATTTGCGCCGCAGTGGGGTCATCAATCGATTCATCAGGGCCAGCTTGTTCTAGCTGGCTGATTGACGCCACGTCAGGCTCTGCCTGTGCGACTGCAACTGTCTCTTCGGCAAAGCTATTTAAAGATTGCGTTACAACTTGTTCGTCAAGAGGGGTTGAATTTTGCCACCACCATAATGCGGATGAACCAATAACAATTGCCAGAATAACGTAACTCACCAGCATCAACCGACTATCATGGGCTTCTTTTTCTGTTCGTCTAGAAAAGCTTTGCATGTTGGTTTTTTTAACGGTTTCCTGAGGTTCAGGGAACAGCGCTAAAACGGCCGCAGTATCTAAATTAAAGGCGCGACAATAACTTTTTGCATAACCTTTAACAAAGGTAGCAGGGCCGATTAATTGGTGTTCGTCATTCTCAAGACGTTGTAATTGCAACACCGATAATTTTAAATTTTTTGCCAACTCTTCTAAGCTGACATTCGCTTGCTCGCGGCTACTTTTTAAAGTTTGGCCAAGAGTGAGCGTTGTTGATTCCGTATTTTCATCATTCATAATGAGTATGATTCAGGGTCCACTAGTAACAGTCTATGCCCAGGTTTAAGTGCAACATCCGGGCTTAATTTATTCCATCGCATTAACTGATCAATTAACAAGCGACGCTTGGTGGCAATACTATACAAAGTATCACCGACGTTAATTTCGTAATAAATGTTGGGATCGTTGAGATAAATTTTCGTCCCATTGACCACCCGATCAGATTCTTTCAGACCATTCCATTGGAGTAATTTCTGTAGTTTAACATTGTATCGTACTGAAATGCTAAATAGGTTTTCACCATCTTGCAAAACATGGTAAGGCGTCGTTAATTGTGGTATCCGCGAATTTAGCAACGGTGCGTGAGTATTTTGTTGCGGATCTTGAAAACGGATCTCAGGTGTAGAGCTATATCCTGACTCTGCGAAGACGGCGGCGTTGCGTTTTGGCTGGTAAAAAACCACCTTTTCTTCATCCGTTAATTGATCACTAAATTGTGCTTGGCTTGGGGTTGAAGCCTGGCTGTTATTTGCAACGGCTTGGCTATCAGTGGGCGCACCAAAAGAAACAATTTTTACACCATCTTGTGCTTTGTTGCTGCGAGCAAGCGTTTGGGGAGGCGTTGCGGCAGTCGCTGTGGGCGCTGTTGCTAAATGCACAGTTGGTATTGCTAATGCTTTAGTAACTGCCTCCTCAGAGGCTAATGATGCAATGTCCGTCGCTTGAGTTGAAGTTACAGCTGGATTGTTTGGTGTTTGTGCGACCACCAGAGCAGACATTACTGCGGCAGGATCATTATTGTTTGCTGGAGCACTGATCTGTACAGCGGTAGTATCAACGTTTGTTTGCACTGGCGTTGTTATTGCTGTGGTACTTAAAGCCGCCAAAATACCACTCGTATCGACAGGTGTTGATACTGTTGCTTGGCTTTGCTGGCTACTTTGTGATGCGGTGCTTTGCGTTGGCGCAACCGGTGAGGTTAGCAACGCGGCAGTTAATTCATTGCTGCTTGCATTGTTATTTTTAACGGCCATTGTTGGCGTTGTGATACTTTGCGCCGACGTACTAGTTGCTGGCGCTTTTTTCTTTTTTACAATGCGTATTTTGGGTGCCGAGATCACCTCTCCCGCAGGTCTATTTGCTTGTAGCTCATCTAATTTTGCTTGGCGGTATTGCGAGCGCAGTATTTCAAACTCACTACGTTTGATTTTTTGCTCGCGAATGATCCCCGCTTCACTTGAGGTTGGGTAGGTTTGCAATATCATAGCCGCAGTGGTTTCGGCTTTTTCAATGTGGCCCATGCGCTGCTCAACTAAATAGCTTAATAGCAATGAGCGAGACGATACTTGACCACTATTCTCATAACGTTCGAGTATTTCTTTTGCTCTATGTAAATCACTTTTAGCGTAATACAAAGCGGCTAAACTGATCAGTGATGAGGCACGCATTGAACTGTGATTAATGGCCGATTTGAAATATTTTTCAGCGTTATCAAAATCATCAAACTCAATGGCGCACAGAGCTAAATTTTCATAACTTTCTGCTACTCGTATATAACTTGGGATGGCAATGGCTTTGAGTAGTTGTTCTGTGGCGCGGTCGTACTCGTCGATACCGCATAAAAATACCCCGTAGTTATTTCGGGTATTAGGATCATTGGGATCAATTTTTATTGCTTTTTGATAGGCTTTATCGGCTTGTACGTTTTCGCCGACTTGTTGGTAATAATAAGCAAATGAATAATGGACTTCAGGAAGATCAGGAGAGAAAGACGCGGCGCGTTCGAGGTTATACTTTGCTTGCGAGCTATTACCAGTGCTTAAATATTCTAATGCTAAGGCTATTCGGGTACGTGCTGCGCCGGTATTATTGATTTTATTTTCAACGACTGGTTTGTCATTGCCATCATAACTATTTTCAGTTACACACCCAGTTAAAGCGAGTGCACTGATAGTTAAAGCAAGTAAAGATCGCATTACTTCTTCTCTTTATTATTGTCCATGCACCTATATTACCGAAAAGCCCTTATCTTGCATCATTTATTTAAAAATAAAGCAGCGCTAAGGGCTTTTGATTCACGACAACAGATTATGCTTGGTGGATATTAACCGCAATCGCATTATCGTCGCGCATTTTCTTTTTCGCTAAACGTTTTGTACGGTCAACTACATCACCAACTAACTGGCCGCAGGCCGCATCAATATCATCACCGCGAGTACGACGAACAATACAGGTAATACCTGCTGCTTGTAGCACTTTTGAAAAGCGGTCAATACGGCTGTTACTAGAGCGTGTATATTCGTTACCCGGGAATGGGTTAAACGGGATAAGGTTCACTTTAGATGGTGTGCCTTTGAGTGTTTTAACTAATTCATGGGCCTGATCTGTGCTGTCGTTAATACCATTTAGCATCACATACTCAATGGTCACATCTTTATTGGCTTTAGAGCCATCAATGTAACGACGACACGCCGCTAAAAACTCTTCAATTGGGTATTTTTTATTGATTGGCACTAAAATATCACGTAATGCGTTATCAGGTGCGTGTAGAGAAATAGCCAATGCAACGTCGATTTTTTCTTTCAATAAATCAAGTGCAGGCACCACACCAGAGGTACTTAAAGTAACGCGGCGTTTAGATAAACCAAAACCCCAATCGTCCATCATTAATTCCATTGCCGGAACTACGTTTTTAAGATTAAGCAATGGCTCGCCCATGCCCATCATAACGACGTTGGTGACCGGACGCTTTTCACTGTTGCCATCAAGGCCTATGTCTTTGGCCACACGCCAAACTTGGCCGATAATTTCAGATACTTTTAAGTTACGGTTAAACCCTTGCTGCGCTGTTGAGCAAAATGTACATTCAAGCGCACAACCAACTTGCGATGATACACACAAGGTGGCACGTTCTTTTTCTGGGATCCACACGGCTTCAACTTCTTGGCCGCCTTCAAGTATCAGCGCGTACTTGATTGTACCGTCACTGGCTTGTTGGCGTACGGTGATTTCAGGCGCGACAATTTCACATTCTGCTTTTAGTTTTTCTTTCAGCTTTTTGTTAACGTTGCTCATTTCGTCAAAGTTATCAACGCCAAAATGATAAATCCATTTCATCACCTGATCGCCACGGAATGGCTTTTCACCGAACGATACAAATAACTCGCGCATTGCATCTCGGTTTAAATCTAATAAGTTAATCTTTTTTTGCTCAGTGGTCATGAAACAACCTTAATCAGTGACGGTGGTGATAAAAATTTACAAAGGCGAATTGTACACAATTCACTCACTTTAATCATTAAGTAAAACATCATAAATTAGATAATTAATACTTTAACTAATGACTAAAAAAGGGCTCGAAAGCCCTTTTTACTTTTGCTTAGCGCGTTCGAATTAACGAGTACGTGGGCAAAGCTCTTCGTCTGCGAAGAAGTACGCGATTTCGCGAGCAGCAGATTCAACAGCGTCTGAACCGTGAACAGCATTTTCGTCGATGCTATCAGCGTAGTCAGCACGTAAAGTACCAGCTAGTGCTTCAGCAGGGTTAGTAGCACCCATGATTTCGCGGTTTTTAAGAACAGCGTTTTCGCCTTCAAGAACTGTAACCATTACTGGACCAGATGTCATGAAAGATACTAAAGCACCAAAGAAAGGACGCTCGCTGTGTTCTGCGTAGAAACCTTCCGCTTTCTCTTGTGAAAGGTGAACCATTTTAGCTGCAACGATTTTAAGGCCAGCAGTTTCGAAACGGTTGTAGATAGCGCCGATGTGGTTTTTAGCAACTGCATCAGGTTTTACGATTGAGAAAGTACGCTCTAAAGCCATCTTTATGCTCCAATAATTTTTAAGTAAAAGTGTGAATATTAACGGGCGCGAATTATACGCGTTTTAGTAGGCAATGCCTAGTTTTATTAAAAACTAGCTTGATGACAATTGTGCGATTTATAAATAACCGTGGACCGAGTATAGGAAATAGGGCTTTATTAGCAGGAAAATTATTACTGTGTCGTAATTGTTTCATAAATTTGAGTTGTAATTAGAAAATTGAATATCTTAAAAAGGAAATAATAATGAAAAAGTTATTTGTGATTGTGCTGTTAGCCAATTTTATTACAGCGTGTGGTTCAGACAACGAGGCTGCATTAGAGTGCCCGCCTACAGCTATTGCAATTGATATAAATAAGATTGAATTAGCGGTTAATGGTGGTGAGTACCAAGCGAATACTTTAATTTCTTATGATAAAGTTGACTTATCATTTGAAGCTTCAGGAGCCAATGTTTACAGCGATGGTAACGAACTTGATGAAGGCAAAACTTATGCTGAAAATTGCGTAACTTTGCCTGTTGTTATTCCGGCTAATAATAAATTAACTAAGCTTAATATTTATTCGTCCGCTGACTTTAGTGCTGATTTAACATCTGGCAGCAGTTTAAATGATGTGTTTAGTGTCATTGAATTTAATATTGAGAACAGCCAAGAAGCTATTACAGTTGCAAAAGTGCAAGAGTTACTACCCGTTATGATGCAAAGATACTTTAATTTTACGCTCAATACAGCGCCTGAATTTGAAAGCAGCCATGTGTTTTATATCGAAATAAGCTTAGATAATGGCAAGCAATTTTTATTACAAACACCTGAGGTGTTACTTTCTAAGTAACTCTTTGGTTATAGCTTGTAAGAACGATTGGCTGCAAGGTTTAAATGCCATTGCGGCTAATTAGCATGTGCTCCCATTTACCTTACTGGATTATCTGCAGTTTGTAGACTGAAGTGGTCGACATATTGTTCTAACGAAAAAGTATCTAGGCAAAGATTACAAAAATGTAAAAAGTAACCACTTTAACTATTCACTTAGGCTCGCTTTGTTGCTGCCAGATATACTTTTTTAAAACAACTAAAAGCTGAATAATCAGCAGTCATGCCCCGCCTTTGTGACGGAAGAATTGATGCGCAATGTTTTCATTATTTGATTATATTTAAGTTTATCTTAGTGGAATTGGTATTTTCATTTTCTTTTTAGGTAAAAAATTCTTATCCATCACAGAAAAAGAAATATTTTAACTCTTTTTGAGCTAGAAATAGTTATATTACGTACAATAGTATAACTAGCTTTAAGCTACACTTTTTTTATATTGTTTAGTCGTTTTCATTTTATTAGATACGTTTTCTGGCTAAAAATGTATACCGTGCACACTAAATAACTAGGGTAACATATGTTTTTTAACCAATCTTTTAAAAATAAAATTGCCGAATTAGAAGGCATGCTTGCTATTGGCGAGCAGGTAAAGCAAAGTCTAGAGAGCGAAATGCTTGTTCTAGAGCTCGATAAACAGGGCCATGTGATCAGACAGAACACTAATTTTGAACGCGAATTTAACTACTCAGATAGACAGTTATTGGAGCAAAGTGTACTTAATTTTATACCTGAAAATGCCAGACAAAATCCTGATTTTAACTCATTTAAAAAAGCGATAAAGGACTGTAAACATTGGGCTGGGGCAATTCAATTTACACACCAAGATGGAAAACGCGATTGGTTGCGGAGCATTTTACACCCAATAACCGATCAGCATGGGCAGTTTATTCATCTTACTTTGCACTGCACTTTGTTAACACGAACCATAGAAACTTCCCGTGAAAATCAAGATTTAATTAAAGCACTGCACCGCTCTACAGCTGTGATTGAATTTGACACCAATGCAATCGTATTAAGAGCAAACGATAACTTTTTAAAAGGTATGGGTTATTCTGAGCGAGAAGTAGTCGGTCAACATCACCGTATTTTTTGTGAGTCGGATGAAGCCAATTCAGCCGGATATGATGCGTTTTGGAAGCGATTACGCAAGGGCGAATACATCGCAAGTCGTTTTAAACGCATTGATAAATATGGCAATACTGTATGGTTAGAAGCGTCTTATAATCCTATTTTTAATGAGGCGAATGAGCTTTATAAAATAGTTAAATTTGCCACTGTGATCACCGAACAGGTAGAAAGAGAGCAGGCTATTGCAGCTGCTGCAAGTATTGCCCATAGCACATCAACAGAGACCGACAATATCGCCGATCAAGGTGCGCAAGTAGTACAACAAACAGTACAAGTTATGAATGAATTAGCCGTTCAAATGGAGCAAGCCGGCAAAGAGATTTCAGCACTAGACAAGCAGTCTCAGGTTATAGCAAATATAGTACAAAGTATTAGTAGCATTGCCGACCAAACGAATCTATTAGCGCTTAATGCCGCGATTGAAGCCGCCCGAGCGGGCGATCAAGGCCGTGGTTTTGCAGTAGTTGCCGATGAAGTTCGCCAATTAGCTTCAAGAACCAGTAAAGCAACCGAAGAGATTGTTGATGTGGTACAACAAAATCAAAGTTTAACGCAATCAACAGTGGCGGTTATTGAACAAGGCAAAGTTAAAGCACAACAAGGCTTAGAGCTGTCCAACGAGTCTGGCATTGTAATGAGCAAAATTAAAAAAGGTGCGCAACAAGTCGTTGATGCTGTTAGTCAGTTTGCAAACCAGCTCGGGAGTAAAAATTGATTTAACGAGCAGAAGGATCCTGCTAGTTGATTACAGTCTTTTATGATCTTGATCAAGGTTGCGGTTAATCGTAATCCTTATACTTGCGCGCTTTATTTACCTTAACTATTCATGCAACCGACTTGTACTCGGTTCGATGTATGGAGCGCACATGCCGTCAGCCACTAATACCTCAGAGTTTTTTTCAACTAAACCATTTATCCCAGAGTTATTGTCACCAGCAGGCAGTTTAAAAAACATGCGTTATGCCTTTGCTTATGGGGCTGATGCGGTGTATGCCGGGCAACCTCGTTATAGCTTGCGAGTGCGTAATAATGAATTTGATCTGGAAACGTTAAAAATAGGCATTGATGAAGCGCATGCGCTGAATAAAAAGTTTTATGTAGTATCAAACATTGCCCCGCACAATGCCAAAGTGAAATCGTATTTACGCGATATTGAACCGGTAATTGCGATGGGGCCAGATGCGCTGATCATGTCAGATCCGGGTTTAATCATGCTAGTACGTGAAAAATGGCCTGATATGGCTATTCATTTATCAGTACAAGCAAACGCTGTAAACTTCGCCAGCGTACAGTTTTGGGCGAAGCAAGGTATTGAACGGGTGATTTTGTCCCGCGAGCTATCACTTGAAGAAATAAGTGAAATTCGCACGCTTTGCCCAGAAACAGAGCTAGAAGTATTTGTACATGGCGCATTATGCATGGCGTATTCTGGCCGTTGTTTGTTGTCAGGTTATATTAATAAACGCGATCCAAATCAAGGCACCTGTACCAATGCATGCCGCTGGGAATACGATGTAAAACCGGGTGTTGAAAACGAAACCGGTGAAATGGTACATAAATTTGATCCTCAGCAGATTATTCCTACTCTTGGCGACGGCGCACCAAGTAACGATATTGTTATGCTTGAAGAGCAAGGCCGCCCGGGTGAATACATGCCAGCGTTTGAAGACGAACACGGCACTTATATCATGAACTCAAAGGATTTACGCGCCGTGCAATACGTAGAGCAGCTTACAAAAATGGGCGTGCATAGCTTAAAAATAGAAGGCCGTACTAAATCGTTTTATTATGTTGCGCGTACAGCACAGGTTTATCGTAAAGCAATCGACGATGCCGCAGCAGGAAAACCATTCGACGCTGATTTATTTAAAACATTAGAAAACCTAGCCCATCGCGGTTACACCGAAGGCTTTTTAAAGCGCCACGCCCATCAAGATTATCAAAATTACGAATACGGCCATTCGGTATCGACTAAGCAGCAATTTGTCGGCGAAGTATTAGGGCGTAATGCCACTGGTTTAGTTGAGATTGATGTTAAAAACAAATTCTGTGTGGGTCATTCATTAGAGCTGATGACCCCTAAAGGTAATATTAGCTTTACCCTTGAATGCATGGAAAACAAAAAAGGCGAAAGTATTACCGATGCTAAAGGTTCAGGCCACATAGTAAAAATTCCACTGCCTGATACTATCGATTTAGAGCACGCCATACTTATGCGCAACTTGGATGAAAACCAAGACACCCGCAATCCTTTCAAACAAGCTGTTTAACGGGTAAATCATGGCATTACTAATAAACAGCAAATGCATTAACTAAAAAATTTATGATTAAGATTAATTAGTTTTTAGTCATTTAAATTTATTTAAGTCAAGCTGTCTACTACTATCCAGTTTAAATTTTCGAAGTTTTACGCTCTCTTTGAAATGGCGATTCAATTTTTAATACTTTACAAGGTATTTCAATTCAGTATTAGTTATACGGGATTGAGTTTACCTATTAAGATTATTGATTGATAAAGGGTGAATTAGGTATAATTCTCTTTTTTACAGGGAGTAGTAAGTTGTCATTTCCTCAAGTATCAGTCATCGGTAATGCTAAGATACAATCGCCTCAATTAAAGGATATGGCTGAGGCCGTAGGCTTAATTATTAATGACCTTGGCTTTCATCTGGTTTGTGGTGGTTTGGGTGGCGTAATGGAAGCCAGCTGTAAAGGCCATAAATCAGGAGCTAATTCAAGTCTAACAATCGGCATATTACCCTCTCTTAAAGAGAGTACAGCAAATAAATACACTGATATTATTATACCATCTGGGTTAGATATTGGTCGAAATCAGCTAGTTGTATCTAGCGGATTTGCCGTTGTCGTTTTGGGTGGTGGTGCGGGGACCTTAAGTGAAATAGCTTTAGCATCCCAAATAAACAAGCCAATACTTTTGATGAAAGGCTCTGGAGGCTGGGCTGATAAATTGACCGATGAGTATTTGGACCAACGTTGTAATTCAAAGCTCTATCATATTAGTAGTTTAGATGAATTAAGAATAACGCTTCAAAAATTGTCTTTGCTTGAGTCAAAAAGTGGTTCTGTAGATAGTGGTCATAATCGATGAAATTACTCATCCCAATAAGTTACTTTTTCGGAAGTCCAAAAAGTGAGTTGTGGCAATTAGATACAGAGACAAAGAAAAGGAGTTTATTAGCCACCCTACCTTCCTCTGAGAGAGATGTTGCTGGCAAAGGTTTTACCAGTGTTACATGGATTAGCAATGACTTGCTTGTGGGTTGTGATTTTAATCGTGTATTTATTATTGATCGTAAATTATGCGAGTTAAAAAAAATAAATACAGACGAACAATTCAATGATTTACATCATGTTAGCTTCGATGGTCACTTCATTCATATAGCTAATACAGGGCGTGATTGTATCGATGTTTTAGACAATCAATTACAGTCTGTTAGCCGATTAGAGTTTCTTCCAGCAGAAGAAATATCATCAAGGGTTAAAGGGGAATATAAAGCTCAAGGTGATTATTACGATAATGAAGCGATGAAAATTGATTTTCACCTACGTAAGGTGCCGGATGCTCTGCATATCAATCATGTGATCAGAGTGGGTAAAGAACTTGAAAACAAAGTTATCGTAACAAGTTTTAAAAAAAAATGTTTAATTGACGCTAAAACTCTAGAGCCACTCAGTAATAAATTACCTGAACAACCCCATGATGGCTTCATTGACAATAAGTATATTTGGATAACCACTGTTTCAGGGAAAGTGTTTCGTTCTAAGCTATCGCTACCTTTTAATTTTGAATTGTTTTTTGATCTATTTCTGGTAGCAAAGTTCAAAGGGTGGTGTCGAGGTTTATTAGTTGCTAATGACGCTTTATTTATAGGAGTCACTGCTATTCATAAGGAAACTAATCGGACAAATTGGCTTAACAGTCCAGTTAAAGATACTCGCACGGGAGTTTATCAGATCAATTTAGCTTCATTAGATATTGAAAACTTCTACGATTTTAGCCATACAAGCGGTTCCCGTATATTTTCATTAGTCAGTGATAATTTTGATGGATAAGCAACCAAGGATTTACATGTTTCATCGTGTCCTTAAAAATTACGATGAAAAAAACTATTACTATCAGCGACGAACAGGCATTAGCTGGAAGAAGTTCATCGAACTACTTGATACTATAGAGAAAAAAGGTTGGAAAACTAAGCCAATTTCTGCTCTGGCGAAAGGATATACACATAACGATGTATTTATTACTTTCGATGATGGATATAGAGATAATACTGGTGCATTTGATGAATTAATTAATCGTGGAATGATCGCTACAGTTTACCCTGTTAAGGATTTTGTTTTAGATGGTTTTTCTCCGATTGATGATATGGCTCTTCACATGATGTCGACACCGAATGTACCTAAAGACCTTAGTCGATCATTGCTAGGTGGGCGATTAAAAAGAATATTACGAGGTATAACAGCCCCAAGATATAGGTATCTTCGACAACGTTTGTTTGGCATAGATGTGGATGCGGATTCTACTCATTTATTTATGAAGGAGCATCATCTAAAACTGTACAATAGCCAAGGAATTGAACTGGGTATTCATGGGTGTAGCCACAGAGCATTTACCCAACTTTCTCCAAGTGAGCTAAAGAAAGAGTTAACTGAAAATTTTAATTGGATCAGAGGATTGGGATGTAGAGAATCGATGTCTATTTGCTTCCCTCATGGTAAACATAATAAGAAAGTAATTGAGCAAAGCCAGCTATTTGGCTTAATTCTTTTAGGTGTAGACTGTGAGACATTTTACCCATCAGTTTTAAGGAGAATACATATTACGGAAGATTATCGTGGGTGAACTTAATGCTAAGCTTTGCGCATTGCTCAAGAATCAATTAGAGACTTTTCCATTTCACAATTTAGGGCAGTTATTGGGGAAGAAGGTTATTAATGGTGGGACTTGTTTTGATCACGCACTAAGCTTGCGCGCTCACATAGCTAAAATGGGGCTTAACGGTACATTACATGAGGCTGAGGTTTGCATGACAGGTTTAAACTCACATCGTTTGATCCGAGTTGAATCTTCAGACAAGGTTAGCTTTTTAGATTCTGGTACGGGCTGGCCAACTATATATCAGGCTCATACTTGCGATATCTATCGAGAGTATACATCAGCAGGAATACGCTTTCGAATTGTCAAAGAGTCAAACAAGCTTCTTGTCAAACGACACGATGGTCGACAATGGCGTGATATGAACCGTATTGCATTAGCTGCTCAAAATGAAGAGATTATATTATCCAAATACCCTAACAGGTATCTCCAACTACTGCCTTACAGCCAAGAACTTCGGTTTTGCTGGCTAATGAATGAAAAGTTTTATCGAATTACAGGTTTCTGTTTAGCAGTATATGAAGCAGGAAAAAATACTCAAAAATATAACCTAACACCGATAGAGCTTTTGAGTTTTGTCCAGAGCAGCTTTCCCGAATTGATTTCGGACTTAAAAATATATCTAGAGAGTATTAGTTGATGTGCGGGTTTGTTGTAAGTGTCACTGAAGGACAATCTAATTTAAATAAGAAAGTAGGAAAGGATACTCTATCTCGGGGCGAAGACCATTCTAGCTTAGAAACCATTCATTTTAATGGAATACCTATACATTTTGAATTTTCGCATTTATTTATAACTTCTCCCCAAGTTGTTCAACCACTACAAAGTATGTCGAAAATTTTAGTACTGAATGGTGAGATATATAATTATCAAGAATTGGCTGAGATACTTGGTCTCGAATTAAGTAAGTTTAATGATGTAGGTATTTTTTTTGAGTATATAGAGCGTTACGGTTTAACTCAGGCCATGACGATGGCAAATGGAATGTATTCTGGTGTTCTTTTCGATAAATCAACGGGAGATTTTAGAGTTTTTACAGATCATGTTGGTAAAAAGCCTTTGCTCGTTTGGAATAGTAGCATTGGATGGCATATAGGTACTGGCGTTGATGCTAATTATATAGATGCATACACCAATACGTTGGATGTAATCTCCCCTGGAATATCAAAGCTTGATATAAAAACTGGGGTAGTATCCAAAGAGTACCTCCATCAATACACTGTCACCAATAAACGAAGCTTTGTTGATATTATAGAAAGTGCTATATCACTTCGAATCCCTAAGGATATCCCATTCGCTGTAGCTTTAAGTGGTGGGCTAGATAGTTCAATTATTGCTTATATTTTAGAGACAAGATTAAGCAAAAGTGCACGATATTACGTCGTGGCTGACAGTTACCCCGATTCAGTTTTAACGTTATTAGAATATTTAAAGATTTGTTCTAGCCGTGTCGTTTTAATAAAACCACCGACACAAAGTGAGCTCTTTGGGTTAATTAAAAAAACATGCGAAATTACAAAAAGTTACAATCCTTCAATTATATCAAATGGACTAGCAACATTATTATTAAGTAAGGCTGTACAGGAAGACGGTATCCGCGTTTTGTTATCAGGTGAAGGTGCAGATGAGTATTTCTGTGGTTATCAAGGAATGTATAATGGTCATAATGACTCTGAGAAAATGAGAGCTTGTTTAATTAAAAACCTCCATTACACGGAATTGAGACGCTTAGATCTTATTACTGCTAGCCATAGTATAGAGGCTCGTTGCCCATTTTTAGATAATCGCGTCACTCAGTTTGCATTAGCATATGACGTACAAGATCTTTGCGACATTTCTTTGAACGTAGGAAAAACAATACTAAGAGATACATTTAAACATGAACTACCCGACTCAATAATTCATGCTCCTAAAGAGCCTTTCGATATTACCTCAGGTTTGCAAAAAATGGTTATAGATGAATTAAAGAAAATATCTAAGACAGAAAGAACAGCATTAAGATCCATTTTTGAACAAATTATTGATAACACTTCTATAGCTAATCATCCTTACTTCTCCCATTACCCAACTTTTGACACGATGATTGAACGACGTGAACTTAAATACAAGCAGAGGGATATATGATCGATAATCAAGTGGTTGCAGTCGTTGGACTAGGGTATGTCGGGTATCCGCTAGCAATAGCATTTGGTCAGCATATCCAAACAGTAGGTTTTGATATAAACGAAACTAGAATCTCTGAATTACATGAAAGTAATGATCGCACCAATGAAAGCGATATTAAGTTAGTTGAAAGTGCTGAGCATTTAACTTTGTCTAATGATCTAGAGTGTATTCGAAGAGCGAATATATATATTGTCACTACACCGACTCCAGTTGATAAGGCATACCAACCAGAGTTAAGTGCGGTATTGAATGCTGCAAAGATGGTTGGCTCTGTGATTTCAGCTAACGATATTGTTGTCCTAGAATCTACAGTATATCCTGGTGTTACAGAGGGAGTGTTTGCTTCTGAAATTGAAAGAACAAGTGGATTGCTGCCAAATATTGACTTTCAGCTAGGGTACAGCCCTGAGCGAATTAATCCAGGAGATGAGTTTCATCGCTTACAACATATAGTAAAGGTTGTTTCTGCTACAAATGCATCTACATTAGAAATATTATCTCAATTATATGAACTTATAGTTCCTGCTGGAGTGCTGAAAGCTGAGTCCATAAGAACAGCTGAGTTATCTAAGTTAATAGAAAATACCCAACGCGATGTTAATATTGCATTTATAAATGAAATGTATCAGCTATCGGACAAGCTGAAATTAGATTTTAACAAGGTATTAGAATGCGCCAATAGTAAGTGGAATTTTCTAGACTTTAAACCTGGTTTAGTCGGTGGACACTGCGTTGCTGTTGATCCGTATTACTTAATTCATTCTCAGGTTATGAATGGAGTTACACCTCGTATAACAAATACGGCCCGACAAGTTAATGGGGATATGGTTACTTTTGTTGCAAATACATTTTTGAAAAAGTTGACTCGGGCTGGCCTATCACTACCTTCCACGAGAATATTAATTTTGGGTGTGAGTTTTAAACCCAACTGTCCTGACGTTAGAAACTCTAAACATTTTGAAGTTATAAGAGAATTGATAGATTTTGGAGCAAAGCCACTTATTTACGACCCAGTTGTTAAGTGGGAAGATACCCAAAACTGCATTGTTGAAGAACAAATGCCTACAGGCCCTTTTGATGCGATATTGTTACTTGTACCTCACGATGAAATTGTTCGAGATTTACGATGCAATGGGACCTCTCTGATACATGAAAACACCATTTTCTTCTCTTTTGACTCACAATATACAGATTTACTGAAATGACTATAGAATTAACAGAATATAATAAATTCATCTCTATGACCTCAATTGTTGGGGATTCCCTAGGTAATAAAAATGCTATTGATTTTGTTACTAGCTTCCTTGAAGGTTTAGGCTTCGATATTCGGATTTCAAATACTAAACATACAGCTCAACCTACAATAATAGCGCACTATTCAGGACGGTTATGTGATAAAAAAATAGTCATTTATGGTCATTATGATGTTGCACCTGTGAAAAGTGAGAATAATTGGCTCAGTGAAAACCCATTCTTATTAAAACGTATCAATGGTCGTATTTATGGACGAGGAATAGCCGATAACAAGGGGCCTCTGTTATCCCGGATGCTCGCTATGAAATCATTAATATTATCGGAAAAAGCAATCCCTGAAATTATGTGGTTAATTCAAGGTGAGGAAGAAATTATGCATGGGGATAGAGTTGCCTATGATATTTTTAAGCATGAAATAAGTTCATTTGGTGCAAATACTTACATTGAAGAAACAGGATTTAATAATTTAGACACAGGATCTCAAATTGCATTTCTATGGTCACCATCTCTGACTGATTTACAGTTATCTTCTTGGCATGATTTACTAAATCACAGCTTGGATAATCCGAATATCGAATATCGTCATCTAAATAAGCTAAATGGCATCAAAGCTTGTCCTCTTCTAGCCAATTTGCCCAAAGGCTCTGTTTATATTGGCTTTGGTCCTAATGATCGCTTACATAATATCCATCAAGATAATGAATCATTAGATGAGAGTAATCTTTTAAAGCACCAAAAACAATTTGAAAATTTTTTAGCAAATTATGCGTTATATAGCCATGCAGTTTAACAACATCATTAACGTGGTATTGGCCAGTGCTGATATAGATGTGGCAAACAGTCTGTTGAAAAGCATGCATCAAGCGTTACCTAGTTTTGAGATTAAAGCGTCCATCTTATTATTTGGCATAACAGAACCAAGAAAAATTTATCAGTTTTGTCCTCCAGTTGAAATAATAGATATAGTTACGTACTACCCACCTATTGTGGATAGTCGAAATATCTGCCAAGCACACCTTCGTCGTAAAATGAACGAATTTGGGGGAATCGGATTTATACTGGATGATGATTTATCTTGGACACTACCTGAAGATGAATTTATTACTATGCTTGAAAAATTGAAAAAAGCGGGCTGTGATATGGCTTTTAGTGCGCTATCTGGTGATTCACCGATCCCAAAGGAATATACCCGAACCAGCCCCTTACTCGATGTTTTGATAGCCATTTCAGCCCAATATAATGACTCTAAAGCTATGGAAATAAAAGAGTTTGTTACAAACATAGACATATCTGAAAAAAGTGAAAGTAATATTAATACTCATCATGACTTTTATACTTTTACTCATAAAAAATTTCATAAATATGATGTGGATATAGCAACTATCAATTGGCATGATTTCATTAATCGATTAGTAAAGGGAAAAGCTACAACTCGAAGTACACAGACACCAATCACAATAACGCCAGCAAAAGGAAGAGAGAGGGGTGGTGCAACACTTATACTAAATGTTGATGTATTACTTTGTAAAAATGATTCAATGCGCTATTTAAATTTAAATAGTCGTCGCAGTGATATGATTATGGCAACAGATGCTGCAAATTATAACTTTAAACTATTTAATACTCCGCCTATGTTAAAACATCTCCGAGATGAAGCATTTGATACTCATGATAGTAAAAAATTAATTGGTGATATCCTTGGGTATGCGCTTGTTGAGTCTAAAGAAGGAGCTGATTTTTGTGCGAAAAAATTTGCGACAAATGTATCTCAACGAATCGAACATACAAAATTTTTGCTAATAGAATCATCAAAAATGATGGGGTTACTAGATGTATGGCTAAAAGATAATAATTATATTGAGTTGGATGCAAGTAACTTGGTTAAATCCATGATTGAAGAAAATGAGAAAACCTACTTAGCGCTTACATCCATTGACTTAGGAATTGTTCAGCAGTCCTTTAATACATTTATTACTAATAGAATTCATGTTTTTAAACCAAATGAAAGAAAAGTATCGGCTTCTTAGATTTCGTTTAGCATTATGTTTTAGTTGTTTATTTAAATTAGCGACCAGTTAAATGCTTATTCATGGCGTACGTATTATCAAGCTGTTGCTCTATTAAGTTAATCGTTTGCTTATTTACGCCGAGTGCTTTAGCTGTGTCTTTAAAGTTGAAAATAATCTCTGCTATTTCAGATATGATCACTTGTACCTGCTTCCAATTTGCATAACCAGCTGCAGAGGCAAGCTTTTGAATCGCTTTTAGTGGTGGGTTTTTTCCAAATCCGGCAAATGAAGTCGCATGCTCGTTAAAAGGATGAGGACTAAAAGTTACATCATAAAAAGGCGCTAAATCCCACTCACCTGAATCTTCTTGTAAAAAAGCCCAGTTTTTACTGTGGTCATCTTGATTACAGCTAAATAAATTAAACATAGCTCGACGAAATTGTAATTGCCCTGCAGCAGGTGATTTGCATAAAACACGGCTCGCTTTAATTAAATCCTCATAATCTAATGAAGGTGTGCGAAAATCAGCATCCAGCAAGCCACATGCACTATGCATATGTTTGCAGCCCATTTTATCACCCATTAATTTAAACCTATCGAATCGCTTTAAGGCGAGCCATTGCTTTGCACCGGTTCCTTCTGGGGCGGGTACCAGTAATCTCTGAGGTGGGTTTAATCCCGTTTGTTCAGCCAAATCCAAATACACAGCTTCACATAACCCTTCCTCATGTCCTAAAGCGAGGTTTTTGGATGTGAACTTTATTAACCAAGCATCATCGCCCGTTTTAGGCTTTGTTCTACATTCTTGTATATTATTGTCAGGAAAATAAATTTGAGCCTTAGGTCGTGCACCGCCGGAACTGCCAGCAGCTACTAACGCAGAAAGTACTTCTTCTGTTTGCCCGTCAAATATTGCTTGAGCTTGTTTACCTAATGTAGCAAGGCCAGCCTCATTGTCATTTGTGCCATCATAATGAGTTTCAGGTGTAAACGATAATGCGCCCATAGCCGAATGGCCAACAAAAGATAAGCGGTCCATAGTGGTAACAAAGTTAGGCATTATATTATTTTGTCTGAATACGCGGTCCTGTAGTAGTAACCCCCACCCATCAGGTAAACAATCAGAAAAGACCCCATGCAACCCGTTGTGTGGGTTTTTAGGTGCTAACTGAACCTCTCTATTAAAGGCGAGTGAGAATGGCGAAAGATTACTGTATTTGTCTAAATAACTTTCCTCGAATTGAAAGTAAACACCTTGCCTATTTTGAGCAAGTACACCCACCATTAATTCTGATGAATCTGATAGTGTACGTTTTACTTCTAGCTTATCTATGGGTTTAAAGGCCATTGTTTAACACCTGATCAATAGACGTTGGCGCATTTTTATTTTGAGCTGGCACTTTTGTTAAGTCATATAAACGAGTTAAGTCGTCGAGTGTTTGCCACAAAAGCAATAGCTGTTTGAATGAAATAAGCCCTGTAACCTCAAACTTTTTTATTGTAGAAGCAGGTACTGTGCTTTTTTTAGCTAACGCCTCGCGTGACATTTTTGCTTTTTTGCGACATTCTTTTAGATGCTCAGCAAAAGCCAGCTGCACATCACCTTCGCTTAACAATAAATAATTGATAATAAACTCACTCGAATTAATTTGGACATTACTGTAGCTAAAAAGCTATATTTTGTAGGTTAATAGACATTATAGTATCTATTGATTGGTTGTAAAGATAATGGTGGCGCGAATTGCCTGTCACAATTTTTATTGTTTGAGATCAATAAAGCGATAGAGAATAAAGTGCATAATTCACGGCTGTAATTTTATGCTAGCAATATGCAATGAGGTTAGATAGTGGCTTTACTCATAAATAGTAAATGCATTAACTGTGACATGTGCGACCCAGAGTGCCCAAATGAAGCCATTTATATGGGCGCTAAAATTTACCAAATCGACCCTGCAAAATGCACTGAATGCGTAGGCCATTACGACAAACCCACCTGCGTGAGCGTATGCCCGATAGATTGTATAAAGCCCGATCCGAATCATCGTGAAAGTATAGATGAACTGGCCGAGAAGTATGTAAGGTTGACCGTGTAATCTAAATTACTTGTCTATACCAGCAATCCCACCGACATAACCTTTGCCCCATAATCCTAATTTGTATATTATCTTTATTAACAAGAATAATGGATTAGCCATTTAGTTATTAGCTAATAAGGCTGGCAGGGAATAGTATGTCGTTACCCAATTACCAATCTTTTATGACTCCTTTACTGCAATGCTTAGCTAACGGCAAAACAGTAAAGCTCAAAGATATTGAAGCAAACGTGTACCAAATTTTAAGCTTATCGGCTGAGCAGCTTAAACTGCGTATCCCCAGTGGTAAGCAAACTTATGCTTATCACCGTTTAGGCTGGGCTAAAACTTATTTGGTGCAAGCGGGTTTAATTGAACAACCGAAAAGAGCGTTTTGTAAAATCACGCCAAAAGGGCTAGCTGCAATTGAGTCTGGCGAGCCAATCAATAATCAATATTTAAGCAAGTTTGCAGCTTTTATTGATTTTAAAACACGTTCTAAAGACGAAAGTGAACCTGCACAAGCAAATGCCACCAGCATAGTCAGTAATAACTCAGATAAAACTCCTGAAGAACTGATTGAAGCTGCAGTTGATACCCTCAATACCAACCTAAGTGATGAAATACTAAAAGCGATTCTGGCAGCATCCCCCGTATTTTTTGAAAACCTAGTGGTCGATTTAATGCTCGCTATGGGTTACGGAGGGTCACGTAAAGATGCAGGGCAAGCCACGCAATATACTCAAGATGGCGGGATTGATGGCGTCATAAAAGAAGATAAACTCGGCCTCGAAATGATATATTTACAGGCTAAGCGCTACACCAATAAAACAGTTGGTCGCCCTGATATACAAGCCTTTGCAGGTGCACTTGATATGCACCGCGCTAAAAAAGGCGTGTTTATTACAACCAGCAGTTTTAGTAAAGAAGCTTTTGATTACATTGGTAGAATCGACAAACGCATAGTACTTATAGATGGTGCACAACTTACAGAGCTAATGCTTAGTCATAATTTAGGCGTTAGCACCAAACAGGTATTTGAAGTAAAAGCGCTTGATAGCGATTATTTTATAGAAGATTAATTAGGCAAAACTAATGACCAATACTGAAGAACAACAATTTTTAACTGATCTTGAAAAAAAGCTTTGGAACGCTGCCGACAAACTACGTTCAACCCTTGATGCTGCGCAGTATAAACACGCCGTACTGGGTTTAGTGTTTATCAAATACGTGTCTGACGCTTTTAAAATCCGCCAAGACGAATTAATCGCCGCGTTTAATAATCCTGATAGCGACTACTTTTTAGACCCAGAAGACTTTGGCGGGGCAGACTCTGCCCAGTACCAAGAAGAACTTGCTGTTGAATTAGAGCAACGCGATTATTACCTTGAAACCAATACATTTTGGGTGCCAACTCAAGCGCGCTGGTCATTTTTACAAGATAATAATAAAACGGTAATTGGTGGCGCTGAGCTGCCAATTGGTAACGATAAAACCATTAAAATCACTTCGGTCGGTCATTTAATTGATAACGCGCTTGATGCCATTGAAGTTGCCAACCCAAAACTTAAGGGCGTACTTAATAAGCAATACACCCGTTTGCAAATAGACCAAGTTAAACTGGCCGAACTTATCGACTTAATCGCGACTATTCCTTTTGTGCATGCGTCATTAAATTCAAAAGATATTCTTGGTCATGTTTATGAATATATGCTTGGTCAGTTTGCATTAGCAGAGGGTAAAAAAGGCGGTCAGTTCTACACGCCTAAATCAATTGTAAGCCTCATGGTACAAATGATGGAACCCTTTAAAGGCCGTGTTTACGACCCAGCTATGGGCTCGGGTGGTTTCTTTGTACAAAGTGAGCACTTTATAAATGCGCACAAAGGTAAAATTGGCGATGTGTCTATTTACGGCCAAGAATACAACCATACCACATGGCAGTTAGCCTCGATGAATATGGCTATTCGCGGTATCGATTTTAACTTTGGTAAAGAGCCTGCCAATACCTATACCAACGATCAACACCCCGATTTACGCGCCGACTTTGTAATGGCTAACCCGCCATTTAACATGAAAGAGTGGGATGTTGGTGTAAGCGACGACGACCCGCGCTGGGCATACGGCACACCGCCATCGGGCAATGCCAACTTTGCTTGGTTACAGCACATGTTATATCACACTGCGCCTAATGGTAGTGTTGGTTTGTTACTGGCTAATGGTTCAATGTCGTCAAACACCAATAACGAAGGTGCAATCCGCAAAGCCCTTATTGAGCAAGACTTAGTAGAATGCATGGTAGCCTTGCCCGGCCAGCTATTTACTAATACCCAAATTCCGGCTTGTATTTGGTTTTTAACTAAAAACAAAAATGCGCGAGTGAGTGCCTCAGGTCGTCAATTAACCGACCGCCGTGGTAAAGTACTATTTATTGATGCGCGCAACTTAGGCTATATGAAAGACCGCGTATTGCGCGACTTTACTCAAACCGATTTAGACCAAGTAACCGCCACCTTTCACAATTGGCAGCAAGCGAGCGACTATCAAGACACCGCAGGCTTTTGTGCCAGTGTTGATTTAGCAGGCATTACCAAACACGATTTTGTCTTGACCCCGGGGCGTTATGTGGGCGCAGAAGCCGCCGAAGATGATGGCGAACTCTTTGCCGATAAAATGGCGCGCCTAACAGCTCAGCTAAAAAACCAATTTGCAGAGTCAGAGCGTTTAGAGGCGCAAATAAAACTAAACCTCAAAGGCTTAGGGTATGACATCTAAACAAACTAGTATAGCAACCGAGGCTACGCCCTTGCTATTAGCCAATATTCGCCAAGTAATTAACCAAGCGCAAAGCCAAGTTAAACACGCAGTTAATAGCGCCATGGTGCAAGCTTACTGGCATATTGGCCAGTTAATTGTTGAGCAAGAGCAACAAGGGAAAAACCGTGCTGAGTACGGAAAAGCCCAGCTTAAACAGCTCTCAATGCAGTTAACTCAAGAATACGGCAAAGGTTTTTCTAGCCGTAACCTTGCTAATATGCGCAGTTTTTACGTGGCGTTTCCAATTTTGCAGACACTGTCTGCAAAATTGAGTTGGTCGCATTACATACAATTAATTCGTATTGAAAACCAAGCGGCGCGGCTTTGGTATATGCAAGAATCTGCCGAGCAAAACTGGAGCGTGCGCGCGCTTGAACGCCAAGTGGGCAAGTTATATTACGAGCGCTTATTAGCCAGTAAAAATAAACAACCGGTAGAGCAAGAAGCCCAGCAAAATACTTTGCCACTGGCCGAACATGCACAAGACTATTTACGCGACCCCTACATTCTCGACTTTTTAAATTTAGATAGCGGCCATTACCAAGAAGCAGACCTAGAGCAAGGCATTATTAATAACTTACAAAAGTTTTTATTAGAGCTAGGTAAAGGCTTTGCCTTTGTGGCGCGTCAACAACGTATTAGCACTGACGATGGCGATTACTTTATAGATTTAGTGTTTTATAACTTCCACCTTAAATGCTTTATGCTGATTGATTTAAAGCTTAATAAACTCACCCATCAAGATGTGGGGCAAATGGATATGTACGTGCGCATGTACGAAGAGCAACAACGCCGCCCTGACGATAACCCAACCATTGGTTTAATTCTCTGTAGCGAGCATAACCACACCGTGGCTAAATATTCCGTGCTGAACGAAAGCAAACAGTTATTTGCGTCAAAATACCTGACTCAACTACCGAGCGAAGAAGAGCTACAGCGCGAGCTTGAAAAAGAGCGTGCCCGCGTGCAGCAGCAGCTGAGTAACCAGCAAAAGGAGTTTGATGATGAAGAACAAAGAGGTATCGATTTATGAGTATTGATTGGCCAATTGTTCGTTTAGGTGATTTTTGCATTAAGGTTGGCAGTGGTGCTACACCAAAAGGCGGAGCTAATGTATATTTGGATAAAGGTGAAGTATGCCTTATAAGAAGTCAAAATATATACAATGATGGTTTCAAACCTAATGGGTTGGTTTACATAACTGAAGAAGCTGCGGCTAAGTTAAAAAATGTGATAATTGAAAAAAATGATATTTTGATAAATATAACAGGTGACTCAGTTGCACGTGTCTGTTTAGCTAAAGAAGAATATCTCCCAGCAAGAGTTAATCAGCATGTAGCAATTATAAGACCAGATCCAAAACATTTTGATGCAAGATTTCTTCGATATTTACTGACATCGACAGCAATGCAAGCTTTATTATTAACAATCTCTGCAGTAGGAGCTACAAGAAATGCTCTAACAAAGAATATGATAGAGACCCTAGAGGTTTCAAAACCACCGATACGCATTCAAACTGCAATCGCAGATAATTTAGAAGTGTTAGATAATAAAATCGAACTCAATCGCCAAACCAACCAAACCTTAGAGCAAATTGCACAGGCGATGTTTAAAAGCTGGTTTGTCGATTTTGACCCTGTACGTGCAAAAATAGCGGCTAATGCCGTCGGTGAAAATTCGCAGCGTGCCGCCATGGCTGCCATTAGCGGACTCTCTATTACGCCTGTGCAAGCACAGGGGCTCGCCGCAGGCGCTATCGCAGATCTTGACCAGCTACAGCAACAACACCCAGAGCAATACCAACAACTACAAGCCACCGCCGCCTTATTCCCCGATAACCTAATCGACTCAGAATTGGGTGAAATACCAGAGGGATGGGGTATTACTGAAATAAAAGAGTTATCTTCGAAATTATCGAAAGGAACAACTGCTGCTAAAAAAGATCTACTAAAAGCAGGTGATGAAAAGATAATTAATTTCCTAAAAGTTCGAGATATCTCTGATGATGGTGAAATATCAAGAGTTAAATTGGACAAAATTCCGAAGTCTGTTCATGTTGGTGTATTAAAGCGTTCAATACTTGAGGCTAATGATCTACTTTTTTCTATCGCAGGGACGATAGGGCGCGTGGCTTTAGTTGAAGAAGACTTAACTAATTCAAACTGTAATCAAGCAATTGCGTTCATTCGTCTAAAAGAGCCTGAAATTCACCTTGAGCTTTGTTATCTAAACCTTGTGGGTAAACGAGTACAAGACGAGGTTATTTCAAAGATTGTTCAAGGTGTGCAAGCTAACTTCAGCCTCACAGGTCTTGGTGAAATTAAACTGTTAATACCCAGCCTCAAGTTTTTGGAATATTTTAATAAAGTAATTAGCGATATTCACTATAAGAAAAAATTACTATTTAGAGAGAATCGTGAATTAACAGATATAAGAGACACTTTACTCCCCAGATTGCTTTCAGGCGAACTTAGCATAGACACCAGCGAAACGGAATTTTAAATGGCAATTGAAAAAATAAAGCAAAGTGCTGACTTAATTGAAAAAGTTGAGCAGTATTTACAAAATGGTTTGAACTCAAACTCCTTGTTTAATGACGCATTAGATGAAGGGGATTTATTAAGTATTCGTAGCATAAAAGATACTGAACATACTCACCAATACAAAGCCAGTGAGGTGTTGTATTGGGTTGATCGCAACGCCTATTTAGATGAGTTTGATAATTGGAATGGCGAGCAATTGCGTGATAAACACCGAGAGGCGATTGAGTATGTTGATGCGACTCAACAAGACTCAGTTGTGTCAGACCTGATCGCCCTAATTAAAAAAAAGAAAGTGGCGCCTTTTGTTGGTGCTGGGGTTTCAGCTGCTGCAGGCTACCCAAGTTGGGATACGGTACTTAAAGAGCTGGGTAAAAAGCTGACTAATGTTGATAATGCACAAGTTGCAGAACTCTTAGCTAACGAGCGCTATTTAGAGTTAGCACAGCTATTAGCAGATGCATCATCTTCGCAACTCAATAATCATATTCGTACCACGTTTAGAATTAAATCGACCATTGAACAAGATAAAACTCTTGTGCCTGACGTGATTAAATTACTGCCGCGCTTGTGTGCAGGCGCTATGGTTACCACTAATTTTGATACCTTAATTGAGAGTTGGTTTAAAGCGCATAAAACGGCCTCTGAATTTGATGGAATTTTATGTGGTTTACAAGAGAATCATAATTTTGTTACTAAACTACTTAAGGGTGAGCGTTGTTTATTAAAGTTGCATGGTGACGCTACACAGCCGGAATCTTATATTTTCACTCAAACACAATATGAGCAAGGTTACGGAAGTGGTGGTATTGATTATCGTAAACAACTCCCTAAAGCACTGCGCCAAATATATATCAGTCATTCATTATTGTTTTTAGGTTGTTCATTACAGCAAGATAAAACCATGGAGCTGTTTGAACAGGTGCGCAACGATGGTGAGTTTGTCATTCCTGAACATTTTGCTCTATTGGCATTACCCGTTAAACCTATTGAACAGCCACCAACAGCAACTGAAAATAGTGGACAGGTTGTTCCCGCTTTTGAAGCGGACGATGATAAGCGCCAAGAAATGGAAGATAGATTGTTTGAATTAGGTATTCGGCCTATTTGGTATCCTGCAACAGATAATCACAAAATGTTAATTCAACTGATTGAGCTGATGGTCGATGTGGCCGATGGTCGCTTAATGTTAAGGGGATAAAATGATCACGGAAGACCAACTAGAACAACTTTGCCTTAACTGGTTTCAAGGCATCGGCTATCAATATATTTGTGGCTACGATATTGCCCCTAATGAACCTGCAGCTGAGCGCAGTGATTATCGCCAAGTGATATTGCATGGGCGGTTACTGGCGCAACTTAAAGTGATTAACCCGCATATTCCCATTGCAACCCTTGAAGAAGTAGCGTTGAGCTTGGGTAAAGCCGAAACCCCGATACTGATTAAAAATAATAAAGGCTTTCATCAAGCGTTGTTGCAAGGCGTAAAAGTAGAATGCAAAGTTAATGACGACAGCAAAGTTGACAATACCAGAACAGATTATGTCCAGCTGATAGACTTTAACGATGTGAATAAAAACCAGTTTTTGGTGGTGAATCAGTTCACTATTACTGGTACCAAAGGCAATCGCCGCCCAGATGTGATGGTGTTTATTAACGGCTTACCGTTGGCGCTATTGGAGCTAAAAAACCCGATTGATAATAACGCCGACATTTGGCAAGCGTTTCAACAAATTCAAACCTATAAAGATGAGCTACCCGATTTATTTATTTTTAACGAGGCGCTTGTTGTTAGTGATGGTTTAACTGCCAGAGTGGGCTCGCTGACGGCCAATAAAGAGCGCTTTGTACCGTGGCGCACCTTAAATAGTGAAGACGACAAGCCGCTATTTGAGTATCAGTTAGAAACCTTAGTAAAAGGTTTTTTTCAGCCTGCGCTGTTTTTAGATTATTTACGCCACTTTATTTTGTTTGAAGAAGATGATGGTAAAACCATTAAAAAAATCGCGGGCTATCATCAATTTCACGCAGTGCGCGCTGCAGTAAAGGCAACATTAATTGCCGCAGCGAAAGCGCAGCTTGCAGAGCCTCGCGCTAATTATGTTGATAAAGTGCAGGCAGGCTCCGGCAAAGCAGGGGTTGTGTGGCACACCCAAGGTTCGGGTAAATCGATTTCGATGTTGTGCTATGCGGGTAAGCTGATGGCGCAACCGCAAATGAATAACCCAACCATAGTGGTGGTAACGGATCGCAATGATTTAGACGGCCAGCTTTATAATACGTTTTGCATGGCAGCCGACACTTTAAAACAAACGCCAGTGCAAGCAGGGGATCGTGACGAGCTGCGTGATATTTTAACTGCTCGCCAAGCGGGTGGCATTATATTTACCACTATTCAAAAGTTTGCCCTGTTAGCCGATGAGAAAAGCCATCCTAAGTTGAGTGAGCGCCACAATATTGTGGTGATTTCAGATGAAGCTCATCGTAGCCAATATGGCGATAAAGCCAAGTTAAACAGTAAAACAGGCGAATATACCTTTGGTTATTCTAAGCACTTACGCGATGCGCTGCCACAAGCAACGTTTATTGGCTTTACTGGCACACCTATTGACGCTGCCGATAAAGATACACGCGCCGTATTTGGTGATTATGTGTCGGTTTATGATATTCAAGATGCGGTAGACGATGGTGCCACTGTGCCTATTTATTATGAGTCACGCCTTGCCAAGCTGGATATTAACCAAGCAGATATAGAGAGTTTAAATGATGACGTAGATGAAGTGATTGAGGACGAAGAGGATATTTCGAGCCGAGAAAACACTAAGTCAAAATGGGCAGCGCTTGAAAAACTAGTAGGCAGTGAACCTAGAGTCAATTTAGTTGCGCAAGATTTAGTGACTCACTTTAGTGAGCGCACTAATACTATGCAGGGCAAAGGCATGATAGTGGCAATGAGCCGCGAAATTTGTGCTGATTTATACAATGCCATAATCGCCATTAAACCCGACTGGCATGATGATGACCCAGCCAAAGGCGCAATTAAAATTGTTATGACGGGCTCAGCGTCAGATAAAGCGAAGCTACAACCGCACATTTACAATAAAGAAACTAAAAAGCTGTTTGAAAAACGCTTTAAAGATGTAAACGACCCGCTGCAATTGGTAATAGTGCGCGATATGTGGCTAACGGGCTTTGATGCGCCGAATTGCCACACTATGTACATCGACAAACCCATGAAAGGCCATAATTTAATGCAGGCCATTGCCCGCGTTAATCGGGTATTTAAAGACAAGCCCGGTGGTTTAGTGGTTGATTACATTGGTATTGCCAATGAACTAAAAGCCGCGCTGCACACTTACACGAATTCAAACGGTCGCGGTCAGCCTACCCATGATGCCCACGAAGCGTTTGCGGTATTACTTGAAAAAATGGATATTGTGCGCGGCATGCTACATGGCTGTGATTACAGTGACTATGAAACCCACGGACTGCAATTATTGCCTAAAGTGATGAATCATATTTTAAGCTTACCTAACTCGGGCGATGGTAAGCTTGACGGTAAAAAACGCTTTTTAGATGTGATGGCAGCGCTTAGTAAAGCGTACACTCTATGCGGTACGCTAGATGAAGTGGCTCCCCTTAAAACTGAAATTGCCTTTTTTGCCGCAGTAAAAAGCGCACTGGGTAAATTTACTACCGTAGATAAACGTCGCACCGATGAGGATAAAAACACCGCCCTTAAACATATCATCGACAATGCGATTATTGCTGAAGGTGTTGACGATATTTTTAAGCTGGTGGGCTTAGATAAACCTAATATTGGTTTGTTATCGCCTGAGTTTATGGAAGACGTGGCGAACATGAAAGAAAAAAACCTCGCCGTTGATTTACTCGAGAGACTATTACGTGACGAAATAAAAGCGCGAATGAAAACCGATGTAGTATCAGAGAAAAAATACTCAGACCGCATTCTCGAAACGCTGCGTAAATACCATAACCGCGCTATTGAAACAGCTCAAGTGATTGAAGAGCTGATTAAAATGGCCAAAGACATGGCCGCCGATGCTAACATGGCTGAAAATTCAGGGTTAAATACCGACGAAATTGCATTTTACCGTGCGCTTATTCAAAACGAATCCGCAGCACGCGAACTTGGTGATGACTCGCTGCGCAGTTTAGCGAAAGAAGTGACCGAAAAGCTGCGTAAGTCGACCACTGTTGATTGGCAGGTGCGCGATAGCGTGCGAGCCAAGCTGCGTAACTTAGTACGCAGAGCATTACGTAAGTTTAAGTACCCGCCAGATAAGGCAGATGAGGCAATTGAGCTGTGTTTAAAGCAAGCCGAAGCACTAAGTAATAGCTGGACACAAGAGTGAATTATTTAAAATGGGCGAGTTATTGGCGTAATTCGCTTGCCGATGCTGAGTCGGGTAAAGGTGCCTTAAAGGCGAGCGATTGCAAGTCTTTTTTAGACGTTAGCAGAGATGTGAGAGAAACGGGTAAATTGCCTGAAAATCTTGTTCAAACTTTATTTAAAGGTGAAGCAAAAGACATTAATGCTATTAATGTGATATACCGCCCAAATATATTGAGGTTGATATTACAACACGGAAAATCCCATAAAGGGAGTTTGCCAGAGATACTCACAGTTTTAACTTGCCCAATGTGGATTAATAGACAAGGATATCTTTTCCCTTCTGGCCCAGCTGTAGTGCCTAGAGATATTTTACACCCGCAAGATGATATAAAGTTTGTAGTAGGCAGTGTCGCCGATTTAGACAAGCATCTAACAACTCACAAGCTAAAAACGTTTACCTACGAGCAAGTCCCTCGTGAGCTTGTTGATGATCAGGCGGCTTCAGTAAAAAGCGATTGGCAAGATTTCATAAGTCATTGCAGTTTACTTTATCGTAATGTATGTGCAGAAGTAGATAATAAAGAAACGCAAGACTTCTATGAGCTTGCTGATTACTCATGGATAGCGGCTGTAAAGTCGGTGGCAGGCGCATCAGACAAGATACTCGAACTTTACGATTCAATTATTAGTATTAAACCAGATATTCCGCTTTTTAATAGTTACGCGACAACAATTAATAGTAACTACAAACCGTGTATTGATTACGCTGACTCTGTGAGTATTCGGTTAGGGCATTCAAGTGATGAATACGCGTTAGCAGATGCCCAGCGAGATGCTTTAACACATTCTTTAGCTATTAATGATGGTGAAATACTCGCGGTTAATGGTCCTCCTGGAACAGGTAAAACCAGTTATTTACTCTCTGTGGTTGCATCTTTATGGGTAAAAGCGGCATTAGATGGAAGTAAGCCGCCTGTTATTGTTGCTGCGTCGACTAATAATCAAGCAGTTACTAATGTTATTGATGCTTTCGGTAAAGATTTTTCTGAAGGTGAAGGGGCTCTAAGTGGTCGCTGGCTACCTGATATAGACAGCTATGGTGCTTATTTCCCCTCAAAGAGCCGTTTAAACGAAGCACAAAAAAGTTACCAAACACAAAACTTTTTTGATGGTATTGAAAACTCAGATTACCTTGAGCGAGCAAAACACGCTTTTTTAAAAAAGGCGAGGTGTTATTTTAATGATGACGCATTCGATTTAATCGATATTAAAGCGCGTCTACACAAGGAACTAGTGCACTACCAATCTATCTTGCAACGTATTGAACCGCTTTGGACTGAATTGTGTGAGACCAAGGCGATTGTTAAAGCGGTGATAGGTGATGAGCCAAACAGTAAATTGGCTGAACTCAAAGCGCTTGCTCAAAATCATTACCAAAAATCTGCCGGAATCAAGAGCGCTCTAAAACAGTGGCAACACTTTTTAGCCAATGAGTCAATTTGGTTATCTCTTTTTAGCTGGCTTAAACCCGTTAAAAATAAAAAGCAACGACAACGTGAGCTATACATTTCCTCTTTTGAGGACGGTATTGACGCATTATTAGCATCACAGGGGCCAACGTTTGAACAGGCTGAAAGTGCACTTAAACTTGCTATTAATGAGCAAGAGCAAGCTTATCAACAGGTGCATGAAGAATTTCAAACTAAAAATAACATACTTGAAAAACACAGCACTATTAAAAATAAGTGGCAAAATTTAGCACGCTCGATTGGTGTAGATGAATATAGCGAATGCGATCTTAACGCGGTTGATAAAAAGGCCGATACAGCAATTCGCTTTTTAATGTTTAGGTTAGCTGTACATTATTGGGAAGCTTGTTGGCTTATAGAAAGCGGTAAATTTGGAAATGACTTTGATAGTTTAAAAGGTAAAACGGGTAAAAAAGCGGTGATACCAAGGTGGCACAGGCGCATGATGCTTACGCCTTGTATTGTGTCTACTTTTCATGCCTTACCTACTCATATGACCTGCAGTGCATTTAATGACGGAAACTTTGACTCTGAGTATCTTTTTGATTTTATAGATTTACTGGTAGTTGACGAAGGTGGGCAAGTGTCACCTGATGTGGCAGGCGCTGCGTTTTCGTTAGCTAAAAAGGCGTTAATAATAGGCGATATTCATCAAATCGAACCTGTACGTTCGATAGCTGGAAGTATTGATATTGGGAATTTGTTCGGTGTTGATTTGCTGAATCAACGTGATGATTACGAAACAGTTCAAGCGCATGGTCGCAGTGTAGTCAATGGTAGTGTTATGAACATTGCTCAGTCTGCAAGTCAGTATCATTATCAGCCGGAGATGGAGCCTGGTATGTATTTACAAGAGCACAGGCGTTGCCTAGATGACATAATTTCGTTTTGTAATGAGCTTTGCTATAAAGGTATTTTAATGCCAAAAAGAGGTAATGACTCGGATACATTATTACCTGCTTTTGGCCACCTTCATATTGATGGCATCGCGCAAAAGCAAGCTAATGGCAGTCGTTATAATCGCCTAGAAGCGGATACAATTGCCCAGTGGTTGGCAGAAAATAAAACTAAGTTGGAGTCCCACTATAACAAACCACTTAATGAGATTGTGGGTGTTGTAACCCCGTTTTCCGCTCAAATGGATGTGTTGCAACAAGCGTGTAGTAGTTTAGGTATTGAGGCTGGAAAACAAAAAGGGCAACTCACTATTGGTACTGTGCATGCGCTGCAAGGTGCTGAACGAATCATCGTTATTTTTTCTCCCGTTTATACAAGACATAGTAATGGCGAGTTTATTGATAGTTCAGCAAGTATGCTAAATGTGGCTGTATCTCGTGCAAAGGATAGTTTTTTAGTGTTTGGCGACTTAGATGTTATATCAGCGGCGGCATCGAACTCTCCGCGAGGCGTACTTGCTAAATATTTATTTTTGAAGCCTGAAAATGAACTCATATTTAAAGTTAGTCAACGTCGTGATCTACTCGCTTTTTGCGCTGAGCCGCGATTAATTAATGATGCAATTGAACATGATCAATATTTAATTGAGCTTATTGAGCACGTGAAAGAAAGGATCATTATAGTGTCTCCATGGCTGAGCTATCAAAAATTGATTGATACAGGTATTCTCGATTCACTTAGTGCAGCAATATCAAGAGGGATCAAGGTAAAGCTTTTTACAGATAGACATTTTAATACGACAACAAATAATGCATTTGATCCACAGAAAGAGAAAGTTTTTACCCAGTGTTGTGAAAGTTTAGCTAGTAAAGGCGTTGATGTTGCGGTGATCCGAGGTGTTCATAGCAAACTAGTGATGGCAGATAATAGTCATTTAAGTGTTGGATCATTTAATTGGTTCAGTGCCGCTCGCACTGGGGTATATCTAAATATGGAAACATCGATGATTTATTCAGGCGATTTAACCAAAGAAATTAATATTCAAATCGCTTTTCTAGATTCACGCGTCTATAAACAGTTTCAGCAAAATAAGCAGGAGGTATCAGCCTGCTGATATAAGTATAAGTTTTTTCGTAAATACTAATTATTAGGTGAGTTTTAAAATAATAGGGAAATATATGTTAAAAAAATTAACAGCTGTACATTTTATTGAAAAGAAAGATGAAGATAAGAAGCTTAAAGAAATTAACGCAAAAAGCAACTTATGGGAAAGCGGCGATTGGAGTGTTTCAGAAGCTAGAGCCCAAGAACTTGTTGGCGGGAAAATATACATTCATAAGGCGCAAAGGTTACCATCACATAAAGGTGGAACAGTCCAATCCTATGAAAAAGTAAGTGATACAAGATTTAAATTTGTCTTCGTTGCCGAGGAAGGTTGTGAGAATGTGACAGAGGTCAATTGGCCTGCAGGTGAAAAAAAGTTTATATGGAGTGAAGTGCCTAATTATTATGTGATTGGTAGCAAATATGGCGGAAATTCGAACTCATTTAAGGATGTTTTACCTTTAATGATAAAGAGTAATGTTATTGCTGTTGGTTTTAATTTCTCTGAAGACATGAGTGAGTTTTTGGGGAAATCACAGAATGAAATCGTTGAGTATTTGAAAAATAAAAATGAGCCTAAAGAGTCGTACTCTACATTAAAGCACTTCTTGAGTTTAAAGCCTGGAGATCTTATTGCAGTAAAACTACATAGTGCCCCTCAAGGAAATAGACCTAGATTAGTTATTGGTGCTTATGCTGTTGTAAAAGGCATTGAAAAGCCTCTTTACCGTCATTCAGCTGAATTGGGTCATACAATAGAAGTTGACTTTATAGATACTGAAATTAATTATGAAGTTCCGTTTGGATATGGTGGAACAATTCATAAAATAGAGAGCGTCGACCGAATAAATGCTATCTTTTCACATTATTCTGCAGAAGCAGCGACATCAGAGGAAGTAGAAGTATCTGATGTTACAGATATTGATGATGTTTTAATTTCTAGATCAGCAAGATATATATCTCGTAGGGTACACAATAGAATACAAAAAAAATTACTTCATGAATTAAGAAATAAATATGGTATTAGTGCGGTTAAGCCCGAGGTTAATTACATAGATATTCTTGTAGAGCTTGAAGATAAATATATTATTTTTGAAGTTAAATCTTCACTTTCAGCGGAACGATGTATAAGAGAAGCTCTAGGCCAAATTTTGCAATATGGTAGTGAGCTTTCAAAGACTACAAATAAGACTATTGAATATGTTGTAGTTGGACCTAATACAATCGATGATTCTGCAGAATCATATTATAAATTTGTAGTAGAAAATATTTCAATCCCTTTAAGTTATACTTCTTTTAGCGCATAGCGCTTATGATGGTGATAAATTTAAATTTCTCGCCATCATAACTCAATTTATTGGCAAAATTTCATGTTTAGTTTTGCTTTATTAAAGTAGGAAGATTTTAACCTTAAACTTGATTAAGTCATTAATGAATTCAAATCGTCATTTATTTATTCTCGAGCTTGTGCCAATGGGGCCAAGCTCTATCTCGACCCAACAGCTGCAGCAAACACTGATTGAACGTGGCTTTAAACTTTCATCTAGAATGCTCCAACGCGATCTACAATCACTCCACGAGCAAGGCTGCTTTGGTCTTGAAAAAGACACGCGTAGTAAGCCTTATGGTTGGTCTATTAACGCGCAGTGGCGGGGTAATCACTCAAAAGTAATGAGCAGTGAAGTGGCTGAGCATTATTTATTGTTGGAACAGTTACTACCACAATCGATACCTAATGAGATTAAGCAATCAGTCCAACTAAAAGCAGAGCAGGCGCTTAAACGTTTTAATGGCTATGTGCCTGATTGGCTTTCAACCCTGCCAAAACCTTCTTTAAAAGTAAATATTGATAGTCAATTGGTTGCGCAAATTGAGCATGCGATTAAACACAAACGTGCTGTGAGTGCTGAGCTATATAGGGTGCTTTATGATGAGGCGCACTGGTTAAAATTTACTGAATTGAGTTTTTATAACTTAGTTGAGCAAGGCGGTGTTTTAATGGTGCAGTTTATGGTGGGGCAACTTCACGATAAATGCTACCAAATGCCGGTTTACCGTATTCGTAATGTGCAGGTACTGCAAAAAACACGACGTGAGCCAACTGCTGAACAATTAAAATCGTTACGCAGTGCGATTAACAAAGGCATGACGCAATCAGCTATTGAGTTAATTGTTAAAGTGCCCAGCCACTCGGCGGTTAATCAAGGTTTTATTGAACTTGGCGAGCTGACTGACAAACAACATATTAATGATAAAAGCGTATTACTCACCTACCAAACTATTGATACCGAGCAACTAAACGATGAGCTATTTAAATGTGCTCATTGGCTCGAGGTTATAAAACCTGAGCGTATCCGAAAAAGAATCATTACAAAGCTTAAAGCTGCTACTACAAACTACCTCTAATGACCTTAGCTAGTCTGGGTGCGTCAAGAATTGACGCACCTGTTTGCTATGCTTCTTTTAAAGATGAAAGGAGTGGTTATGTTTCAATTAATTGAGCAGCAAGATGGTTTATCTATTGGTGTATTTGGTATTGGTGGCTGCGGCTGTAATACGTTAAATAGTATTTATGAGCAGCGAGAGAGTAAGCAGGCTAAGTTATTTAGTGTTAATACCGACAAAGTGGTGCTCGAACATACACAAAGTGATGATGCCGTGCTTATCGGTGCTGAGTTAACTCATGGTTATGGCGCTGGGGCCGATCCTGAGGTTGGCCTGCAGGCTGCTCAAGAGAGTAAAGAGCAACTGTTAGTATTAATAAATAGCTGCGATATTTTATTGTGTGCAACAGGGCTTGGTGGTGGCACCGGCACTGGCGCAAGCCCATTTATAGCGCAGCTTGCGCGTGAGCAAAATAAACCAGTGATATTTGTAGCGACATTGCCTTTTAGCAGTGAGGGGCAGTTTAGAAGCAACATAGCGCAAGCAGGGCTGAATACCTTAAAGGAGTATGCTAATGCGGTGATCACGTTACCTAATGATCAACTTATTGAAGTGTTAGGTAATGATGTTGGCTTGTTTGATGCCTTTAAACACAGCAACCAAATATTGCATTCATTAATAAAATCGTTAATCGATATGCTGTGTTATCAAGGTTTGATTAACGTTGATTTAAACGACTTTGCTAAAATTATGGATTGCCAAGGCGATGCCGTATTAGGTGTAGGCAAGTGCGATCTTGAAGATGAACTTGCAAACGCGCTTGATGGGGCGCTTAATAATCCGCTGGTTAACCAAGTTGATATGTCATCAAGTACCGGCGTTATTGTGCAAGTAAACTGTAAAGATGAGATTTCACTGGGTAGTTATAATCTCATCACCGACACGGTTCGCCAGCAAGTTAGCCCTAATGCGTTAGTGATCTGTGGTGTGTCTAAAATTGAGAGCTTAGCAACTAATTACGAACTGCTGATCATAGCAACGGGTGCTAGCGCGAAGATGCTTGTTGAACCTAATGATAAAGCGCCTAATAGTGAACTAAAAAAGCCAGAAGCTGTAATCTCTAAACCTCAAACTTCAGATATTTTTGATATACCCGCATTTATTCGTAATCAAGCCCCGCCGCCCTCCGGGAAATAACGGTTATTCACTATTTGTACTTAAAGGGTTGTTAGCTGTTGTTTTCAGAGTCTGAATACTTTTTTAAGTGGTATAAATCTATGAACGTATATTTAGATGATGAGAGGGAAGCTCCAGCCGGTTGGTTACGAGCCTATTGGCCCGATGAAGTGATTAAACTTTTGAAGACCGGTAAAGTAAAGCAGCTCAGCCTTGATCATGATTTAGGAAATGATACTAAAGGCACTGGCTATGATGTTTTACTTTGGATTGAGCGGTCAGTGTTTATTGATGGCTTTGTACCACCAGCAATAACCGTTCATTCAGCTAATAGCTCAGCACGCATAAAAATGGAGCGCGCAATTACACAAATTAACTTACTGGCTAGAAATTAACAGGGCTCTAAATGCTGCAATAACGAGTCGTAAATCTTACAATTAAACAGGATTATTTATGACGATATTATATATTACTGGCGCAGGTGTAAGTGCAGCCAGTGGCATCCCAACTTTCCGGGGGCAAGACGGTTATTGGACCATTGGCAGTAAAATTATACACCGATGAAAATGGCCACTCGCGCGATGTATAAATTTAATCCTCACGAATTTTTAGCGTGGTATTACCATCGATTTACGACTTATAGAGATTATGGGCCAAATGAAGTACATAAATGGCTTAGTGATAAAAATGTGAACACCCAAAATATTGATGGGCTTGATGGTAAAGCGGGTAACAAAAACTACATCGCTATTCATGGTCGCCTTGATCAAATGACTCTCTATCAAAAAAATGGTTTGCCAGAACCAATAGCCGCACCGTGGCATAAAGTTGATGAAAGCCGCTTAAACGATTCGTTATTGGAGCTGTTTAACATTGAAAACAAAAATCCGAAGGTGAACCGTTCGTTTAAACCGTATGTGTTGTTATTTGATGAATACTACACTGAGCTTTACCGTTTTCGTGAAGCTAAACAACGCATGCTTAATGCAGATAAAATGGTGTTTATTGGTACCTCTTTTAATGTTGGCATTACCAATATGGCGCTTCAGATAGCAGCAGAGTATAACAAGCTAGTTGAAATTGTAGATCCTGATCCTGTGGCGCTCTCAATTGGAAACATCACATATAAAAAATGGCGGCAATCGACTATATACAAAAAATGGGATGATTTCTGTTCGTCGCACAGGGCAATTAATTAGTAAATGATTAATTGCCCTGCGGTGAGGATAATCAAACCATTTAGTACTTTTTGGACAGAGGTTAAACGCCTCGATGATTTGAGTTTTAAAAGTTATCTTTAGCAAACCAGAGTATGAGGGCTAATACTTTCCTTCTTCTAGCTTACTTGTACATCTAATTCTAACTGCATTGATATCTTAGGTAAGCTCAATGCATTTAGACTTTAAGAATTCTAAAAATACTTTTACCTTTTCTAGCGGGTATTTCCTGCCTGCATAAAATGCGTATAACACCAGATCTTCTGGTTCATGGTCGAGTTTAATATTGATCAATGAGCCGTTGCCTATATCTTCTTGGCATGCATGAGTGGGTAAAATGGCATAGCCGAGTCCTTTTAGTGCAGCGGCTTTGGCCATGTTGCCACTGTTTACTTTAAAATTAGATTTTACTTGCACTGCTTGTTGTTGTTTAAAACGCCAAGGCATACCTTGCAGTACTGATAAGCTAGTAATACAAGGAACTTTACTTAACTCATCTAGCGAGCGAGGCGGTGGCGCATTGTTTATCAGTTGTGGCGCGCCAACAATGCAACTGGGCCAGCGCAGCAGTTCTTTAGCAATCCAACCTGAATCGTCCAATGGCCCACGGCCAAAGCGTAGCACCAGATCAAATCCCTCTAACAAGCCTTTGGTTGGATTTAATTGCGTATCGCAACTTAGTTGTATTTGTGGATGCACAGAGCAAAACTCTGCGCTTATTTCGGCTAAAAAAGGCAGATCAGGCATGATGATTTTAAGATGCCCGGCAAGAGAATCACCATACACAGACACCTCTTCTAGCGAGTCATTCATTGCTTGTATCAGTGGGGTGATAGATTGATAAAGTTGTTTTCCTGCAGCCGTTGCAATCATTTTTCGGGTGGTACGTTGTAATAACCTTAAATTAAGTTGCTTCTCTAATAACGCGACATGGCGGCTAACATTAGATGTAGGCAATTGCAGTTGTTCGGCTGCGAGTTTAAAGCTCAGTTGTTCATATACGCACTGAAAGCTGAGTAACCACTGAAGTTCGATTTTATCAATCATTAATTAACTCAAAATATGGGATTAATAACGCAATTATTACTAATTTATCTTAAAAAATGACTTTGTGATAATGGTTATTCAGTTAATTATTGAGGTAAAGAATATGAACAGCAAGCGAATTGCCATTGTGGGTGCGGGCATCGGGGGAATAGCGCTGGCCATTCTTGCAGCACGAAAAGGTTATCAGGTGAACATATTTGAGCGCGATAGTGAGATTTCCTCTATTGGTGCTGGGGTAACGTTATGGCCGAATGCAATGTTTGTGTTACAGCAAATGGGCTTGGATAAACAGATCCAAGCGCTGGGCGGTATGCCTTTGTTTATGCGTCTGTGTGATCAGCATGGCACTGTGCAAAGTGAATTTGATATTGCAAAAGTAAATACACTCAGTGGTTTTTCTAGTATCAGTATATTGCGCCGTGATCTTATGAGTGTGCTGGGCCGCACATTAGCTGATTTAGGGGTAAACATACATTTTAACAGCGCAATAACCGTATCAGAGATTGCTCAACTAAAACAAGATTTTGATTTAGTTGTGGGTGCTGATGGGCGGATGAACTCGGTGGTAAGGCAATTCTTATATGCTGAAAAAATCACTCCTCAGTATCAGGGGTTTATTAATATTATTGCTATTAGCCAGTTAAAACCGGGCACTTTAGATAATGTGATCCATGATTTTCGCGGCCGTGGCGAGCGCTTTGGTATTGTGCCTGTTAAAGCAGACCTTTTTTATTGGGCTGCGGGTTGGAGTGCAAATATTGATAAAGCGCGGCCGCTATCTGCTTGGTATGAAGAAATGCACCAACGCTTTTTAACTTGGCCAGATGCGGTACAGCAGGTGCTTAAGTCTTATGATAAAAACTCACTGAAGCGAATATTTGTGCACGATATTGACCGTTTGCCATATTGGCATCAAGGTAATGTACTGATTATGGGAGATGCGGCTCATGCTCCTTTACCTACTTCAGGGCAGGGGGCATGTCAGGCGCTAGAAGATGCTTGGCATCTTGTACGGGTGTTAGAAAAGTATGATGATTTAGAGCACGCCTTAACGGCTTTTTATCAACAACGCATAGATAAAACCTCAGCCTCTCAACTTGTTGGTCGGCAAGTTGCGCAGAAAATTTTCACTACAGCAGCTGACACTAATGAGACAACAGCGCTAGGTATCTCTGCCCAGCAGTTAGTAACGTTATGGATGCAAGGTTTGAGTAATTAACCTATCGAGCTCTGTTATTTAGGTACGAGGAAGGCTACTTATGAGGTGGTTATTTGTTCGCTTATTCAGTTACTTGTAAGTTGTGGTTAACAATCCATTAAGTCTGGCTGTGTACAATTGCCGCCTTTACAATTGTTAACCAGTAATGGACTCGTACATTCAATGTCAACCTCAACGTGTTACTCGCCTTTAGCAGCATCGCTGCGTTTTTCAGTTATTAGTTTATCGGTTTTTAGTGCTATGAATGCGGCGGCTGCCGAGCAATTAACAGGCACTCAAACAGAAAAAGATATGGAAGTGATTGAAGTGCGAGGTATTCGCTCTAGCATGGCTGAAAACTTAGCGGTGAAGCGTTTATCGAGTTCTGTGGTTGATGCCATTACCGCTGAAGACATTGGTAAATTCCCTGATAAAAACGTGGCTGATTCATTAGCCCGTGTGCCGGGTGTAGTGATTGAACGTGAAGGCGGTGAAGGATCAACGGTAAGTATTCGTGGTTTATCGTCTGATCTTACTTACACGCAGTTAAATGGTAATTTTATTGCCTCGTCACCAGGAGAACCATCTCGTTCATTTGATTATGCTTTACTCCCATCAGCGATGATCGCAAGCGTTGAAGTATTTAAATCACCTGAAGCGCGACTAGATGAAGGTGGCGTGGGTGGTACAGTGTTAATGCGTAGCCGCAAACCACTGGATATGGATGCTAATTCGGGCGTTTTTAATGTTGAAAGTACTTATGCAGATGTAACGGAAGATTATGAACCTCAGTTTACTGGTTTGTATTCATGGAAAAACGATAGCGATAGCTTTGGTTTTTTACTTGGCTATACCCGTCAAGAACGCACCAACCGTACGCTATCTGGTGGCACAGATGCCAATGTTTGGCGTTACACAGGTCAGCAAGCCGTTGATATAAATGGTAACGAGGTTGATAACAGTAATGACTGGGGCGCAGTGACTGATGCCAACGGGCAACGTTATGAGAATATATGGTTTCCGCAGGTGGTGCGCAGCTCTGTTGTGAATGAAAAACGTGAACGTGAAGGCATGCAGTTTTCGACTCAGTGGCGACCAACTAATCGCATTGAACTAGGTTTTAATTACTTTGGCTTTAGTTTAAAGCAACAACGCAGCGACTCGGTTGTTGATATGCCGGAATGGGCGTTAAATCCTGACTTTTTAACAGGTATTACACTTGATGAAAGTGGCACAATTGTCAATGGCATGGACTATAGTGCCATGGCCAGTGGCGTTGAAAAAGATATGCAATTGCCGTGGTTGCGCGGCAGTTATGTGGATGAAGAGTCAACCTCTGATACTTTTGATTTTAACTTAAGCTACGAAGGCGACAACTTTACAGCACGCTTTGTCGTCGGTAAAACTAAAGCTAAAGGCGGGCCAAAAGAAAGTTGGCAAGCAGCGTATAAAAGCTCAAACGCGGGTGAGGGGCAAAGTAATATTGAGAACGCCTCGCAAAGTGCCGCTTGGTCAATCAGTGATGACCGTATTTCGATGCTGATAGACCCAAATACACTCAATAACTTACTCGCAGGTGTTGGCGGAGGTCGTGATGCAGGATCATCGAACTCAAGTTTTGTACGTAGCACCTTAGAAGAAAAGTACTACCAAGGCGACGTTGATTTTTATGTTGATTGGGGCATATTGACCACCATTCGCACTGGTGCAAAATACCGTGATGCATCACTGCATCGCGAAACGGGCAACAACTTTTTCCTTGATCCGAGTTTTGATATTGCCGCAGGCGAGGCAAGCGCAGGGGGTATCACGCAATTTGATAGCTATCAATGGAATAATGGTATGCCACAGGCACAAGATGTGTTTAATGTGGAAGGTGAAAGCAATATTGCTGGTGGCTTTAATATCAATTTAATGCCAACTATTAATTGGGATAAATATCGCGATTATATTTACAGCAACTACGTGCCGTATACTCGAATTGAAGATAACTTTGTCTATGATATTGCCGAGCAGATCAGTGCGTTTTATTTACAAGGTGATTTTGAATACAGTGATATACGCGGTAATTTTGGTGTGCGCGTTGTACAAACCAAGACTCGCAGTGCTTCAACCGATCTCTATACCTTTTTATTGGATGAAACCGATGACGAAACGGGCGAGCAAATCACCGGTGATGATCGTTTAGTTGAGCAATACCAGTTGATCACGCAGCAAACAACAGACACCCACGTATTGCCGAGTTTAAATATTGCGTGGGATGCCAGCGATGATGTGGTGATCCGTGGTGCGCTTGCTAAAGTGATGTCGCGCCCCGATTACGGCGATTTGGGTAGTCAACAGCGTATTACTTATGTGTCGGACGAATGGGCAGATGATCGCGCCGCTTTTAATGAACAACCCGGTTTTAGTGGCAGTGGTGGCAATAAAAATTTAAAAGCGTTTGAGTCAGTACAAGCCGATTTATCTCTTGAGTATTACTACGCGCCAGGCTCTGCATTAGGTGTAGCGTTATTTCATAAACAGGTCGATAACTTTATCGTGCCACTGGTGATTGATTTACAGCGTGAATTTGCAGGGCAAGCAGGTCTTTTTGATGCTGGTACTATTAGCATTTCCCCGTATAGCACCGTAGGTAATGGTACTGATGCGGTATCAAAAGGGGTGGAAGTGTTTATTCAACACGCCTTTGATAGTGGCTTTGGTATTTACGCAAACTACACGTATAACAACACCAATCAGGCCGATGTAACAGTTGCAGGTGAAAAGTTAGCAGAGTCGCCATTAATAGGCAGTGCTGACTATCAATATAACACCTCCGTTTATTATGAAGGGGATAGTTTTAACATTCGCGCTTCGTACAATAAACGAGGTGAAACGGTGCTCGGTATTAACAGTGGTTTAAATGTCTACCAAGACCCATACCAGCAAGTAGATGTAAATGCAGCATATAACGTTACCGATAACTTAAGCTTTACCGCAGCGGTAATTAACTTAACGCAATCGGAGTCGGTAACACGTTTGGGTAAAGATACCGATGCGAGGCTACTTAATACTAGTTATTCAGGCCGCCGTTATTATGCTGGGATTAATTACAGCTTTTAATTTGAAAAGTACCGGCTTTGCTCACGGTTGAGCACTTGCTGTACATCAACACTCGCCAATGGTTGGCTAAGATCACGACAGATCTCGCCATTGGCGATCAGCGCGAGATAACGTGAGCAACAAACTCTTAAAAAAGAGGTGAAATTGCTCACGTCATGTTTTGCTTGCAGGGATTCGCGATACAGTTTACAAATCATCTGATTAATACTCATGTTATCGCGTGCGGCAATTTCTTCTAAAGTGTGCCAAAAAAACTGCTCTAACCGAATTGAAGTGACGACACCATCAATACGTAAAGACTTCGTTTTATTACTCCATAATTCACTGTGAGCATTTATAAATAATTGGCACATGACCTTTCCCTGTAATTTTAGTTAAAACAAAGCGACAAACTGTTTTAACATAGCCGGATGCGCAGGCCAAGCTGGTGCTGAAACTAAATTTCCATCGGTAATTGCACCATCCATTGGTAACTCAACGTACTCGGCACCGGCCATTTTCACTTCTGGTTGGCAAGCTGGGTAAGCAGAGATTTTTTTACCTTTAATAACACCTGCGGCGGTGAGTAATTGCGCGCCATGACACACCGAAGCGATAGGTTTATTGTTATTTGCAAAATACTTAATGATCTCAATTACTTTAGCATTCAAACGTAGATATTCAGGTGCACGTCCTCCTGGTAAGTAAAGCGCATCGTAATCAGCGGCATTAATGTTGGCAAATGTCGCGTTGAGCGCAAAGTTATGACCGCGCTTTTCGCTGTAGGTTTGATCCCCTTCAAAATCATGAATAGAGGTGGCAATCATATCGCCTGCTTTTTTATCTGGGCAGACTGCATCCACATCGTGGCCCATTGCCATTAATGCCTGAAACGGCACCATATTTTCATAGTCTTCTACAAAGTCACCAGTGATCATTAGTACTTTAGCCATTTGCTGCTCCTTACAATTTGTTAATGTATTTACTGCTTGTTCAGTTAAACATGCTCACAGTAAGTAAGGGTAGTATGGGAATACTACAGCTTTAATTTATCAACTAATCGGTAATATCATGCTGCAATCGCTACGGTAAAAAATCAATAAATGCTCTGACCATATGTTTTTAAGGTTTTCTCGCTAGACTTATAAAAAACAAAATATAATTATTAAATGATACTTTTGAGGCTGCTTTTATCCTCTGCTTTAGCAATATTTCCAGTCTTACCGAGTCTGTTGCAACTTAGATAAGACTGAAGATTATTGTTAATGAGCAGGCGAATTTTTTATGCAATGAGGTGCAAAAACCTATTTGCTCAGCTTAGTAATACGAAGATGTTATCCGTATATAAGTTGACTTTTAGTAATTATTTCCTACTTTCACTTTTACAATGATCTTATGTCTAGACTATATTTGAACTGGTAACTGATTAATTATTTTAATTTTAGTGCAATCTTACAATCAGCTTTTGTATGCAAAGATTGCCTTCATTATTGAGAAGTGATGCACTGTATTGATGATTAGCTATTCTGATATGGCCGAACGAAAACTTATTATTAGGTTCTTTTCCGTAATAGGTACGGTGACAACGCTATGTATGGCAATAATCGCTTTGTTTAATAATCAATCTACTTTGGTTTACCCTCTATTAGGCTCATCAATTTTATTTGCTTCCCCTTTTTGCCTTGGTGATAGAGTTGAGATTTCCTCTTTAATTGTTCTGTATACTTTATATGCTTTAATGATTTATTTAGTACTTACAGGTGGGAGCCATGGCACTGGGCCGATTTGGATTTTTATTGTATCTCCGGTTACTTTTTTTGTGCGTGGTTTTAAACGGGGAATCATTGATTTAATTATTTTTGTAATTTGCGTAACTGGCGCCTTTTATTTATCGAGCTACTTTAAATTTTACAGCGGCTACTCGGTTTATTTTCCAATTCGCATTATTGCTTCTTTTATTATTGTTGCTCTGTTGAGTGGCTTTTATGAATATTTTCGGCAAATGTACAGCCATCGTTTGATTGAACTTGTTCAAAAAAATGAATATTTAGCGACTCGTGACCCTTTAACAAACCTACCCAATCGACGTTATGCAATGGAAGAGCTCGAGCAATTTGAAGCACAGCAGCAAACGGCGAGTATCATTATTGCGGATGTAGATAATTTTAAGGATATTAATGATCAATATGGTCACTCAGTTGGCGATGAAGTGCTAAAACACCTTGCTGAATTATTTGTTGCTCAGTTAAGTGAAAATGATATGGTGGCGCGCTGGGGCGGTGAAGAGTTTTTATTTTTTCTACGTCATAAAAATAAACAACAAGCGACACAATTTGCCAACGATATTCATCATGCTTTATCACAAAATCGTTTAGATATTGGTGTAAACCAGCTGGCTGTTACAGTGAGTATGGGGATCAGTAAATTAACCGCGGATGTGTCTATTGATAAAGCGATGCACAAAGCTGATGAATTGCTTTATCAAGCAAAGGAGCAAGGCAAAAATAAAACGTGTGTTTAGCGCTTATTGGGAACGCTATGAATACATTATATATAACAGGAGCCGGTGTGAGTGCCGCCAGCGGTATTCCTACCTTTCGAGGTGAAGATGGGTTTTGGACTATTGGTAGTAAAAACTATACGCCAATGGAAATGGCTACACGTGCTATGTATGTAAACAACCCGCGTGAGTTTTTAGCTTGGTATTATCATCGCTTTGCCACCTACCGTAACCATGGTCCTAACGAAGTTCATCAATGGTTGAGCGATAAAAACCTGATCACACAAAATATTGACGGGCTAGATGGCAAAGCAGGCAATAAAAACTATATCGCCATTCATGGTCGGCTTGATAAAATGACTTTGTTTCATGAGCAAGGTGATGATGTGAAAGCGCATGCGACACCGTGGGATAATGTAGACGAAAGCCGCTTACATGAGTCACTGCTTGAGCTGTTTAACATCGAAAACCAGCAGCCTGTGCTGGATCAATCTTTAAAGCCTTTTGTGTTGTTATTTGATGAATATTACACTGAGCTTTATCGTATTAGCGAAGCACAACAGCGGATGCTTGATGCCGATAAAATCGTTTTTATTGGCACTTCGTTTAGCGTTAATATTACTCAAATGGCGCTAGAAGTGGCACGCAGTTACGATATCCCAATCGAAATTGTTGATCCAGAACCTGCGCATGTTATGCATCGTAATGTTAATTATCATAAAATGACGGCATTAGACTATATTCAACGTAACTAAACGCGAGCTTGATACGCGCTTTATTTAGCAAAAAAGATCATAAAAAGCATAATCACGATGACTGTATTTTTGATTTTTACAAAAATAACCGTTACTAATTAAACATAGCAATACTGAAGAGATGTAAATGAAAGACTTAACAGCAATAGCCAATTTATCAATATTATTAGTAGAGCCATCAGATGTTCAGCAAAAGCTTATTATAAAGTCACTTACTCAATGCGGTGTTACACAAATAGAAACTGCTACTTCTCAAGCGCAAACGTTAACAATGCTGGAGAATTATCAGCCGGATTTGGTCATTAGCAGCATGTATTTTTCTGACGGTAGCGCTGATTCTTTATTGCAAAAAATCAGAGTAACCCCAGGTATTGAGCATCAAGCTTTTATGTTGGTATCGACAGAGCGCAATAAAACCTATCTTGAACAGTTAAGGCAGTCCGGGGTATTAGCTATTTTACCAAAGCCGTTTAGTGCTGAGGCAATTACGCGAGCGTTAAAGGCAACATTAGATATTATTACTGAAGAAGAAGTTGAATTAGAACATTTTGATGTAACGCTATTGCGTGTACTTGTGGTTGATGACAGTCGTTTTGCACGCAAGCATATTATTAGGGTCTTGGCTGGAATGGGAATACCGGCGCCTGTAGAAGCCGAAAATGGCAAACAAGCGATTGACCACCTTAATAGTCAATCATTTGATTTAATTGTTACTGATTACAATATGCCAGAAATGGATGGTAAAGAGCTAACGGAGACCGTAAGAAGCTCGAATGCTTACTCGCATATTCCTATTTTGATGGTGAGTTCTGAGGCAAACGACACTCATTTAGCTAATATTGCTCAAGCTGGTGTAGACGCCATATGTGACAAGCCATTTGAACCTGCCACAGTAAGAGAGCTGCTATTTAAAATAATGTCTTAGATATTAATGGCTTAATAGTAATCTAGGCTGCTATTAAGTCTCGTAATTAAGAAAAGTAATTCTGAACACTAAAAAGACATAGTTGTTGTCTTTGCTAATGAAGTCATGTTTAAGCGTCAATATTCATCAAATTACACTGGAAGTTGCAGGCAGTTACGATATCCTTGATATATGTTTGCTCCAGCGTCAGCGCAAATGTGAGTTATAAAGAATGCTGGTATTGCAGTGCTGCCAATAGCTAACTCCAAGTGTATGTAAAGGAATACGTTGATATGCAATACATTGGGTATACTACAATACTTGCCGTGATATTTATCAGTGGTTGCAGTGATATTAAAATAGAGAAGCAGTGCTTTGAGCCCATTCATTATCAAGCAAGTAAATTATTTCAAAGTAGTGAAATTCGTGTCGAACCTATATGGTTTGGCCATCCTCGAAACGACTACTTAAAAGATCACAACGTAGAGGGTCATCTCAGCCCTTACGGCGGGTTTGAAAAGATATCAGCCTCTAGTCAGCTTACTCTTACCGGAAATATATATAAGATAACGCCAAATATAGGTGAGCGTTATATTGGCAGAAATTCAGAGTATCTTTTATTTGAAGTCACAGTTGATGCAAAAAAGTATGTGATTTCTGATCAGATCCCTGAGCATATCCTGCTACCTTTACGGTGTTTTTTTAATTAATGCCGTGTCTATATAGATAATGTTATTTCGTTGGCTGCTAGTGGTGCTTATCTTGTCGCCTACTTGCATAGTTAAAAACATGGAAAGTCGTTGTTCAAAAATTTAATTTAATTTAAATAAGGAAATGTTTAACAATGAAGTATTTTAAAACCCCTGAATTTTTGCATGAAGTGTTTGGCGAAAAACAATCGATTTTAGAGATCACCGGTACTATTTTGTTTGCTTTAGTCGGCAGTTGGGTTATTTATTCGGTTGCGGAGATTAAACTCGATAATTGGCGAGCAATCTTAGCTTTTATATTAATTGCTGACGTATTAGCAGGATGTATTGCTAATTTCACTCTTGGTACCAATGAGTTTTACACAAAGCGTCCTAAAAATAGGCTGATTTTTATTGCCATTCACGTTCATATAATAGTGATTGCGTGGTTACTTTCACAGCCACTAGATACTGCACTGCTTATGTGGGCATATACGATAGTGGCAGCATCTGTTGTTAATGCGTTACATGGTAAATCAATCCAGGGTTTTATTGCTGCAAACTTAATGTGTTATGGCATCTTTTTGTTGATTTACTTATCGCTGCCAACGTGGTTTTTGATGGTGAGTCTATTTTTTATGATCAAAGTTTTATTTAGTTTTGCTGTTGATCACTATCGGCAATCAGCCTAGATGAATCCACTTAGGTATAAAAACCAGTACAGCTTAATTAGCTGTACTGGTTTGCTATTTGGCAAAAAAGCTTATTTAAATAATGCTAAGTCTTTTTATCTCCTGGGCAGAAGTGTGCCAAATGTGTTGTTAAGCGTTAAAAACGGGTACGAATACCAAACGTAATACGACGCTCAAAGATATTTTGGGTGATCACATGATCAGACCACTGTGCGTAAATATCTTCTTTTTCTTCGGTTAGATTGCTCACTGAGGTATAAATGCTCATATCTTCAGCAAATTCATAGCCGGCATACATATCAAAGTACAAAGTGCTATCGGTCCAAAATGGCATTACCCCTTCGCCCATTGGCGAGCTTAAGCTGTCTAAGCGATCACTACGGTAGTTGGCTGCAAGACGTAGTTGTAATGGGCCTTTTTCGTACCAAAGTACAGCATTGGCTGATTTTTCTGAGTTATCTTGAATTGGTAAACTTTTACCATAAACATCAACGTTAGCGCTGTCACTTGGCGCATAAGTAAAGTTTAGTGATGAGCCTAAGCCATCAAATGGCGCTGGTAAAAAGTCAAATGCTTGCTGATAAACAACTTCAAAACCTTTTATGTCACCACCTTGGCCATTTATTTCAGTGGTTACAGGTACTTCACGGCGAATAATGCCATCAATATCAGGCAAGCCTTGCATGACAATACCGTTTTCAACAAATGACTCTATGTCCATTAAAAAGGCTGAAATACTTAATAAACCGCTGTCATTAAAATACCACTCAGCAGATAGGTTATAGTTAGTTGCGCGCCATGGTTCTAGATCAGGATTACCATTTTGGCGACCTTGTACTGCCACTAATAAGTCAGGGCTTACTCCAAGCTCAGCGGCAAGTACATCTCCGGCTCGGGTACGACCAACACTTATACCACCAGCAAGCTTTCCAATATCGAGCGTGGTCATTGTTTTACCGTAACCTGCACGTAGGATCACATCTTCGGTTAGGTTTAAATTAAAGTTCATTGATGGTAAAAAATCTGAGTAATCTCTGTTTAGCCATTTTTCACCGGTTTTCTCACTGGCAGTACACAACGAACAAGGACGCGCAGAGCCTAGTTGATTTTGCAGCATGTCGAGTTCGGTTTTAATATATTGTGCGCCGATATTTGCGGTATAGCTCAAATCACCCAATTCACCAGCAAAGTTTGCTTTAAAGTAAGCTGTTTGAGTTTGTTCTTTTACTTGGTAAGTACGTGACGGATTAGCTAATCGTTTGTTACCCGGGTAAATTGCATTTTGAAATGCCATTGGATCGTCCATTACTTTAGGATCGATTAAGTAAAAACTATGCCCAGTGCCACCTGGCCCTAAACCATTGACTTGGTTGACCCAACCATCGGGCATATCACTAAAGAAGTTAGTTTTCCCTATGGTTAAATCACCACCTGCTACGCTATTTTCACCGTCGCCATTGGTATCACCTAATGATGCGCCGGAATCTTTCCACATCACATCGGCACTAATATTGCCGGTGGTAAATGGTGCAACGAGAATATAGGTTTCGCGCTCTACGTCTCGTTTTGATGCCCGCAGACCAAAATCAAGATTCTGTAGGTGATCTGTCTCAAAGGCATAATGGCCATCAATACGGGCAACATCAAGTGTGGCTTGTTCTTCAAAGTTATTTTCAGAGTAGGTTGAAACGAGATTATATTGGCTTATATCATTACCAAAGCCTTCTGCAAAACCAAGGGTTAAATATTCGCCGCTGCGAGAAAAGCTCACATCAACTTCTTCTGGGCCATAGCCATTGGGGTTAACTGGCGTAATACCATCACCATGATTTTTTAATAAACCATGTTGTGCGCCTGAGGTTAAAAAGCCGTGGGCCACATTTTCAGTATGGCTTCGCTCTGCAGAGCCATGAATATACCTAAATTCACCAGAGAGTGGGCCATCACCTTGGTATTCGAATAAAAAGCTAGCATTGGTTGATTCACGGTCGTTAGTTAAACTTTCAGAGTAGGCGCTTACCCGACGAACTTTTAAGTTAGCATCGTTGACTGTGTATATTTGTCCGCCCCGATCATTATCTAAGCGAGGAATAAAGTTATCAGAATACGCCCAAATAGAACCACGGGCATTATCAACCATCACCCCTTGCTTACGATCGGCGTCATCCATTTTTGTATAAAACAAGTCACCAGTAAAAGTTAGTGTGTCGGCAATTTGATATTGAATGGTAGTGTTTAGGCCAAGGCGATCACGCTCTGTTTCTCGGTCCATCACGCCATAAAAACGTTGGCTGTAAAAGCTGTCGTTAAAATCGCCATCACCGTTAAAATCGCGGTCGGTTTCATTTTGCACTTCTGAAGAGGTTAAAATTGTGCCATTACGGTAATTCGCTAAGGTGCTTTCGTCATAAGCGGCAGTAACAATAATGCCAAATTTGTCATTGTTATATCCGGCAAAGGCTACCAGTTTAGGGTCGGTTTGCTCTGATAAACTACCACGGGTTGCTTCTCCTGTGAGTGAGAAGGTTGTGCCTTGGTCAAGATCAAATGGTCTACGTGTTTTTAAATCTAAAGTACCTGAAATGCCACCGGCCAAGGTGTCGGCTTGAGGTGATTTAAGCACATCAATCCCTGATAGCAGCGCCGCTGGGACATCAGTGAAGTCTGGTTGTAATGTTGTAATTGAACCTGCACTTAAGAATTGTTCGCCATTGAGCAAAGTGGTTACTTGCGGCATACCGCGAACGTTAATGGTTGAGCCCTCACCCGCAGAGCGGCGAATTTGTATGCCTGGGATACGTTGCAGCGTATCGGCAATGGTTACATCAGGCAATTTACCAATATCTTCCGCGGTAATAGAATCCATTATTCCAGTACTAAAGCGTTTGTTGTTAATATCTTGTTTGTTACTGGCGGCAATACCGCGCACTTCAATAGTTTCTATGTCGTCATTTGCTGTCTGTGCTTGGTCTGCGGCAAAAACGCCAAAGCTGGTATAGCCACATACAATAGCGGCGACGGTTTTTGCTATTAGGCTCCTATTTAAAGTGGGTTGGTGACGGTTTTTAATGCTCATGCTGATATACCTCATCCTGTAGATTTAAAAGTTAATTATTATTTCCTGTTAATTTGTAACAGGTGTTGACTACTTGCTTGTTATTAATTAACATCACTTTCAAACAAAATGCAATAACAATTACATTAACATTTGATAATTTTTTGATTTTTAATCCAACGTTGCTATCTAAGGTAATGATTTAAAATAAGAGTTTTATTTATGGAAAAGTTAGCCATGAAACGCGCCGCAAAAATTTATACTATGAATAAAGGCTTAGGCAACAGCGAAACGATCATACAAGGTGATTGCAATGTTGCTAAGCAGCAGGTGAGTCTTCCTTGTGCGTGTATTTATCAAACGCGTTTAGATAATAACATTGCATGGATGGCTGAGTTCGCCAAACAAAGTCAGGTGGAGTTTTCACCGCATGGTAAAACCACCATGGCACCGGATATTTTTAAAAAGCAATTAAATGCAGGTGCTTACGCGATCACCATTGCAACTGTGCAACAAGCAGTGGTAGCAGCACAAGCTGGCGCTAAGCGCATTATCATGGCGAACCAATTAGTTGGTAAAGCCAACATGCAGCAGCTTAGCTATTTATTAAAACAGTATCAGGTTGATTTTTATTGTTTAGTGGATGATGTTAGCAATGTAACAAGCCTTGGTGAGTTCTTTAGTAAGCAAGGCATACAAGTTAAATTATTTATTGAGTTAGGTGTGCCAGGTGGACGTTGTGGTGTAGTTGATGAAAAAAAGCTCCAACAATTGGTTGCGCATATTAAGCAGTTTTCTTCATTACAGCTTGCGGGCATTGAAGTGTATGAAGGAGTGTTGAGTACACAAAGTGAAGTGACTGCATTTTTAACGGATGCGGTAACAACATGTAAAGAGTTGATTGAGCAGCAGGCTTTTGCCACAGAACAAGTAATTATTACCGCAGGTGGCTCAGCGTGGTACGACTTAGTCTGCGATGCTTTTGCACCTAGTAACATGCTCGATAACATGGTGCCTGTGATCCGCCCTGGCTGTTATGTCGCTCATGATCAAGGGATTTATGGCCATGCGCAGCAACAGATTCTAGCGCGTAATCCGTTGGCGTGTAATATTGGTAGCGATTTACAATCATGTTTAGAGGTTTGGGCATATGTACAGTCATTGCCAGAACCGGGACGAGCAATTATTGGTATGGGTAAGCGCGATGTGGCATTTGATGCCGGGCTACCTATTGCGAATTTACATATTGACCAACACGGTGTTGTTACTAAAGCAGGTGCTGATTGGCAAGTTGAAAAAATAATGGATCAGCATGCCATGCTGCGTGTTGATCAAAATAGCCACTTAAAAGTCGGTGATATTATTGCCTTTGGGACTTCACATCCTTGCCTGACATTTGATAAATGGCGTTATATTAATGTTATCGATGATAATTATAACGTTGTTGGTATCTTTGATACGTATTTTTAGGAGAGTAGTTAATTGGATATTGTTTCACGAATTAAAGAGCGTTTAGGCCATTTACGGCAATCAGAGCAACTCGTTGCACAATTAATTTTAGCCGATCTGCAATATGCAGCATCGGCAAGTATAAGTGATTTAGCACAGCGCGCAAAAGTCAGTCACGCATCTATCACTCGGCTAGCAAAAGCGCTGGGCTGCGATAATGTGCGTGATATGAAACTACAGCTTGCACAATCACTGGCAGTAGGAGAGCGCTTTATTAGTGAAAATGCCTCTGTACGTGAAGATATTCCAGCTATATACAAAGCAATACACGATATTCTCGATATTAATGCCGGATTAATTGAACAGTCGCAGATTGAAGAAGCAGCTCGCTGTATTGCTGAAAGCCGTCATACGTTAATTTTTGGCGTTGGTGGGGGTAGCTCTGTAGTTGCACAAGAATGCCATAACCGCTTGTTTCGACTGGATGTACTCAGTAACGCTTACAGTGATCCGGTGATGATGAGAATGACTGCCGCCAGTGTTGATATCAGTGATGTGGTGGTGGTGTTATCGCTTACAGGCTTAGCAAATGACTTAATTGATGCGGCAAATATTGCCAAAGATTATGGCGCTAAAGTGATTGCGGTTTGCCCAGAGAGTGCGCTTGCTGATATCGCAACGATTCACTTACCAATTAAAACTAACGAATCAGATTACATTTTTACGCCCAGTACAGGCCGTTACGCGATGCTTGCTGCAGTAGACATATTGGCAAGTGAAGTGGCTATTTTAACGCAGAAAAAATCTCGCGAAAAACTTCGTCGCATCAAACATGAGTTAGATGAGTATCGTCAAGGACCAGACAGAGCACCACTAGGAGATTAATGATGCGGCACGATATCTCGCAATCAGCAGACACAATCATTTATCAAGCAAAAGTATTTGATGGTTTAGGCAATGCGCCTCAGTACATGGATGTCGCAATTAAAGGTGAACATATTGTCGCACTCGGCGAGTTATCACAGTGGCAGGCAACACACACAATAATGGCCAATGGATTATGCCTAGCCCCGGGGTTTATCGATGTACATACCCATGATGATCTTGAGTTGTTAAGAAACCCAGCGATGGCAGCGAAAATAAGTCAAGGGGTGACAACGGTGATCACCGGTAATTGTGGGATCAGCGCGGCGCCGGCAAAACTAACTGCAGATGCGCCGGATCCAATGAATCTGCTGGGTGAAAAAGCAGAGTTTACTTTTGCACAGATGCGCGATTATATCGATGCATTTAATGTACAAAAAGCCAATGTGAATGTTGCCGCATTGGTAGGGCATACCACATTGCGCAATAACGTTATGGATGACTTATTACGTCCAGCGACGCTTGACGAAATTGCCGCGATGCAATTGCAATTGGATGAAGCCATAACCCAAGGTGCCCTCGGTTTGAGCACTGGGCTTGCCTATCGCAATGCACAGTGTGCACCTGAACAAGAGGTACAGGCATTTGGCGCTATCTTACAAAAGCATGATGCTTTATATACCACCCATTTACGCACCGAGTTTGATGCCGTGCTTGAGGCGATGGATGAAGCGTTTGCTATGGAGCAAAAGTTTGGCATTAAAGTGATTATTTCCCACTTGAAGTGTGCAGGTAAAAATAACTGGGGACGCGCCCCAGAGCTGTTAGCAAAATTTGCAGCACAAGGCGAGCACTCAAAATGTAGTTGCGACGCATACCCGTATGCGGCCAGCTCCAGTACCTTAGATTTGAACCAAGTGACTGACGACTTCGATATTTTTATCACTTGGTCTGATGCCCACCCTGCAATGGCCGAGCAATTACTTGCTGATATTGCTAAACAATGGGACGTCAGTTTGCTGGATGCTGCTGAAAAACTGCAGCCAGCTGGTGCTGTGTACCATGGGTTAAATGAAGACGATGTAAACACTATTTTAGCGTTTGATAAAACCATGATTGGTTCAGATGGTTTACCGTGCGATCCACACCCACACCCTCGGTTATGGGGCTCATTTCCCCGAGTGCTGGGTCATTACAGCCGTGAACAAGGAATTTTTTCATTAGCAACTGCGATTCATAAAATGACAGGCTTAAGCGCGGCTAACTATCGGTTGGCAAATCGTGGAGTGATCAAAGTAGGCAACTTTGCCGATTTGGTGTTATTTGATGCCAATGAGATTATTGATAACGCAACATTTGTTGATCCAGAGCTGGCGGCTTCAGGAATTCATCGTGTCTGGACCAATGGCCAAGCAACCCTTATAGATAAACATATTCTACCTGCATATTCAGGTAAATTTTTAACATCCCTAGGAGCAAGTAAAGATGATTAGACGAATTGGTATTGAAGGCGGTAAAGGTACCGGTGGTCAGCACTTACCGTTTGCACGCGCAGTAGAAGCGGGTGGTTGGCTGATGGTATCTGGACAAACCCCAATGAAAGATGGAGAAGTGGTTGAAGGGGGGATTATTGAGCAATCAACACTGGCGATTGAAAATTGCCTCGAGATTATGAAAGAGGCCGGTTATGAGCTCAAAGATGTGGTGCATGTTACTGTTATTTTAACTGATTCTCGTTACTTTCAGTCGTTTAATAAAGTGTTTAAAGAGTATTTTGGCGCTAATCCACCGGCACGTATTTGTGCGGTCGCGGATTTAGTCGTCGATTGTAAAGTTGAGGTGGATGTTACCTGTTATAAGGCGCCTTAAGATTTTGTCAGTAGCTGAATGACAGCGCTGACATTTACACCTAAGAGCACACAAAATAATAACCGCTCTTAGGTCAGAATAATAACTAACATCAACCACGTAATTAATAATTAGAAGTGCTGTTACAAAGCGCAGCGTGGATTGGTGGAGCAGGGTGTCTTATGAAGTGGCAATTATTAATGGCCTTTTTAGGCTACTTAGGATTTATGATTTGGTTTGGTTGGTGGGTAAGCCGAAATTCTAAAGGTGGCGATGACTTTTTACTGGGGGGACGTAATTTACCGTTTTTTCTTACGTTAGGTACTACAGTTGCCACTATGGTAGGAACAGGATCATCAATGGGGGCTGTGGGATTTGCTTATTTAAATGGCTGGGCTGGGATGATCTATGGCCTTGGTGGTGCTGCGGGAATTTTATTATTAGCAAAATTATTTGCGCCAGTGCGTGAACACCAATTCATGACTATGAGTGAAGAAGTATCATACTATGTGGGAGCACATCCACTCGTTAAGAATACCATCGCAATATTTATTTTTGTCGCCAGTATTGGTTGGTTAGGAGCGCATATTCTGGGCGGTGGTATGTATTTAGCATGGCTTACTGGGTTATCGCCATTTTCGGCAAAACTTATTATTGCACTGGGCTTTAGTATTTACGTGGTGATTGGCGGTTATGTTGCTGTGGTATGGACCGACTCTATTCAAGCATTGGTGTTATTTGTTGGCTTTTTCTTGATGGCTGGGGTCGCTCTTTATGAAGTGGGTGGCTTGGCTGATATGGCCAATGCGCAACCTGCGCTTAACCAAAGCTTTTTATCATTGGATAAAATAGGTGCAGTGCATGGCTTATCATTATTTTTCGCGGTGTTAATAGGCGTCTTGGTTGCGCCATCATTTCGCCAACGTATTTATTCTGGCAAGCATGTTAAAAGTATTCGTCAATCGTTTTATTTATCGGGTGGCTTGTATTTAGTATTTGCCATAGTACCTGCCATCATCGGTATGGCAGCTTATGCACTGAATCCTGCTTTAGAGAACAGTGCATTTTCTTTCCCTTTTATGGCGTTTGAATTATTACCTTTTGGCTTGGCAGCGCTGGTTATTATTGCTGGCCTTTCAGCCACGATTTCCAGTGCTAGCTCAGATGCGATTGCAGCTGTGAGTGTATTAATACGTGATCTGTATAGTTTAGTATTCAAACGAATGCCCCACGCTAAAGATGTTGTATTACTTTCGCGGATGGGCTTAGTGATGACGATAGGCATTGCGTTATTATTGGCGTTATTAACTAACGATGTGATTGGTTACATTACAAATATGATCGCCACTTTAATGTCGGGTCTATGTGTATGCGTGTTATTTGGTCATTTTTGGCCACGCTTTAATTGGCAGGGGGCCATTACTGCTTTATTGGTTTCGCTGTTGGTCTCGTTGGCGATTATTTTAACGCCAAATTGGCTGGCTTATTGGAGTAACCCAATTATTCCGGCCACTTTAGGCTCCGCTTTATTAGCTGCTATGGTAACTTTGTTTACCCCAGTTCAAGTGTGCACATCTGCACAAGCATTAGCTATTTTAAAAGCTCAACGCGAGGAAATGCAACATGATTAAGATTGCGTTTTTTGGTGAAGCGATGCATGAACTATCTACAAATCAAGAGCTTAATTTTGGGGGGGACACCTACAATACGGCAGTTTACTTTAAACGTCTTATGGGAGAACAGGTGCATGTTTATTTTATATCTGCCATTGGTAGCGACGAACTAAGTAAGCAAGCTAAGGCTAGGTGGCAGCAGCAAGCGCTTAAACTCGATTTTTTACAATATGCAACAAATCATACTTTAGGCGCTTATGGTATTACGCTTGATGCTAATGGCGAGCGAGTTTTTCATTATGATCGAAAAAATAGCGCTGCCAGAGAGTATTTTAAGCTTGATACTCAACATCAATTCTTAACTGCATTGCAGCAGCAACAGTTTGATTACCTTTATTTTTCAGCTATAAGTTTAGCAATTTATGATGACCCAACTAAACAGCTATTAATGACTGCTATTGCACAGTTTAAGCAAGCTGGTGGCATCGTTATTTTTGATAGTAATTATCGCCAAGTGCTTTGGCAAAGTAATATGCAAGCACACTATTGGTTTCGCCAAGCCTTTTTAGTTGCAGATATCATTTTTGTTACCAACGACGATCACTTTGGTGTGTTTGGTGATTGTGAACAACAGCAGTTGGTCGACTTTTATCGGGCATACCCACAAGCGTTGCGAGTGATTAAGCAAGGACTGGATGACACCATTGTGTTACAGCAACAAACAATTAATTACTATCCAGTAACCGCAGTCGCGAAGGTAATTGATACTACCGCGGCTGGAGATGCGTTTGCAGCGGGTTTTTTAGCTGAACAAATATTAGCGAGTCCTTGTGCAATTGCAGTGCAGACTGCCCAGCAACTTGCGGCTCAAGTGATCACCGCCGCAGGGGCAATTGTCGCTACAACAGTGACTCTCAAAGCAAGCAAACAACAGGAATTAAACAATGCATAAAATTATTCATTTTATGATGGGGGCAATGCTACTGAGCAGCTCTTGTTATGCTTTTTCTGCGCCCGCCACCGAAGCGCTGATGCCAATGCCTAAAGAGGTGCAATCATTGGCTGGGAGTACTACCTTTGAAGCAACTCTTAAGGTATTTATACCTAAAACGCAGCACGCTATCGTCCTGCCTTTATTAAATAGTTCGTTGTTTGCTACCCAATTTCAGCATCTACAAGTTACGCCAAGAGCGGCTGCGCAATTACACATTAATATCACGCAAACAGTGAGCGAGTTACCTTATTTAAATATGGATGAAAGTTACACGCTAACTATTGCAGATAATAAAATTGACCTAACGAGTGCTAATCAATACGGCATGCTTAGAGGATTGGCGACTTTATCGCAGCTATTATTTAGTGCTAAGCAGCCGCTACAAGTTAATAATCTAATTATTACGGATGAACCAACTTATCCGTGGCGTGGTTTATTATTTGATGGCGTGCGTCACTTTTTGCCAATTGCAGATGTAAAACGGACATTACGTGGCTTGGCTTCAGCCAAGTTTAATGTGTTTCACTGGCACTTAACCGATGATCAGGGCTGGCGAATTGAGCTAAATAGTTACCCTAAACTACACCAGCAGGCATCCGATGGTCTTTATTATACTCAAGCACAAATTAAAGAGGTGGTTAGCTATGCGGCAAAGTTAGGTATTCGGGTGGTGCCAGAGTTTGACGTTCCGGGTCATGCCAGCGCGATTATACTTGCGTATCCTGAACTTGGTAGCGGAACTCAATTAACTCAGATGGAGCGACGTTGGGGCGTATTTAAACCGTTACTGGATCCAAGCAACCCTGAGGTTTATAAATTTGTTGATGCAGTAGTCGCCGAGCTTGCGGGTTTGTTTCCTGATCCGTATTTGCATATTGGTGGCGATGAAATTGATGATACTGATTGGCAAGCCAATAGTCATATTCAAGCTTATATGCATAAGCAAAAACTGGCTGATAGCCATGCATTACACGCCTACTTCAATCAACGGGTTGCTAAAATATTAGCAAAATACAATAAGAAAATGATTGGTTGGGATGAGGTATTACATCCTAATTTGCCTAACAACACCTTAGTGCAATCATGGCGTGGTCATCATTCATTGGCGGCGATCACTGAGGCCGGTTTCGATGGTTTGTTATCAAGCGGGTTTTATATTGATCAGCCGCAGTGGACGAGCTATCACTATCGTAATCATCCGCTGCCGCCGGCGAAACCCGCAGTAACGGCGAAGACTGTAATCGGACATGTTGATTTTACCCTCACACGCATAAAAGGCAGCGCGGTGACTGGCGATATTACTGTCTTTGCAAGTGATCAGTCTCGTATGCAAGCAATTGTCAACATCGCGGGTAAAGGGGCATTCATCACTGATAAAGTGACTAAAATAGCGAATAACTATCAGGTGCTTATTGATACTTGGCTTGGGCCAACTCAGCTGACATTTAGTTTAACGCAGGCTAGCAAAGATCCCGCATTCGTGGGTAATACTCCTTATGTGTTTAGGGCAAATGTCGGTGGTGAGATACCTCTGGTGCAGTTGAACCAACAACTAAAACATCAGCAGCAACGAGCCAAGCTAGGTAATGTATTGGGTGGTGAAGCAACTATTTGGGCTGAGCTTGTCACCTCTGATAATTTAGATACGCGTATTTGGCCAAGACTCTATGCAATAGGAGAACGTTTTTGGTCACCGACTAGCTTAACGGATGAGCGCAGCATGTACACTCGGCTTGCGCTAATGGACCAATACGCCGATGAACAGTTAGGCTTACTACATCAACAGCAGTTTATTCAACGTTTAGAGCAGCTACCAGAGGTTTCAAGCAGTGCGCTTAACGCGTTACTTACTTTTAGTCAGCTGATAGAGCCCGCACACTATTACACGTTGCATCATTTAGCGTTTCTAAGCGATGATTACCATCAGTTAGCGCCACTGGATAAATTAGTGGATGTTTTACCGGTAGAGAGTTTAACCTTAAAACAATTTGATTATGCGGTGGATGATTACCAACAACAATGTGATCGCCAACAACTTACCGCATTGCAAAGTCAGCTAGTAATGTGGCAGCAAGTACTTACTAATAATCCGCAGGTATTTTTAGCGGTTAATGAGTGGCAAGCAAGCTATTTGGCAATTGTTGATGCTCTGCAAAATAAAGATGCGTTAAGTGAGTCGCAAGTTATCGAGATCAATCATGGTACGATTGCGCAAGTTATCGCATCAATTAACCGATTAAAACAGGCGCGTTTAAGTTGCAGTAATTAATTTACTGCTTGGATCAAATTAAATGCCCTGTTAAGGGCATTTATTACTGTCGAGTCCGTTAATTACTCGGCATCAAAAATAACTCTCGTACATTGCAACGTGGGTTTGCCTCTATAGCAAATAGTACCGCCTCGGCTACATCATTTGGGTCAAGTTTGTCGGGTTTTGCTTCATCAAAAAAAGGCGTATTGACCATGCCTGGGGCAATAGTGGTGCAGCGTCCTTGCCATGGCTTCATTTCTTCAGCTAAGTTTTGCCCAAAACCGTAAGCAAACCATTTCGTTGCGCCATAAACAGAGCCTTTAAGGGCAATCCGTCCTGCGGCTGAGCTGGTTAAAATAAAGTGTCCTGTGGTTTTTCTTAGGTGTGGCAGAGTGAGTTTTGCGGTGTAAAGCAGTGCATTGATATTAATATCAATCATTGTTTGCCATTGCTCAGGATCGCCCTCTTCAACACCTGGCGTTTGAACACCCATACCGGCATTGGCAAATGCAACATCAAGGCGGCCAAAGTGTTTTATACCTGTATTAACTACGTTTTCAAGCGATGAAAAATCAGTGGCATCTGCGCAAACTGCTAATGCGTTATCAGCCCCGAACTCTTCAACCAGCGCATTAAGTTTGTCTTCACTGCGAGCGGTCAAAATTACTTTATGACCGTTTGCGACTAAGGTTTTTGCTGTTGCTTCACCAATACCACTGGAAGCGCCTGTAATAAGTACAACTTTTTCTTTACTCATGACTTGCTCCTCGATTAAATCTGAGACTAGATTTGATACTCTTAGTGGTAATGGTAACAGTGAAGGATTAACCTCCATTGAATGCTTATTACACCAACTTGCTGGTTTGATTTAACTATATGATTTTTAATTGTTTTTAAAGATTAAAATAAAAAGTTAGGTTTATATTTATTATGCTATATAATCGCGCGGTTTCGCTTTGAGGCCAGCTTATTTTTTAGCAGGCTACAAATCGCAAATGGTTATAGCAGCTCACACTTATTGGCTTATAACAATGTGGTTTTAACCTTGTGTAAGCTATGTTAAACCTTGCTCAATTGCAGCAATTACTTAGTGGAAATAAACAGTGAAAGATAAGTTATTAGTGTTTTGGCAAAATCATTCAGAAACCATAATGACTCTAGGTTATAAACTGATTCTAGCGTTGGCTATTGTTATAGCTGGTGCTCTAATTGCGCGCTCTGTTAAAAGAGCGATCCAAAACTCTAAGTCGCCTCTTAAGAAAATGGATAAAACCTTACTACCAATTTTATCGAGTGTGCTGGGCTACTTGGTGTATATCATTGCAGGGTTGTTTATTTTAGATATTTTTGGTGTTAATACAGCCAGTTTAATAGCACTTATGGGGGCGGCTGGCCTTGCGATTGGCCTTGCGTTAAAGAATACCCTCAGTAATATTGCCGCAGGTATTATGTTATTAATACTTAGGCCATTTAAAGTTGGTGACTTTGTTGATGCCAGTGGCACAACGGGTACTGTGAGTGAAATTAACCTCTTTACAACTATTTTTAAAACCAATGATGGCCTATATATCGCTTCGCCAAATGGCAAAGTGTGGGGTGGTAATATTAAAAATTTCACTCGCAATGGTAAAAGACGCATGGATATTGTAGTAGGTATTTCGTTTGCTGACTCAATAGATGATGGCTTAAATGTACTTAAAGAAATAGCCGCATCAGAAAGCCGATTATTAGCGGATCCAGCACCTAAGGTGATGGTGACATCGATAGCTGAAAGCTCAGTGAATATTCAATTACGTGCGTGGACAGTTAACGGTGATTATTGGCAAACAGTCTGGGATCTTAATAAACGCGTAAAAGAGTCTATTGAGCAAGCAGGGCTGACAATTCCATTTCCGCAGCGTACGTTACATATATCGGAGTCGATGGCATCGGCAATAACCGTTAACAAGGATGTGTAAATAACAGATAGTGATTTAATATATTAAATAGCAATCTGTCAGCTTAACGCCAGTTAATTAATATTGACTGGCGTTTTCTTTTTGTGCTCATTGAAAACATGCTGATAAGTTCGTCTACTTGATCCCATTTTATCTGTTCTGTCAACGTATTAGCAGCGATTTAAACGTTATAGTAAATGCCTTTATGGTAGGTTACAAAAGCGAAGTGACTGCTGATAACATTATAAGGTTGTAAGCGATTGACGAATTTAACTCACTTAAGTAATTTATAAAACAGTACAGTACTTTGTAATTCGCCCGATGAACTAAGGGCAAACTGTGGTATTTCACCGGCTTCTATATAGCCTAATTTTTCATATAAAAGTGAGGCAATATCGCCTAAGCGGGTATCCAGTACCAGTAGTTTTAATTGTTGCTGCAGCGCACTTTTTTCAAGGGTATGCATAAGTTGTTTTGCAAATCCTTGGCCTTGGTATTGGCTATGTACCATTAGCTTTTCAACCTCACCGCGGTGAGCGCCATTAGCTTTTTGACACAACGATAATTGCACTGCACCAATTACCTCAGATCCTTCGGTGATAACAAATAATTCGCGGCTATCATTTAATAAATCGCATTCAATACTGTGCCAGTAGTGATCTGCTTGTGCGCGCGTCAATGGCGCGATAAAACCAATCGATGCACCATTGTTAACGCTATCAACCAGTAAATGATTTAGCGATTGCTGATATCCCGCTAGTGAACTGATTTTATGTATTTGCGTATCTACAACGCTTGTATCTTGCATGGTTTATCCTTCTAATTGAAATGGATACACAGAGCCTAGGTGCAGATGTTGAGTTAATTCATCCAGCGCTTGCCAGCTTTCACGTAACAAGTTTGGATCTGCAAAATCATCATTACTAAGTTTGTCACGATAGTGCTTATTCGCCCAATCACATAGTTGTTGGTACTTACTATCGTTTAAAATAACGGCAGGATTGACTGCCGCGAGTTCTTGCTGATTTAGCGCTACACGTAAACGTAAGCAAGCAGGGCCACCACCATTTTGCATGCTTTGTTTTAAATCAAAAAATTGCACTTGATCAATTGGATTGTCTGCAAGGATCATTTCTTCAATATAACTGTTAACTGCCTGATTGTTTTTACATTCTTGTGGAGCAACCAGTAACATTTTGCCATTGTTTAAACTAACCAGTTGGCTATTAAATAAATAGCTAGTTACAGCATCTTGCACGCTTACTTTGGCTGTTGGCACCTCAATAATATGCAGTGTTTTGTCGCCAATATATGCATCTTTTATTTGTTGTAGGGCGATAGGCTGATTTAAGAAAGCTTGCTCGTGACAGAGTAATACATTGGCGTTACCCACCGCGATTACGTCATTATGGAACACCCCTTGATCAATCACCTCAGGGTTTTGTTGAATCATTAATTGGCTAGATGGTTTTAGCTGATGTAGTCGGCATATTGCTTGTGATGCTTCAAGTGTCTGCCTTGCAGGAAATTTAACTGGCTTAGGCAGTGCGCTGTTAAATGCGCTGGCACCATATACAAACAGCTCCAAACCTTGAACACCATGCTCGTCGCCTAAGCGAGTATGGTTAGCCGCGCCCTCATCACCAAAAAAACCTTGATCTGGCAAATGGGTATGATGACTAAAGTAGCCTTCGTTATTAAACATGGCTTTAAGTAATCGTGTTGTTGTTTGAGGCTCAAGGGAGCGATGAAATTTGTTATTCAAATTAGCAGCAGTAAAGTGAACTTTGCCATCAAGTGTGTCGGCTGATGGTGATACAGTGCCGGCATTGGCAGTCCACATTGATGATGCTGAATAACATGCGCGAACTAAAACAGGATCAGCTTTAAACGCTTTACTGATCACTTGTTCAGCAGTGCCTGTAAATCCTAAACGACGCAATACATTTATATCAGGGCGGGCATGTGGGGCAAATACCCCTTGAGTTAGTCCCAAGTCATGCATAGCTTTCATTTTCGCTAAGCCTTGCAGTACCGCCTCTTTTGGATTGGAGTAACTTGCCGCATTATTTAATGATGCTACGTTACCGTATGATAATCCCGCGTAGTTATGAGTCGGGCCTACAAGGCCATCAAAATTAACTTCTACAGCTGTCATAGTTATCCTGCAATTTTACTAATTTTAGTGTATTTAAACTATACAGAAAATAATCAGTAGTAGGTTAATTAAAATTAGCTAATTCTAGTTCTACGCTCTGCAAGTTTTGTTGCAAACGTTTTTGTGCTGCGAGTAGGTAGCTTTTTTGCTGTGCTATTTTTGCTTGTTGTTGACGCAGTGCTTTATAGATCACTCGTTTGGGTAAATCATAGTGCTCGGAGGCTTGGCTAATTGTTAATTGATGCACCGACAACTTTTTAAGCGCTTCATCTAAGTGCGGGTAGTTACTTAACATATTCACGCTCCTTTTCTGCGGTGGTGTGAGGATCATTGGCATGGTGAATATGCCAAATGCTTATATCTAAGCGCCATAGTAAATACAACATATGATAAATATTAGTCATAGCTCGCTCCCTGTAGACGAGGTAAATGAAGATAAAACTCAGATTAGTGAGTTACTCTTTTGTAAGGAAGATCTGTGCCAGTCTGAATAATTATTTTTAGTTAAAACAAATCAATAGCTTAAGGTTTTTTCGTTGTTGTATGATTGAGTATAAGCACTAATGTAGTGAAAAATAATGATGGCTTTGCACTTTGCTGGAGCAGAAGGGGAATTATTGCGCGTTCAGATGAGCGCGCAATAATATTAAGTAAGTTTAAAACCCTTCAAGTACCAGCTTACCGCGTGATTGATGAGATTCTAATATTGCGTGCGCTTTGAGCAGGTTTTCTATATTAATTTTCCCTAAATGTTGGCCTAAGGTAGTTTTAATGATGCCGTTATCAACTAGCTCTGCTAATTCAGTAAGTAACTGATGTTGCGCTATCATATCGTCAGTTTGGAACATTGAACGAGTATACATAAACTCCCAATGCAGTGAGATACTCTTGCGCTTGAGCGCTAAAATATCAAAACTTGCTGGGTCGTCTATTAAAGCTAATTTACCTTGTGGTTTAATCACTTTAATAATTTCATCAAGATGTTGCTCGGTATGAGTGAGGCTAACGACATAATCAAATTCAGCAAGGTTATGCTCTGTTCGTTGTGTATCTAAGCTTTGTGAGTGATCAAGCACTTGATCAACACCTAGCCCATTTAACCAGCTAACACTATCTACGCGTGATGCAGTGCCTATCACCGTTAAGTTGGTTAGCTGTTTGGCCAACTGCACTAAAATTGAGCCAACACCGCCTGCGGCACCAATAACTAATAATGAAGCTGGTTTTGCATTGTTGGAACGTGATATTTGCAAACGATCAAACAGTAATTCCCAGGCTGTAATACTGGTTAGCGGTAACGCAGCAGCTTGGGCATCGTTCAAGGTAGTAGGCGCACGGCCAACAATACGTTCATCAACTAGTTGAAATTCAGCATTACTGCCTGAGCGAGTTAAATCACCGGCGTAATAAACCCGGTCGCCCAGATTAAATAAACTTACTTTATCACCAACAGCTTTTACGATCCCAACAGCGTCCCAACCAATGACTTTGTGACCTTGTTCAGGGCTAACATTTGCGCGGATCTTCGCATCGACAGGATTAACTGAAATTGCTTTTACTTCGACCAATAAATCGTGACCGGATGCTGTTGGAATAGGTAACTCGATGGCTTCGAAAGAATGATTGCTAAGTGTTTTGGTTGCTGTTTGGTATCCAATTGCTTTCATGAGTTGCTCCGTTAAATTGTTTTGCTGCACCCACTATAACGCAGTTTTATAATAGAAAAAGAGTGGGGTATATATACACGAATCTCTCTCAAAATTTTTGATAATTAACTTAAGTCAGTATTGAGTTTATCAAGTAAAGTAATTAGTTGTGTGGCTTCTTGCTGCGTAATAGATGGAAAACGGCAACGAATTTGCTCAGGGATATTCGCTGCTTGTTGTTGCAGCTGTATGCCTTGTTTGTGTAACTTTACGACTCGCTTACGTTTATCTGTTTCATCTTTAACCACGGCTAATAAGCTTTTATCGGTCATTTTTTTCAAAATTTGTGTCATGGCGCCGCCATCTATTGCGGTTTTTTCCAGCAGCTGTGCAATACTGATCTCATCTTCTTCCCAGAGCGCCATCATCACCACATACTGTGGATAGGTCAGTTCAAGTTCGTTTAGTGCATCTCGATAGGCACGTACCACTGAATTGGAGGCCATATACAGACGATGACAAATTTGATTATCTAATTTCAATTGTGGATATTTCATAGTAGCTCTCGAATGATGACACTGCATTTTAATTTGCATGCAAAATATTTGCAATGATCAATAAACTACTTTATTATTTTGCATGCAAAATAAATTTAGTCCCAACCTTAAATAAGGAAAACATTATGAAAGAATTACTACAAGTCGCTTACACAGCTAAAGCAACTGCAACGGGTGGCCGCGAGGGCACTGCAAAATCAGACGATGGCCGTTTAGATGTGGCACTTTCAACTCCAAAAGGGTTAGGTGGCGATGATGGTCAAGGCACTAACCCTGAGCAGTTGTTTGCAGCGGGTTATGCAGCGTGTTTTATTGGCGCATTAAAATTAGTTGCAGGCCAAGCTAAAGTTAAGTTATCTGCTGATACCCGCATTGATTCAGAAGTATCGATTGGTCCAATCGAAGGTGGTTTCGGTATCGCTGTAAAATTAGCTGTTTTTGTCGGTGATGTAGATAAAGACACCGCAGAAGCGTTAGTGGCTAAAGCACACGAAGTTTGCCCATATTCAAATGCTACTCGTGGTAATATCGCAATTGAATTGTCGGTTATCTAACTTATTGTAAATTTAATAATTTATATTTTTAAAGGCGCATTTTTATTTTAAATGCGCCTTTTTTGTGGCTTTTATTTATAACCATGAGCTTTTTAGAGCGCCATTTATAACCAAGAAGCGCAATTGTGATAATCTGTACTAAAATTTGTAATCCTTAGTTTGCGCTACCCGACAATCAATATCCTCACTTATATCATTGTATATTAATACTATTTCAGTATGTTAAACCATGTATGTCATTGCCAAGCATTAACACAAATAGTTCAGTAATGATCAACTCGATGTCTAAATTGGCTTTGTTATCGGGAAAGTTTATTAACCACTGGTTAGGTTGAGTGGTCTAGGAATATCCATTAATACGGTTTTTTTCAACAAAATTGATTAACTTATGAATAATTGAACTAGAATGTAAACGTAGTTTTAATTCGAGGATAAGTGGAATGCGGCAATTAGCGTTGGCGAAAAAGTTACTATGGCTTACTTTAGGTAGTATTTTTATCACCGTTGTAGTGCTATCGAGTGTGCTTTGGTGGCAATTATCAAGCAGCAATAAAGTGTTATCAGCACAAGCTGAAAAATTGATAGTTACAGAGGTAGAAGAAAAGCTCACCAGTAATGCTGCAGTGTACGGTGAAAAAATCGCAGGGTTTATCAACGAAGCATATCGAGTGCCTTTTTCACTCGCTGCGATACTTGGTAATGAATCGGCTAAAGATGCTTTAACACGTGATTCGGTGGTACAGCTTAATCGCTCTATTATAGAAGGTAATTCGATACTTTCTTCAATCTACTCGCAATTTGAAGCTAATGGTTTTGATGGTAACGATCAACAATATAAAAGTGGTTTTGATCATTCAGTCGCAGGCCAAGGCACCTTAGAGATTTACTTCACTCGCAGCCGTGAAGGTGTGATTGAACAGCAAGTTGTTGAAGATGCAGCAGAAAAATACGTTACGACTTTAAACGAATTTGGTCAACGTGAGGCTGAGTGGTACTTATGTGCTAAAGACACTAAAAAACCGTGCATTATGGAACCCTACTTGTACGAAATCTCCCCCGGCAATTCGGAAATGATGACATCTTTGACTGTGCCAATACTGCGCGACGGTAAGTTTATTGGCCTCAGTGGCGTTGATATTACACTGCCAGTTTTTCAAACTATGACCGAGCAGTTATCAAAAGAATTATATAATGGTCAGGCGCGAGTTACCTTATTAAGTTCGATGGATTTAATTGTGGGTAGCAGTCATAACAAAGACAAACTTGGTCGTCCGCTAAAAGAAGCAGTCTCTGCCTCGGTGTTAAAAAATTATACTAGTTTGAAAGAAAGCTCTGGAGTACAAAAGAGCGAAAATGAATATTTAGTCAATTACCCAATAGATATTAAACTTGCTGGTCGTCAGTGGACTTTGCTAGTAGAAGTACCTGCAGAGCTTGCACTACAAGGACCACAGCAGCTCAGTGCAAGTATGCAAGATAATGCCAACACTCTTGGTGGGTTAATTTTAATATCTGGGTTAGTGATTGCTGGCGCTGCATTTATTATTATGACTTTAGTTGTCAAAAGCATCGTGGCGCCGCTGCAACAAATTCAGTTACGGGTTGATAATTTAGCCAGTAGTGAAGGGGATTTAACACAAACGTTAACGGTTGACACTCATGCAGAGTTAATTGCGCTCGCTGTTGGGTTTAATGCGTTTTTGGAAAAGTTACGTGATTTAATTGCGCAATTAAAAGATGTATCAGGGCAAACTAAGGAGCAGGCACAAATTGCCGCACATGTAGCCGTTGATACTAAGCAAAATGTGCAAGCTCAGTTTCAAGAAATTGAAAGTGTCGTAACGGCAATGAATGAAATGAGTGCCACTGCACTTGAAGTTGCCCGTGCTTCAGAGCAATCAGCGCAGCAAGCGGATGAAATTAATTCATTAGTGGTCAGTAGCGAAGCGAGTTTATCGTCTGCGGTATCACAAGTGAAAACTATGTCTGAAGAAATAAAGCAAGCCAATCAAGCCGTAGCCAAAGTGGCGGCGCGTAGTAACGATATTACACAAATTTTAGATGTGATCCGCACTATTTCAGAGCAAACTAATTTACTCGCACTTAATGCTGCGATTGAGGCAGCTCGCGCTGGTGAACAGGGGCGAGGCTTTGCTGTCGTAGCCGATGAAGTGCGTGCTCTGGCATCTAAAACTCGTGCGTCAACAGATGACATTAGTGGCTTAATTGACAACTTACAGCTTGAAGTGGGTAATGCCTCAACAGTGATTGAAAAAGGAGTTGTGCGAGCACAAACTGCAGTTGATGAAACTACCGTTGCTTTTGATGCTTTACACAGTGTGGTAATTAAAGTGGAAGAGATAACTAATCAGATCACCCAAATAGCGACGGCTGCAGAGGAGCAAAGTTCTGTAACTGAAGAAATTAATCGTAATTTAACGTTGATCTCCGATGCTGCATCACAACTTGCTGATTTATCAACTCAAGCTGGCGATGGTAGTCAAATGCTCAATCAGCTTGTTGCACAACAAGACGATGAATTGAATAAATTGAAAACATAATACCTCCAATGTGATTAACTTGGTTCTGTATAAAACCGGTATAACTTAACCTGTCGCTCACAAACTAGCCACGCCACTTCGGCGTGGTTAGTTTGAGTTACATTATCAACTCTAAACTAGGTCCACCCCTAATTCAGCTGTCAAAATAATACAAACCAAAGAGCGGCAAAATATTTCAACGCGCTACCTCTTTCAAATTAGGTATGGCTTTTATACGTAAATCATCAGTCCAGCAAATCGATTTACTCGACTATTTTTATGCCGTTTCTATTTAAAAATAACCTGTTTGTTACTGCGAGTGTAAATACGTTTTTCAGGTTTTGTCCATTCACCCTTTTTTAAATAAGAGGTAGAGACAACAAACTGCTCATCTTTAAAATCACTGGTTGATTTTACTTTTGTAATGCCTTCTTTTGAACCTGTTACGGTTTCGTATGCTACAAACTGCGTAGGGCTCAATACTTTCAATATCCCTTGAGTATAAAAGCCTGCTGTAGTGAAATAATAAAAAACTAATGACTGCTTTTTACTATCCCAAAATATCATTGATTCGCCGCCATATTCACCTTCATTAATTGAGTGAAGGGTACGAATTGCTTTCCCATTGAGGGCTCGCTCCCAGCGACTTACATCCTGAATCTTTGGCTTATTATCGGCAACATTGAAATCAGCTTGCCATGTGCCGAGGTAAGGTTTAAATACTTCAAGCTCTGGTGCTAAGTCAATCGTTTGTGCACTAATAGCACCAGCGTAGATAAAGCAAAAAGATAGTAAAAGTGTTTTTAGGTATGACATAATCGTGCCTATCATTATTAGTTTTTCAAATTGTAGTATAGGCGAGAGTCCGTTGATTAAAAAAACATTATTGCTTTTTTCTGTTAGTTTTCTAGTTGTATTAGTGATTGGTGGGCTGCTTGATTATTGGCCATATTTGGTCGCCAGTGTTTACTGTACTATGAGCAGTATTACGTTTTTAGTTTATAAATGGGATAAGCGTTTGGCGATAGAGTCAACAGATCAGCCTATTAGAGTGCCGGAACGTAGTTTACATATTTTAGCATTAATTTGTGGTTGGCCGGGAGCACTGATCGCTCAGCAATGGTTAAGACATAAATCACAAAAACGTGCATTTATTGCGGTACTTTGGCTCACTATCATTATAAATACTTCTGTATTAGGGGCTGCCTATTATTGGCAATTGCTTTAAATTGATGCACTATCAGGTAACCTAAAAATAACAAAAGTCTGATTTTATGTATTTTTTATATCGCTGCTATCATTTTATTTTAAAATGTATTGTTATTTTTATTGGTATTCCTGATCCGCGTTTGTATCAAGGTTATAGCGGGTTTAAGCAATGGCTTGCATTACTTAATCCTAATAAACCTGTGTTAGTTGTAACTGACAATACGTTAAAAAATTTAGGCGTTGTTGCTCCCATTTTAGCTTTGCTGGATGAGCAGGCAATCTCTTGGCAGCTGTTTAGTGACGTTGATGCTAATCCAACGATTAGCAATGTTGAAAGCGGTTTAGCACTTTATCAGCAATACACATGTCATAGTATTATCGCCGTTGGTGGCGGCTCAGTAATTGACTGTGCCAAATTAATTGGCGCACGTGCAGTAAGACCTAATAAATCAGTTAAGCAGTTAAAAGGCTTGTTTAAAGTACTGAAAAAACTTCCCCCATTATGTGCTATTCCAACAACTGCAGGTACTGGCTCAGAAACGACCGTTGCTGCGGTGGTAAACGATCCGCAAATGCAAACAAAATATGCCGCCACTGACTTTGCTCTTGTACCAAGTGATGCAGTTTTAATTGCTGAGCTAACACAAACGGTGCCTGATTTTATTACCGCAGCTACAGGTATCGATGCACTCACGCATGCACTTGAGGCATACATAGGCACTAATGGCCTTGCTTTTAGTGATGACAAGTCATTGCGGGCAATCGAACTTATTTTACAAAATTTATTAACAGCGTATAAAAATGGTAATGACTTAGTTGCGCGGGAAAATATGTTACTCGCTTCATTTTATGCAGGACAAGCGTTTACCCGAACATCTGTAGGTTATGTGCATGCTATAGCGCATCAATTTGGCGCGCAATACGGCACAGCTCACGGTTTAGCAAATAGTGTGGTATTGATGCATGTGCTGAAATTTTATGGTTCCAGTATAGATAAAAAGCTGGCGGCTATTGCTGATCATTGCCAATTAACACAATCACACCAAAAACCAGCAGAAAAAGCAGCAATACTATTAAACACCTTAGAGCAGTTACTTATTGATTTAGCTATCCCTCGTCATTTAAAAGAGCTAAAAGTAGCTGATATACCTAAGCTTGCTGATGCTGCAATTGTAGAGGCTAACTGGGACTATCCAGTACCAAAATTTATGAACGTAGCTCAATGCCAAGCCATTATTCATAAAGTAGTGAGTGATACGTAATAAATGAAAACCTTCCCATCAGCACAGATAGGGAAGGTTTAAGCGTTAAATTAGCGTTTTAACTGTGCTTCAGGTTGATTTAATAATTCAATTATAGGATTTTGTGCAGTGATTTTTGCTTTAAGAGCAAAGCCGATCAATAACCCTGCGATAAAGCCACCTATATGAGCGCCATAATCGATACCATCAGGTGCTGCAATCATGCCATAAATATTGATCCCTAACCAAATTACAAAAAACCACACTGCAGATAATTTCTTTTGATAAATGATAAACATAAAAGTTAGGCTGGCGTGCCTAAACCACATTAAGTACATACCAAATAGCCCTGCAATTGCGCCGCTAGCCCCGACACTTGGAATAATCGAGCTGGGATCAAAGATAAAGCTAGCAAAAGACGCTGCCAAACCGCATACCATATACCATATTAAAAACTTTTTATGACCTAATACGTCTTCGAGGTTATCACCAATAATGTATAAAAAGTACATATTACCAATAAGGTGCATTACTGAGCCGTGTAAAAAAACACAGGTAATCACGCTCCATAAATGTTCGCCTTGAGAGATCTTACTTGGATTCATTGCAAATAATTCGAGGGTGGCACTGAATGCGTCTGAATTGAAAAAATACAAGGCAAAAACAATGGCATTGAGTGCAATTAAACCGCGAGTAACCCACGGCGTTTGTTTTGGTTTTAGGTTATATTCAACGGGCATTTGCGTTAAAAATTGAAACAGATAAGTTTTCCAACTAACTTTTTGGTTTAGCTTGTCTAGGCTTGCTTTGAGCTCGGGGCTGTTTTCAACGCTTTCTAATTGACCTTTTTCAATCCAACTGCCATCACAATGACGGCAAACATCAATTTCGGTATGAAAATCTTCGAGTAAATGAAAGCGCTCAAGGTTCTTACTGCAATCGGGACAGTCTAGCTTAGAAATACCTAATGACTCACCAAAATGAGTCTCGTATTTTTCACCAATAGGACCTTCGTTGATTTCGGCAATCATCCGGTTAACTTCGTTTTTTTCAAACCATAAGCCACCGCATTCGCGACAGATATCTATCTCTTCACCTTGATAATGAGTAACATCCAAAGGGTGATCTTTGCAGTGAGGGCAGCGTTTAGTTGGCATTATCAGCCTCCTTCAATGAGCCGATAATAATATCGTTTTGTTGTAATTCTTGTTGTAAATTTAATGCACTAGCTTTTAGTTGAGGTAATGTTTGTTGCTCAATAATATCGGCAATTTGATTTAGTTCAATTGACGCTTGGCGCGCAGACATTTTACGCTTTAACGCCGCATCAATGACAAACTCAGCACGACTATAAAAACGACGAATTTGTGTTAGAAATATACTCGGAGTTTCAAGAGTTGTTGGTGAGTACTGCATAGTTTGCCAAATATACTTTTCAAGCGTGGGTTTATTATATTCAAGTTCACTTGTGTGTGGGCTTTTGGCTAAAAGTAACGAATAGCGTTTTATATTCTCTAAATTATCATTTACTTCATCATATAATGAAGTACGCAAATAATAGTTATCCTCCATTTTACTATATGAATCAAATTTTAGTGCTTGCTCTAAACCGCTTTGCGCAGCTAAGTAAACACCAAAAATAGTTGAAAGTACTAAAAACACTTGGTTCAACCAAAAGCTAGTACTTTTTAGCTCTTTATTATCAACTTTTTTCAGTACGTTAGGTATTCGAGGAGGTGTATTTGCTTGGTCAGAGTGGTTTTGTGATGACTCCAAAATTCATATCCTTATTTTTACTGTCCATTTAATAAGCGCAACAGGATACGGGGATTTTTTTAATACGACAATTACTTTTTATGGAAACTATACTTAATTTTTAACACAGGCAATACAAATTGGTGATGGCAAGAATAAACTTGCCATCAGTGGTGTCATAATGCAGATTGGCTTGCTTCAATTTGATCTAACTCGATAGTCAGGATCGTTTTCTTATCAACAGTAACCCACTTTCTATAGGTTAAGTAACCGTCTTTAGTAATTTCGATGTCGTATTTACCTTCATCGAGTTCAATACCTGCTTGGTATTTCGGCTTTATATTCATTATGCGAATACGGGCATCATCAGGAGAAGTAATAACGGTCAGTGATATTGCACTGTTTACTTCTTCTGTGGTGACAACAGATTGCTCAGCAGAAGCCGTCTGTTGTTCAACTTTAGGGTTACTTGAACAACCTGATAGCATCACTATAGCAACCAGCGCACTTAATTTTTTCATAATTACTCCATTAAATTGTTCATTATAAACATCTTTGTTTATATCACTTTTAGCAACGAAAAATCATGGAATAACAATAGGAAGGATTATGTATTTACTAGAGTCTTCCATGACTTTTATATTTACTTTAACTATAAATCAAATGGCATTTTAGTATGTATAAGGATGAGGTTCAAATCATAGTTGCAAAAAATACCAGTTTTCCTTATTTTATTATGTTTATAGCAATAAAAGAAACAGTTTCATTATGACTATAATAAATATTAGTTTAGGGTTTTGCTCTTTTTAAGCTTAGTAAATCGTTGCCACGTACCCAATATTAAAAAAGCGACTAGCATAAATACAGTGATGTAAAAGGCCATTATGGCCACTTTGATCATTAGTAAACACGCGATAATAATGGCGAAGATGATCGCGATACGAATAATAGGGCTTTTGATAAATCTATTTGAAAAAAGTAAGGCGGTTAGGCTTAGCTTGCTGCGGGTGTTTTTCTTAACATCCATGTTTTGTGTCCTTAGTGTTTTTTGTATTAGCGTAATTTACGCGTTTAAATTAGTGTGTATTTTATGCAGTGATAACGTCATCATCATTATTATCACGCTCAAAGTTCAGATTAAATTGGCCTTGGCGATTAATGGTAAAAATAGCGCGCGTCCATTTTTCTGGTTGGTGCTTTGTTGCTTTATCAAATACTTGTTTGAATAAATTGACAATCTCGTCTGTCACGGTAATTGGATGTTCGCTTGAGTCGTCGACTGTTTGATAATAGGCTTTGCATTCAAGTACGTTTTCATCTTCGCAATTTAAAATGAGCTGGGCTTCAAGCCATGGCTCATTTATTTGCTGGTACAAGTATTGCCCAAGTTGTTGTGGGATGTTTTTAATATTTGGTTGCATGTGCTGTCCTTAGCGTTTTCTATATAAGTTAATTATTGCTCAATGAGTACGACGATAGATTTACCTTGCTCAGCCGCATCTCTAAAGGTTACAAAGTATTTATCTCGAACTAGCTCATAGGCTTCGGGGTTTACTTCATCGTCTCCATCCTTTTCAATTTCAGCAATAATTTGCTGCCCTTCTAAGTTGCTAATATCAAAATTGTATTCTTCCTCCATTATCGCGTATAAATCTTTAACCATATCCGCAGGAAAAAAACCAAAGCTACCGCTGATATCCGCATCGGGTCGGAGTAGTTTGTGAGGATAAAAATTAAAGCTAGCAATCAATAATAAACGGCTATTACCTGCGATGGCGTCCCATAATTGCAGTGCTGGTTCAAAGCCGCGCAGATTTATTTCGATAGATTGCCAATGAATGGCTTCATTTTGGGTTATCTCTAATAACTGTTGGTATTTGCTTTCATCATCATCGGCAAGCGTAGTGGGGTAACTATCTTCGTCAATAAGTAATAGGTGAATTAAACTGCTCATAGATAATAGGCTCGTGTTGTGTGATTATCGAAACTAATCAATTAAAAATAAAGGTAAATATAGTGAATCGGTTTGGCATTGCCAACCATGCATGTCTTTGCCTAACTTTGCCATAGTAAGAGCATTTAAACAGATAAAGCCTTCTTCCATATCTTTTAAATCACCAAATTTACATTCATCTTTATGCCAAGTTATGGCTTTGTCGATACTAGTTTGCCAACGTAATTCATCACCTGAGACTAAGGCCGAGATTGCTTCTAATAAAGGAAGTATATATTGCAGTACATCTTTGTCTTTAGTGTTTTTGGCTTCAAGTAAAGCAGCCTCAACATCATCTTTATTAATAGTTTGGCCTGTACCAATCGCTTTTAATAGTTCAGCGTATTGGAGTTTTGCTTGATGTTGAACGCTGGATAACTTTATTTCACTGTGTTTAAGCTTTTCTAAAACATCCTGCTCAGCAAAGAGAAGAACAACATTTAGCTCTTGTTGAATAGTCCAATCGTTATTACTCGTTTTTAATTTAGGGTCGAAGCCGCATAAAAAAGCAAACGGTGCTGCTTTTTCAAAATTGGGTTTTACTTCTGAGTGCTCTTCGAGTGCGTATTTAGCGTATGCAAGCATAAAATAGAAATCGGTTATTTTAAATACGCTATTTTTATTTTGTTCAGGGGTTCTAGTATTATCTTGAAAACGCTCTATCCATGCGGCCAAATGGCTGTTTGCACGTGAGATGTTTTCTTCTATATTTTCTATTGATAGTTGGTTTAACTGTAGCATTATCAATTCTCTATGGTAAAGGTTGTAATTTTCCTTCGACGACTTGACCGCCTTTTTCAACGGCTTCAATAACAATTTTATTTAACGGTATATCTAAGTCATTCGCATTGAATAAGTCGTTGCCTAGTGTATTTTGAGCCGGATATTTCTTGGATTTTCTCATGCTTTTAATTGTATTTTTTATCCACTTCGTGGTCATTTGATCGCCTTTCTTAGCTCCTTTAGTGAGCTCGGCGCCAGGTCCCTTAGCTTCAACGATAAAGTATTCTAGCACGTTGCCATTTTTATCCCGCTTAGCCCATACTTGGTCAAAACCGGGGCCCGGACCAAAGCCTAGCTCCATTTTCGCAGGTGGCGCGGGCTTATAAAAGTGTTGTGCCATATAGGCACTTGCTGCACGTTCACCTTTAACTTCGGTAAGCTTCGCTTTAAATGCACCAATGCGATGGCTTGAATCACCATTTTTAATAGCGTCATCTAGTTTGTTCTTATAAGCCGTTTCATAAGCCGCTAAGTTTTTATAATGGGCATCAAGGGCTGGGTTTCTGACTCGCTTAAGCGCTGTAGCCCCCTTCAAGTCATTCCCTTTCGGCGGCTCTAGTTCATTGGCAACGGTTTTCTTCGGTTTGCCTACTATACCCGTGCTTGCCGGTGGCTCAAATTCATCGAGGGCTTTGTTTACGCGATTGCCAATTTCGTTTGCGGCGTTTTTTACCCCTTGGTCTATTTGCGGGGTGACTTCATCAAGCTGTTTGACCATAGCTTGCATGCCGTCAATGGCCGAGTCTGGCAGTAGGAGGTCGTATTTCCAGCTGGTTGAAATATCTTGCAAGGTATCTCTAAAGCTTTTAATAATTGCTTTGACTTCACTGGCGGCTTGTTTGCCTAAGTCTTGCCAGTTTATTTCGCGCAGGTATTTTACTGGGTCGCCTTTGCCTACTTTCGTTGGGTATAAAGCCGGAACACTGCAATAGCGGCTTCCATCGATTCGTTGCTGTCATTGGCTTTATCATCAAATAATAATTCGTTGTGGGCTGCGGGGGAATTATGTCGCGGGGTAAACCCGCTGCCACGAATGCGTAGACTCGAATTTACTTGTGCAAAAATGAAAGGCTAGGGCACTAATCTTTGAAGACTGTAGCGCCCAGCTTTACAACATACATGTTGTTAAAGAGCGGGTTTATTTTTTACTTGAATTTAAGTAATTAATTAGTGCATTTACTGCGCAGTGATTACTTCATGAACGGTATTCTCACGCTCAAAGTTGAGATTAAATTGGCCTTGGCGATTAATAGTAAAAATAGCGCGTGTCCAGTTTTTGGGTTGGTGCTTAGTGGCATTCTCAAACAAAGTACTGAATAACTCGATTATTTCGTTAGAAACAGCGATTGGGTGCTCACTTGAGTCATTTGCTGTTTGATAATGGGCTTTGCATTCAAGTACGCTTTCATCTTCGCAGTTTAAAATAAGTTGTGCTTCAAGCTACGGCTATTTTATTTGCTGATAAAGGTACTGACCGAGTTGTTGGCGGATGTTTTTTATGTCTGGTTGCATATGCTGTCCTTAGCGTTATAAATTGTTATAGTTAAGATAGAACGCCAAAACTATTAAATAAGGTTATTCCACACCACCTTATTTTTTCTAAATACGTTTCAAACTCAGGAGATTTATCTTCATTATCTATTAGTTGGTTGATTTTTTTCATTAAATCGATTTCCGTATCACTAGGATCACTTAATTGTAATGAAATAAATGGAGTGGGGTGATCAGAAACTACTTTTCTAATTTCTAAGAGTACGTAAAGTGTAGTGGCATAGTTAATTTGGCCACCCATTAAGAAAGAAATGTTATGCTAATAAGCATACAAATTTGGGTGAAAAAATGACGAAATTAAAACGCGCAACGTATTCTGCTGCAATCAAATTAGAAACAGCTCAGCTTGTAGTTGATCAAGGCTACACGCAAGAAGATGCAGCTAAAGCTATGGGGGTTGGTAAATCAACTGTAAGTAAGTGGGTAACTCAATTAAAGCAAGAACGGAATGGCCAGTCCCCATTGGCTTCATCAATGACGCCTGAACAAATTGAAATCCGCGAACTTAAAAAGCAAATCCAACGCATTGAATTAGAAAAGGATATATTAAAAAAGGCTACCGCTCTCTTGATGTCCGACTCCCTGAGCAATTCTCGTTAATTGAGAAATTAAATCAACGAGAGCGTTACCCAATCAGCGTGTTGTGTAGCGTATTCAATGTGCATCGCAGCAGCTATAAATATTGGGCCATACGGGATACAACATCGACACCAGAGCAAGTAAGGTTAGAAGCGGAAGTTAAAGTTATACATGCAATGAGTGGCGGTTCGGCTGGGGCACGGACAATCGCAGCAATTGCAACGAATAACGGTTTTGAATTAAGCCGTTATCGCGCCGCTAAGCTGATGGTTAAACTAAAACTAGAGAGCTGCCAAGTACCACAACATCAATATAAACGCGGTGGTAATGAGCACCTTGAAATCCCGAATTTTCTAGATAGGCAGTTTGATGTTGTTGAGCCGGATACGGTGTGGTGCGGTGATGTGACGTATATTTGGATAGGCAATCGCTGGGCTTATTTAGCGGTCGTTGTTGATTTATTTGCACGCAAAGTCGTTGGTTGGGCAATGTCATTGTCGCCAGATACTAACTTAACGCTAAAAGCGCTTGAACTCGCGTATGAAAGCAGAGGAAAACCGACAGGACTGATGTTTCACTCAGACCAAGGAAGCCACTATACAAGCTTGAAGTATCGCCAACGTTTATGGCGCTATAAAATCACACAAAGCATGAGTCGGCGCGGAAATTGTTGGGATAATGCGCCAATGGAACGATTTTTTAGAAGCTTTAAAACGGAGTGGATGCCAAAAGTTGGATATGAAAACTTTGAAGAAGCTAAATATAGTGTGAGTGATTATATCAACGGATATTACAACAATGTTAGACCACATCATTATAATGCAGGTTTAGCACCAAATGAATCTGAGGTTAGATACCAAGATTCTAAAACTGTGGCCAAAATTAGTTGACCACTACAAAGTGCTATTTCGCTAAAAAATTGGGTTATCTGCTCATCAGTTAGATCTTCATCATATAGCTCATCAAATATTTCTTCTATTTTTTCATTGATGTCGTTAAATGCCTCATATTCGTAAAAAATATTATTCCACTCAGATACAGAGTATTTGATTATTAGCCAATCGCTTTCAGGAAATTTTTCTTTTTTCTTTTCCAAATAATCATTAGAGTTCCAAGAAAAGCCAAATGCACTAAAGCCTGAATCACAATGAATAGCTATTGAATTTATATCTTTATACTTGTGAATCAACTTGTTCAAGAGCGCTTTATAAATATCACTTAGATCTTCGACAAGTTGATTTTTTTCTTGTTCAAGATCCATATTGTTCTGCCTTTCGATATTGTTGCCCATTGTTCTAATACTTTATGTATTCTTTAATATTAACAATTTATCTTTTAACAATAAAATCTGGCAGTTGTTTTTCCACAGTTCATAATAGCTACTTAAATTTATTTTAATTTCAAGTAAAGGTGCAGCAATGTACCAACTTAAATAATAGTCATTGTCAATTCCATACAAGGCTTCAAAAAACGCAAATGTTACTTCATTATCATTTCTTTTTGAGTCTCTAATTAAATCTCCAAACTCATCAAAAAGCCAATAATGTGGAATATCGTCATCTATGTGAGACTCGAACTCAGTAGGCGTTACAAATTTAATTTCAAAATTATCTGTTGCACTTCGGAGTTCATCATCCAGATTTTCTAATAAATTAACTTGTTCTAATATAAAGTCTTTGGCATGAGATACGATTGCTTCATCGCTAATATTGGCTCTTCCTTTGACGTCTTTAATTGATAAAACGTTCTCTATTACTTGAGTTAGCTTCTCTTGTTCAGGAAGAAATTGTGTTATCTGATTAACGTTATTAATTATTCCTTCCTCATGAAATATATAAGTGAAATGGGACTTATCAAATTCTTGTGTACCTTGACAAAAGCATTTCCAATCTTTAATTAAATTATCCATAAGTTCTCACTATTTTATTTAGGTAATACTGAAGGATCTATTTTCCATCTAGTAATTAAAGTTTCTAACTGTGTATGAAATTGATCTAGAGATTGACTATTGTCAATTATTTCTAGTAATTCTTTGTGAAAGGTTCCAGACCCTTTTTTTCCATGCATACCTAGGGTGCTACTGTTAGGTACTTTCCATTTCAACTCAGATATTTTTGTTCTAACCCGCTTTATTTCTTCCATAGGGAGGCCCCATTCTTTAAATTTTGGTGTTCTAGCGACCATATACCATTCGTGGTAGCCACCGGGCTTTCTAATCCGAGACTCAATACTCTCGCGAATACTTTTATCATCCCAAAGTAACCGCATTTCCTCTAAAGACAAATTATTATACCATTCATTAAATTTATTATTTCTTATAGAAGGAACTTTACCATTTACTAATAATTCATCAATGGATCTATTGGCTACCTTAGCCCCCTTTAAATCATTCCCTTTCGGCGGCTTTAATTCATTGGCTACCGTCTTCTTCGGTTTGCCCACTACACCCGTGCTTGCCGGTGGCTCAAACTCATCGAGGGCTTTATTTACGCGATTGCCAATTTCTTGCGCTGCGTTTCTTACCCCTTGGTCAATTTGGGGGGTGACTTCATCAAGCTGTTTGACCATAGCTTGCATGCCGTCAATGGCCGAGTCTGGCAGTAGGAGGTCGTATTTCCAGCTGGTTGAAATGTCATTAAGAGTATCTCTAAAGCTTTTAATAACTGCTTTGACTTCACTGGCGGCTTGTTTGCCTAAGTCTTGCCAGTTTATTTCGCGTAAGTATTTTACTGGGTCGCCTTTGGCTACTTTCGTTGGGTAAAGAGCCGGAATACTGCAATAGCGGCTTCCATGGACTCACCGCTGTTTTTAATCACGACTTTACCCACGCCTTTTACAGCAGAGTATTAAAGCGTTTATGGAGTAAAAGCTAATGAAAGGCTAGGGCGCTAATCTTAAAAGATTCTAGCGCCTAGCCTAACAACATCCATGTTGTTAAAGAGCGGGTAAATCAATATTGTTTAATAAGTTTGCTGTGCAGTGATAACGTCATCATCATTATTATCACGCTCAAAGTTCAGGTTGAACTGACCTTGCCGTGTAATAGTAAAAATGGCGCGCGTCCAGTTTTCTGGTTGGTGTTTAGTGGCATTCTCAAAAAGGGTGTTGAATAAATCGACTATCTCGTCTGTCACGGTAATCGGCTGTTCGCTAGAGTCATCGGCTTTTTTAAAGTGAGCTTGGCATTCAAGTAAACCTTTATCTTCACAATTTAAAATAAGTTGTGCTTCAAGCCACGGCTCTTTTATTTGCTGATAAAGGTACTGACCTAGGTGATGCGAGATGTTTTTTATGTCTGGTTGCATGTGCTGTCCTTAGCCATAGATAAATTGAATCTATTAGTGATCATAACTTTCAATTTCATCAGCCAGCTCTTGATCCCATTCAAAATCAATATTGAAGTCGCCTGATGGCTCAAGTGTAAAGGTAGCCTTATTCCATTTAATTTCTGGGTTATCTGACATTATCGTAGAGAGACTTTGGAACTCTTTAAATAAGTAATACCCTGATTCTAAATCAAAGCTTTTATCCTCAAAATTTGTATATGTTGCATCAAACTCAGCAGCATCACCAAAAAACTCAACCTCAACCTTGCACTCTTTCCAATCAGCAGTGATTTGCTGTACTAGATATTCTGCAATATTCTCGTAAATATTATCAACATTATTCATTATAATTAACCCCCTATAGCAATAAAAAATTACTTTGATGGAGTTGTTTTAATTATTGAATCCAAGAAAGCATCATTAGCTAGCTTTAGCTTTGTTAGGTCATAATTCGTCGTCATTTTCTTCTAGGATAGCTAAAAACTCATGGAAATTTACGCTAATATTTCTTATTGCTTTATCACCATCTTCGAGTTGTGAAGAGATAATAAATATAACTTCGGGCTCAGTCAGTTTATGACGAAAATCAAAAGCGATTAAATTTGAATCAAAAGTTATAGCGATAGGCACTATTTTATTCGATAAAAATTCATCTATTTCTTCTTTTTGTTCGGAGATGCTATAAATGTCAAAATTATCATCTATTAACTCTTGGCAATGAAGGAAGTGTGCGATTGAGCTTTGCCCTTTCCCTACTTTAAAAGATGAATAAAATGGCTTATCTCCAAAGTGTAATTCTATGAAGTTTAAAAACTCTGACGGGAATTTAATCTGAAGTTCGCATTCAAGTTCCTTTAAGTAATCGGGATTGTAAGTTGGCTTATTTTCTTCCCACAAATACGGTTCACATTTTAACATAATTAATACCCTCCTCCCCAAATAGACATACCACCAGTATGCCTAAAAGTGTCATGTGTTGTTCTATCAATAAGCTGCATTCTGCCAGTATCTTGATGATGATGCCATGTTAAACCCTTTGCTGGATCTTTCGATGGTGGTTTTTTCATAATATGTACTACTTGTTCATTACTTAATCCTAGCGTCTTGGCTAAACTTGGGTTTCTTTCTAATTGCATAGCAAGATTTTTATTTGCTGCTTTAAAATGTTCAGTAGCTTTACCCGAAGTTATATGACGATCAGGTATGTGGGTATCAAATTTACTGTCAAATATGGGGAAACCATTCGAATCATACTGTAATTTCTTGCCTTTTCGATGTAAGTACCCATTTTCATCCAGGTTATTCTTATTTCTAATTGTAATTGCATCAGAGGGTTGTCCACCAATAGGGATAACTTTCCCATCTGGAGTTAATTTAGGTTTTCTGGCAAGATCATTTATTTTATCCAAACTATTAGGGTCAATAGCGGTGTTTCTGTTAACCGTTTTAGCCCCCTTTAAATCATTCCCTTTCGGCGGCTCAAGCTCATTGGCTACCGTCTTCTTCGGTTTGCCCACTACACCCGTGCTTGCCGGTGGCTCAAATTCATCGAGGGCTTTGTTTACGCGATTGCCAATTTCGTTTGCGGCGTTTTTAACGCCTTGGTCTATTTTTGGGGTGACTTCATCAAGTCGTTTGACCATGGCTTGCATGCCGTCAATGGCCGAGTCTGGCAGTAGGAGGTCGTATTTCCAGCTGGTTGAAATATCTTGCAAGGTATCTCTAAAGCTTTTAATAATTGCTTTGACTTCACTGGCGGCTTGTTTACCTAAATTTTGCCATTTTATCTCCCGTAAGTATTTTACTGGGTCGCCTTTGCCTATCTTGCGTAGCACTGCAATAGCGGCTTCCATTGACTCACCACTATTTTTAATTACAACTTTACCCACGCCTTTTACAGCAGAGCCTAATAATGGAACCAAACCAATGGCGGTTAGGGTAAAGGCTATCCAACCGTCGCTGTCATTGGCTTTGTCATCATCGGTGAGTAACACGGTATTTGCACAAATATCACGAATATCCATGATTTGGTCAACCACCGGTATCATCGAGATAATTGTACCCACAACGATTTGTGATGTACTCGGGTTTCTATTAAAGTCACCTTGCAGTGTGCCCCATAACCAATCGCCTGCTTGGTTGGCTAAATTGCCAGCCTCTTCCAGTTTTGCAGTGTTACCGCTATTGATCATGTGCACAGCATCGGCGGTGGTTATTTGCCCATACAACGGGTTTGGTGTGGTGTTATCTTCAGGCTGAAAATCGCGACTGTCTTCGCCGTATTTAACACTGAACTGACCGCTGGGAATATTGCTGAGTTGTGCTTGTCCATTGTCATCTAGTTGCCCGGTCGCTTGCGTTCCATCATCAAAGGTAATGGTGTAGGGCGCGTTTTTAACCGGGCTGCCGTCTTGGTAAACGTATTCTAAATCGACCACACTGGCGGTAGTTGCAGCAACGCCTGCATCATTTATGGTTACATCATTAATACGGCTAATACTCGCAGGACTTGAGGCACTTGGGCTACTGGCTGTTTGCGGGCTTTCTATATCGTAATCAACTGGCCCATCAAAGGTGACAATGTTGCTGTCGAGGGTGAGTATATTGGTAGCGATGATGGTGGCGTTGCCTTGGCTATCGAGTTTAATTTCGCCGCCGGCGTTATGAATGATTAAATCGCCTTGCCCAGAGCCTGTGATGTTAATTGACTTACTGGTTTGTAAAAACGTTGAACCATTTGGTACGTTGAGCTTTAAATCACTGTTATTAGTCTTTAGTAAAATATCACTTTGCGCGTTTATTTTAACCGCACGCCCCGAAATTAATGACAGCTCTTGGTCAGCTTTTACATCGATTTTTTTACCTGTGAACGCGTTGTTGCCGGCACTCTGGTAATTGATATTGCCGTTGTTAGTTTGTTGTTTGAGTTCATTTTTAACATCAATAAATTGATTGTTCTTTATCACAAACTGTACATTGTTTTGCTCGGTTTCTAGGCATAAATCGCGCCCGGCGTGTAAGTTTATCGTCCCAAGTTGGCTTATCCATTCTATGAATTGGCGGCCAGACTGTTTGGCGTTTAGCTCAAAGTAATGTTCACTGGCAAGGGTTTGTAAAATAACTTTTGGCTCATTGTCGTCATCATCAAATAGTAGTTCGTTGTGGGCTGCGGTTAATAATCGGTTATGCGTTGGATTGGCTGCGGTTACTACGCTTGGTTGATCGCTATTTAGTGCAAAGCCCATAATGTAGGCGTGATTAGGGTCGTTGTTAATACAGCCTATTAGTACCTCTGAACCACCGACGAGTGGAAAGTGCCATCCAGTGGCCTGAGGTTGGTTTTGGCATGCATACAGCGCTAACTTTTGCAAGGCAGGGCTTGACTGCGTTAGTGGTCTGGCATTTTTGTCAAAATCAACGCGGGCTCGATATTGCCCGTTGTCATCAATAAATGCATTGCCGGTCAGTGATTCTACTTTCGCAGGAAATACCATCGGTTTTGCTTGATGGGGAATAGGGAGTGGCTTAAATGGGGTGCCTCGTTCAATGAATTGCGCTTTACAACTGTATTTAGAGAGCCCTTCATGGCTACTTTCGTCACTTGGTTGCTCGCTGTAGTGCTCGACTGCGATACAGAGTAAGTCACCACTGCTACCAATACCGGTGTTATCACTTAATGAAATCGAACATCCCGCAAATAAATCACATACGTTACCGGTTAAGCTAATAACTTTATTTAAACTTGCTAGTGCATTACTAAAATTTTGTGCTTGATTAGTTGCGGCGGATTGCGATAACGCGCAGGGTTCAAAGAATGATTGGCTATTGCTGGCAACGGTATTAAATTGCCCATAGGCTGCACTGTTTGCAGTATTGTTATAAATAGACTCAGTAAGTTGAGCATGCATAAAGCCAACAAATTGCTCTCTGTGTTGGTTATTCATTCCAGCGCTACTGGTAACTTCTAAAACGCCGCGCTCAAGGTAGGGACTATTTAAATTACTGTCGCTTATCACCAGTATTTCAGCCGAGTCTTTGCTTTCAAACCAATAAAATAAACCATGGGAAGCCAGTAAACGATGAAAAAACTGCCAGTTACTTTCCATTGCTTGTACGCACTGAGGCATATCAGCAAACGGTTGGGTAACTCTGAAATCTACTTGACCTTGAGAGTATCCGGCTTGTGATGCTATGTAGTGTAAAACATCTTTTAAATTAACGCCGATAAATACTTTGCTATCTGAGGTGTTTTTTAGCGTACTCAATCGATCTTTAATGACGATATGATAGCGGCGTTTTTTATTGAATAACCCAAGATCGGTGCTTTGTGTTATGAGGCCTGCTTGGTGGCGATAGTAATTGTCTTTATTTACAAATGTAATTAAGGCCGATTGTAATAATAAATCGTTTAAAGGCTCATCAGTGAGGGTGTCGAAAATCAGGTCAAACTCAAAGCTTTTATTTAAGCGTTCAATTCCCTTTACCTGAGTTACGTTCATTGTTTTATTATTAATATCTAACAATAATCGTGATTTAGACATTTCCTTGTCCTTTTGCTACCTTGGTCGATAATGCGTGTAAAAATACACATTAATCTAGCGATAATCAATGAAATATTTGTAATCAACGATATTTAGATTATATGCAAATAGGTTCATAATGTGTTCATTTTTAAAATTATATGGTGTGGTCGCTTTTATTGGGAACAACTTTAAGTTAGAAATAGTTGTATTTTCGCACTGAATTCGGTTGACATTTTAACAATTATGTTTGTATCATGCGCTAATTCTAAGGACTGAATAATTACCGCGTTAGTGCAACTTTAAGCTGACTATGTTAAATCAAGGATGATAAAATGAGAAAAAAAGATTTTATAAATCAGGTTGATAGCCTTTACTCCTTGGCTTGGTCTCTAACCTGTAACATCTCCTCTTTACTTGATCAAACAGGTATTCCTGCACATCGTGTTTTTTCTGAATCTGTTATAGATCAGTTTTTCTTCTTTTTGAATAATCCTCCAAAGAACGATGGAAATATTATTTTAATTAATGAAAATATATCTAGTTATATTCAAGAGTTAATAGTTTTAAATTCTAAATTAATATCTTCAATCGATCATGTTGTCATCAAGTCTCTAGCTGTTGAAAATCAAGAAAATAAAAGTTCAGGTTTTTTTTCTAGAATTTTAAATGACAATCGCTGGTCAGATTGTGCGTCAGTGCGTTTTAACAGGGTTATTTGCCCTGTTTATGAAGAGATCCTTTGTAAAAACTGAATAATCAATTTTAAAATATCTAATGAGGTATTAAATGCGTTTTGCAATAAATAAAGTAATCTTAGCTGTGCTGTTAATGTCACTCACTGCGTGCATGAGCACTAATGTAGAGTTAGACATTACAGCAACAGATAATTTAAATTTAAATCAATTTGATGAAGCACTTCCAGTGGTTCTCAGAGTGTATCAATTGTCTGATATTCAGAGCTTTAAAACAGCGACGTTTGAAGAACTTTGGAAGTCAGATAAATCAGTATTAGCAAATTCATTGATCACGTTAGAAGAACGCACTATTAATCCTGCCGAAAAAACAACGATCGCTTTTGAACAAGCTGAAAATGCTCGTTTTGTGGCAATTGTTGCGTTATTCAGAGATCGCCAAGGAGACAAATGGAAAACGTATTATCAACTAGGTGATGGTCCGGTTAAATTATCGACTGCATTAGATGTGCTGATCACAAATAATGAAGTGCAGTTGCCTGACGTGGATGAGGCACAGTAATGAGTACTAAAGCCCCCGTAAAACCCGTCTGGGCTGAAGGTGTATTATTAGCACAACACCATTTTCAGTTATTTGATGAGTATCATGAGCAAAATCAAATTGTAAGACAGCGACTTATTTCTCCATTGGTGTTTGGTATCCAGCATCTTGCAATTGATGAGTCAGCGTTATCACGTGGGCTATTAAAAATTACTAGCTTCAAATTGTTACTTGAAAATGGTCGATTACTTGATTTTGATCGCCAACAACATGACGAATTAAAGCTGGAATTAGATCCTAACCTAGATGAAGTGATTATTTACATCGCGATTGCTGCCAATAAAATCGTTAGTAATATTGAAGGTTATGCAACAACCGGTCAGCTCAGTGCCTATCATGCAGACTATATTGAGTTAAATGATGATCATGATGCTGCACGTAATCGTGAAGTGCTGATAGCGCACCCTAAATTTATATTACTAACAGATAGTGATGTAAAAACTTATTTTGATACTTTAGCGTGTTTGAAAATAGTCCGCGCAGAAGACGGCTCTTTTGTTGTTAATAAACACTTTGTACCACCACTGTTAAATATCAGTGCTTCGGTATATTTAACTGAGCTATTAAATCGCACCGCAAATTTAGTGAATGCGAAAGTCAATGTGTTGCTTAGTCGCAGGAAAAACTTTGGTTCAGTGACTGACTTTGGTCCAAACGAGATGAATAGCTTTTTATTACTTAATGCGATGGCACCTTCAGCAAAGCGGTTGGATCATTTAAAAAGTTTGTCATTAGTTCATCCAGAGCGTTTGTACTGTGAATTGGTTGATTTGATCAGCTCTGTATCGATGTTTGAACACAGTGATTTAGTAAACCAAGTCCCTCCTTATCAGCATAAACAACTCAGCCATGTATTTGGTAAGTTAGATGAGTTGCTAACTAAGCTACTTGAAGGTGTTGTGCCTAAGAAAATGGCTGGCCTTAAACTTGAAAAAATTTCCAATGCTATTCATCAGGTTGCGACTATTGACTCAGCAATTTTTGAGCATAACGACTTCTATCTCGCGGTTTATTTTGAAGCTGAGGATACTAAGTGGATTGAAACATTTAGCGACCAAGTTAAAGTTGGCGCAACTGAAAAACTCGATATTATGATTTCATCAGCCCTTGCAGGTGTTCAGCTAACTCACTGCCAACGGCCGCCAAATAAATTAGCAATAAAGAGTGGATATGAATATTTCCGTCTTGAATCACATGGTTACATTTGGCAGCAAATAATCGAAGAGCAGTCGTTAAGTTTATTTATTCCATTTGGTTTGCAAGCTGCGCAAATCGAAATAGTTACTGTCGCACGCAATTAAGTTAGGTGAAATGATGCAACAACAATCACAACAACAAGATTTAATCGCCTGTATATCACCGGTTATAAATGCGTTATCGCCATTAAAGCTCAAGCAATCAACCGATCTTGAGCTGAACGATTTTCGTGATCAGTTATTAAATAGTTTTGATGAGTTTGAGCGTAATTGTTATGCCCAACAAGTGACGACTAGTGTGATGCAAGAAGTAAAATTTGCTCTTACTGCAATGTGTGATGAGTTTGTAATGAGCTCCGGAGCGCATTTTCGTATGGACTGGATGTCACGACCGCTGCAGTTAGAGTTTTTTGGCAATAACCGTGCAGGTGAAGAGTTTTTTGAGCGTTTAGCGACTTTGCGTACTGGCGGTGAAAATAAATTTGCGGCGTTAGAAGTGTACTATATTTGTTTGCAATTGGGTTTTGAAGGTATCTATAAAGTTAAAGGAATAGAACAGCTTAAAGCTTTGATAGTTGACATTCGTGCACAAATTGAAGATGTCAAAGGCACGCCTAATGCACTGCTTTCTGATAATGGCGTACCTGCTGAAGGGTTTGCTATGAAAGTCGGTCGTAATGTCCCTTATTGGGTTATTCTGTCGATTTGTTTAGGCTCAATCGCTTCCCTATTTGCAGGCTTTCATTTTGTGATCAACAAGCAGGCTACACAGAGTACGCAAACCATAAGTAATCAGGTGGAAGTACTCACTCAATTGAATAAAACCAACGAGACACGATAAGGCAATACCATGCAAGGAAGAGTAAATAAAAGTGGCCTAGTGCATTTTTTACTGGGCTTAGTGTCATCTCGCGCCACAGGACAGTTGATCGGTCTAATTGCAGTGCTGAGCATTGTTTGGTTTGCTGGGCGCATGGTGGGCTTAGACACGACTGATAAAAAGCTGATTGCTATGGGAGCAGTTACGGCGGTATTCATTTTATTTATTTTTACTCGTTGGTTATGGACTAAGCGTTCTGGCGATAAGTTAGCTTCTGAACTTGCAAATCACAATGCGGGCTCAAGTGCTGAGCTTGATGAAATAAAAGAAAAAATGCAAGAAGCGTTAGGCTCATTAAAAGCATCGCACTTAGGCGCTGGCTATCGTGGTAATACCGCTCTTTATGCACTACCTTGGTATATGATCATTGGTCCATCAGCGACCGGTAAAAGTACTTTATTTGCTAACTCTGGATTACATTTTCCGTATTCAAACTCTAGCGAACTGCATATTCAAGGTTTTGGTGGCACACGTAACTGTGATTGGTGGTTTTCAGATCAAGCGATCTTAATTGACACCGCAGGACGTTACACAACTGAGCAATCAGAAAACAAAGAGTGGTTATCATTTTTAAATTTACTGAAAAAGTACCGCCCAAAATTACCTATCAATGGCGTAATGGTCGCAATTAGTGTAGCTGATGTTTTAACCTCTGACAGTGAAGAAATTCGCCAGCATGTAAAGTTAGTCCGTGAACGTATTGAAGAGTTGATCACGCAACTAGGTGTTATTTTCCCTGTTTATATCACTTTCACAAAAACCGATTTAATTAGTGGCTTTGAACCTTTTTTTAATGACTTATCTGAAAAAGAGCGCGAGCAAGTGTGGGGCGCATATTTACTTGATATTAGTGAAGATCAAAAAACCGATCCGGCTGAAATGTTCGAGCTCAGAATGGATGAATTATACGAACGTTTGTGCCAGCAACGTTTAAGTAAAGTGGCCCGTGAACGAAATGAGCATCGTAAACAGTTGATCCTTGATTTTCCTAATCAGTTTAAATCGGCCTCAACAAAACTAACCGAATTTGTAAACTTGCTATTTAAAGCGAATCCGTACCAAGAAGTTCCTTGGTTTGCAGGCGTGTATTTTACCTCAGGTACACAAGAGGGCACACCAATTGAGCGAATCACCAACGGTGTACGCGATCAATTTGGCGCGGTTGTGGTTGAACAAAAACAAGAAACAATCACCCAAAGCTATTTTATTAATCGCGTTTTTAATGATGTTGTTTTTAAACTACAAGATTTAACTCGGGGTAATCGTAAAAAGCGCTTAGTAGGTCGTTGGTTAAAAGGTTTAACTGTAACCACGGGGCTTGCCTCAATAGCGGCGATTACAGCGTTATTGATTACCTCATACACCAGTAATCAGTTATTGCTTAACCAAGGCGAAGCACGCGTGAAAGCGGTGGTTGAAGTTAATGTAAATAAGGCGAAGGCGGATCAAAAGCTAGCTGCAACACTTGCATTATTTGAGCATTATCAGGAGCTTGTAAGTTATGAAAAAAGCTTACCTTGGTATTTTATTTTTGGTATTTACGAAGGTGACGAAACAACTCAAAGTGTCGCGAATGTATTATTTAACCAGTTAAACCAATTGATCACACTTCCTGCTGAAAAACAGGTGTTAGCACAATTAAAACAGTATGAAAGTCGTTGGAACTCTGATGAGCCGGAGTCACGCGTAGGTATTCGACAACCTTATTACGAAGCACTTAAATTACATTTAATGCTAAGCACACACCCCGAACATAAAAATGATGAATTTGCTAAACAGCAGCTACTTAGTTTTATTAGTAATCACTTTAATATTGATTTAACAGCGCAACAAGATACACCCATTTATAGTCAATTAACTGCGTTGTTAGATGTGTACTTAGCTAATTTAGGTACTGATCTAGAGCATCCTGGGAAGATTAATTTTTGGCAAGCAAATGAAACCGCAATTTATACTGCGCGCGAAAGTTTAAATACTCAACCTGAAGCTGAGCCTCTGTATAAGCAAGTGATAACAAGCTTTGCTGAGCGCAAAAAAGCATTACAGCTTAATCAGTTTATGTCGGCTAATAACCGTGATGTATTAAAAAGTAGCTATGCAATTCCTTATGTATATACCAATGCTGGTTGGCAAGAATATGTCTATCCTGAAATTAAACGTATTTCACGGTTAGTGTTCTCAGGCGATTGGGTTATGGGCACCAGTAATGACGAAGGGCAAAATGCTGTAGATGAAGCACAAGCTGAGTCCTTAGCCAAAGCAATGCGTGCTTATTACTTTAAGGATTACGGTAATACTTGGTTCGAATTCTTAAATAGTATTCAAGTCCCAGCGTTTAGAGACTTAAACGATGCAAGTATTGATTTTGCTCGCCTTTCATCAAACGATGGCCCATTGATAGATTTAATGATGCTGGTGAACAATAACATAATGGTTGCTGACGAACCTTCAGCCGTTACCGCGAATAATGACAAAATTGCGACCTTAGTTGCCGGTGCTGCCGACGTTGCGCAGAAAAAAGCAGCAAAAGGAAAGCTAGCTAAACAAGCTATTAACAGCCCTGATTTTTCACAAATGAGTACGGTTAGAGCGCCAGAGCTGGAATCTCGCTTTGCTGATTTACGCCGTTTTACACAAAACGATGATAATAAGCGCAGTTCTGATTACATGGGCCAGTACATTAGTTCATTAAGCAGCATCCACTCAGACATAAAAGCGATGGCGGCGAGTAATGAAGATGATGGCCAAGCTATGATTTTTGTCCAAGATTTACTCTCAGGTAATAATCAAACCAATGCTTTGCAGTCATCATGGATCATCATTGAAAGCCAAACACGTGCTTTAGACCCACAAACAAAAGAAACGTTGGATACTCTTTTCAAAGCGCCTTTACAAGCGGGTATAGCCACAATTATGGCCAAAGCACGAAGCCAGTTAAATGAAGAGTGGGAAAACCAAGTTTATACAATGTACAGCAACAGCATCGCAGGAAAGTACCCATTTAACCTAAATGGACCTGATGCCGCGATTGCTGATGTGTCGGAGTTTTTAAACACTGAGTCTGGCATATTATGGAACTTTACTAACACTCAACTGAAACCTTTTATGAAAGTACGTCGTGGCGTATGGGAAGAAAAACAGTGGAATGGTGTTGGTATTGGCTTTAGTAAAGAATTACTCGATGGTTTAACAAAAGCAAATAAAGTAACACGTTCACTATTTACTAGTGGCGCAGATTCTGCGGGCTTTAATTTTCAGATGATGCCAGTACCACAAAGAGGCATTCGTGAAACTTATTTAGGCTTTTCAGAGCAAGGTTATCGCTATCGTAATGAGCCGGAGGAGTGGCGTAACTTTTCTTGGCCTGGTCGTGGTGCTGCAGAAAAAGCGATTCTTTATGGTTTAGATAATAAAGGCAATCGAATTTCGATTGAGCAAGATGGTCCGTGGGCGCTACTTAAAGTGCTTAATAATGCTAATGTAAAATGGATAAAAGGCACTGAGTTCTTAGCTACATGGGAACTAACCGATAAGTCAGAACAGCAATTAACAGTACAGTTTTCCTTAAAATCAGGGCGTAATAGCGGTATTTTCTCAAAATATATGCTGACTTCGTTTGCTTTACCGAACTCGTTGTTTTCGAAATCGCCGCAATATGCGCAGTCGAATAATAATTCGGTACAGTAGGGGCGGATATGTTTAATTTATTTTCTAAAAAGAAATCGCCGTTACTAGTAAAACAGTTTTCTTACGGTTATATGGGGAAAACACCAGTACGACCTGATTTTGTGAAGTTAAATATTTCATCGCGTGAATCAGTGGCATTTGATCATTGGTTACAAGAAGGATTTGCTCACCTTAATCGTGGTCGAAAGGCGAATAATGTTGCTGTACTTAATGGTGTTAAATCGTTGTTTTTTGTATCTGGGAACAGTGAAGACAGTAGTTTGCTTGGTATTTTACAACCAAGTAAAGATAGTAGTGGCCGTTTTTACCCTTTTAGCTCTTTTATACATAGCGGATTAGACACTTATAAACGCCATCCAGCATTTTTGTTCTTATATGCTAGTCATGTGATTGAGCACTTAATTGGTGTGAATGATCGCATTAAAGAAGCGCCATCAATTGATGCGATGGCGGAACAAGCTCATGCTTATAACAAGGTCGCTGATGCGTTGAAGCAACAACCAAATTTAAATCAAGAGCTAGATAAACTGCGCATGATACCGATGAGTGTGCTGTGGCAGCATCTCCAGATGAATGATGTGCATAAGCGTGCTGTATTAATTGAAGAACTATCTGCAGTATTGAAGTCGATTGCAAATAGAGGCTGTCTACGCAGTCAATTTGGTATTCGTTTACCAATGCCACAGTTTAGTCATGAGAGCGCCTTGGTCGCTGGATTTTGGCTGCATTTAATAGCATCTGTGGTTGCTGATCACAACTGGCAACCGTGGTTCTTTTATCAACTAGGATGTGAAGATCATGCGCCTAGTTTAACGGTGTTTTGTCGTCCTGTATCGGCATCCTATTTTAGCTCGATTTGGTTAAATGAAGACAAATCAACACAAATTATTGATTTGACGAATTTACCATTGAGCAAAGTGCCAAGTGACTACAGTATTAATTTTGCCGATATGGATAACGTAAGTGTATACGATGCACTAAGACGATGGTGTAAAGCATGAGTTTAAAGCAACCACATACTCACAATAGCTGGCAACTATGGCTGGATGAACTTGCTGCACCATTGCAAGGTTTGCCGTGTGGCGAAGATTTAAAATACGAAGAAACATTTAAAAGTCTCAAAGCATCTTCATCGGGTGTTGGTGAGGTTGATTTTAAAGTGATGTTTATTCAAGCAACTGACTTATTACAGAATAAGAGTAAAGATTTACGTATTGTTAGTTACTTATGCTTAGCTGCAACCAGTGAATTTGGGGTGCAGGGGTTAATTAGTTCAATCAAATTGTTTAATAAGATATTGGCTGATTTTAGCAACGACGTACACCCACTTAAAGAGCGCATGCGCAGTGCTGTAAATACCTGGTTTTTACAGCAACAAGAACGTCTAAAAGGGATTTCGCAAAGTCATTCGGCAACCGCAGAACAATGGGCCGAACTAGATGCGGTATTAACCGATTACAACCAACACTCAGTACCATTATTAGATAGTGAATCAGGTCCTTTATCTACTTTAAACGAGTGGACTGACGAGCAAATGAAACGCAACCCAGTTGCAAAGGCAGTCGAGCCGTCAGTTGTTAGTAAAGACGATACTGAACAAGCACCAAGCGACGGTACACCGGCAATACATTCAACATCATCAGTGCACAGCTCTGTAAGTCAAGTTGCAAGTATTACGGTTGGTGATCTCAGCAGTGACACGGCTTATTTATCAGCTATTCGTGAATTACTGAATTTTGATAAAGAACAAAATAACATCGAGCGGGTGATTAAATTATCACGTGCTGCACGTTGGTCTGGGCTGAAAATACCGGCTAATGAAAATGGTAAAACACGCTTACCAGCACCAAGAGCTGCGGCTTTTGCACCGATTGAAAATGCACTTGCCAGTGAACAACCAGAGCAGGCACTCATGCTTGCTGAAGGCTTATTTATGGAAGGTGCGATGCAATTTAATCTCAACTTACAAATGTTGGTATTAAGTGCGTTAAAACAATTAAATAAAGGCAAGCTAAGTTACTGGCTTGAGCAGCAATTGATTAATTTAACTAGTCAGTTTCCGCTTTTAACTCATTTACAGTACGACGATGGCACAGGGTTATGCAGCCCAGCCAATAAAGAAACGTTACTTGAAATTAGCAATGCACAAACGCCAGCAAGCAATAATTCGCAAGGCAATATTTTTGATGAACATTATAGCTTATTGGCTGATGAAGTAGTGCAAGGACAACTCAGTGCTGCGCTTAGCAAGGTTGAACAATTAAGTACCCCTACCGGGTTTGACCAATCACAAAGCCAATTATTAAAAGCCAAGTTGTTACTTAAAGCGGAGCATTATGAACACGCTTTGGCAATTTTAACCGAATTACTTGAGCAAATTGAAACTTTTCAATTAGCGAAGTGGCAACAACATTTTTGCATGGAAGTATGGCGTTTTGCCAAGCAATGTTACGCCAATCTGTCGTTGGCAGAAAGTGATGAAATGAGTTTAGCTGCTAAGCAAATTAGTCAGCGAATGATGGTAACCAATCCGGCTCAAGCAATAGCTTGGATTTAGTTACAAGAGCCTGACTAATGGGTCGAGGTTAATTGGAATTGATACAAACTGCAAAGGAAGAAACATGACAGATACATTTCAAAAAGAGATCCCAAGAGCTCGGATCAATATCTCTTTAGAGCTTGATACGGATGGCGCATCGCAAAAAAGCGAATTGCCACTAAAAATGCTGGTAATTGGTGATTACTCTAATGGTTTAAATACCCAAGACCTTGCTGAGCGTGAACGCGTAACAATCAATAAAAATAATATTGAGCAAGTGTTAAAAGATATGGCACCAAAGGCAAACTTTCAAGTTGCTAATAAGATCAAAGGCGATGGCGAGATCAACGTGAATTTACAGTTTGATTCGTTTAAATCGTTTGATCCAGAATCAGTTGCTTCACAGGTACCTGAGTTAAATAAAATGATGGCAATGCGTAACTTACTGCGTGACTTGAAATCGAATCTTTTGGATAACTCATCATTACGTAAAGAACTAGAGCGGGTATTACAAAACCAGCCAGAACTTGATGAGTTAAAAGCTAAGCTGGATGAAATTGCCCCGCTTGCTTCTGAAGACGAAAAACACCCAGTTACTGAATAAGGACGTTACCATGTCAATGCAAGAACAATTAAACGTTGCAGCTCATTCAATTGAGCAAGCTCCGGTATCAACCTACGAAAGCCTTTGTAACTTGGTCGATATTGCCCCAGTTGCAGATGAGATCAAATTAGACACTTTTCGTGATGCCAGCAACCTTGCTGAAACCCGTGCGAATGAGCGTTTAACAGCGGCAATCAATGTATTTTTAGATATGGCTGGCAGCAGCGGCCAAGAAGTTACGCGTATCGATAAGTTGTTGTTAGATGACTATATTGCGAAAGTTGATACGATTATCTCACAGCAGTTAGACCAGATTTTACATAATCCAAACTTCCAAAAAATGGAATCAGCTTGGCGTTCATTGCGTTATTTAATTAATCGCACGCCAAACAATGCCAACATCAAAATCGAAATGCTCGACGTTGATAAAGAAACCCTGCGTGATGACTTTGAAGAAGCACCTGATACCACGCAATCAGCATTGTACAAGCATGTTTATACCTCAGATTACGACACCCCAGGTGGCGAACCAGTATCGACTATGGTATCGAACTTTGAGTTTGATTGTTCAGCGCCAGATGTTTCATTACTACAAGAAATTTCACGCGTATCAGCTGCGGCGCACTGCCCATTTATGGGCAGCGTAGGACCTAAGTTTTTCTTGAAAGACTCACTTGATGAAGTATCTAAAATTCAAGATATTGGTTCGTACATGGAGCGTGCTGAATTTTTACGTTGGAAAAACTTCCGTGAATCAGAAGATTCACGCTATATCGGCCTAGCGTTCCCACGTTTCTTATTGCGCTTACCGTATGGTGAAACTAATCCACTGCGTAACTTTAACTACCAAGAAGATGTAAACAGTGAACACCATGAGCGCTATTTATGGGGTAACGCAACGTTTGCTTTTGCCGCCAATATTATTCGCAGTTTCCATGATAATGGTTGGGCAGTTAACATTCGTGGCCCACAGTCGGGCGGTAAAGTTGAGAATTTACCACTTCATTCATTCGAAGCAGGTAAAGGCTCAGAAACTAAGATCCCAACAGAAGTATTGATCTCAGAGACTAAAGAGCTTGAATTTGCTAACCAAGGGTTTATTCCACTTAGTTATTATAAAAATTCAGACTTTGCGTGTTTCTTCTCAGCTAATAGTGCGCAAAAGCCACAAGTGCTTGAAACGCCAGAAGCAACCTCAAACGCACGTATTAACTCGCGTTTACCGTATATCTTCTTAGTATCGCGCATTGCGCATTACTTAAAAGTGTTGCAGCGTGAAAACATAGGTTCGAGTAAACCTCGCCATGAATTAGAGCAGCAGCTTAACGATTGGTTAGGTGCGTTAGTTACTAAAATGAATAACCCTGATGAGTCGTTAATTGCAACGCATCCATTAAAAGATGCCAAAGTGACTGTTGCTGAAATTCCGGGTAACCCAGGTTATTACCGTGTTAGTACGTACATAGTGCCACATTTCCAAGTGGAAGGTATTGATGTGCGCTTAGCACTAGTAGGGCAGATGCCTGGCGAAAAATGAACTGCCAAGCCGCCGATGAAACGCATTTAACGCAGGCTTTTAAAGTGTAAATACGTCAATTTGGTGAGTAGCTGGTTGGTGTAAAAAACGTTATGAAAAAGATTGCCCCAAGTTGGTTGCATCCAACTTGGGACATGTTCCCCAGTGGCGTGAAGCAGAGGGCTTTTTGGGGGGCATAAACATGGTTGTTTATGCCAATGCCAACTAACAGGAAACACTTCATTCTAAAAGGAGAATAATGAAATGGCAATTCCAGCGTATATGTGGTTAAAGGATGACCAAGGTAATGACATCAAAGGTTCTGTAACTGTTGCAGAGCGTGAAGGTTCAATCGAGATCCTACACTTTGATCATGAACTTCGCATTCCTACAGATAACGACACGGGTGAACTTACAGGTACACGTAAGCATGAACCGTTTGTAATTACTAAAGCGGTAGATGCAGCTACACCGTATCTGTATAAAGCGTGCTCGAACGGTCAAACACTTAAGCAACTTGAGCTTAAATGGTACCGTATCGATGACACAGGGACTGAGCGTGAGTATTTCTGCCACAAGTTGGAAGATGTAAAAATTACGTCAATCTCACCAACAATGCACAACGTAAAAGACTTAGACAAGGAGCGTTATCCGCACCTTGAAACAGTATGTTTACGTTATAAGCGCATTACTTGGACATACCTTGATGGCAACATCGAGTTCTCTGACTCTTGGACTGAAGGTCGATAAGTCGGAATTTTTAAAGGATATGCGCAAGCATATCCTTTTATCAGAGGTAAGTTCATGGCGTTATTCGATTTTTTAACTCAACCTGTCATTCGTAATGGACATCAAGGTTTTCAGACTGATGAGCAAAATAGTGTCTGTAACCATCTTAATGAGCTGCTTAATGCTCGCCGTGGGGTGTTAAAGCATTTGGCTGATTATGGTTTGCCCGATATTGAAGATATTTACGAAGGTTTGCCTTATTCGCAACATACTTTGGCGTTTGAGGTTAAAAAATTGATTGAGAAATATGAGCCAAGAGTGCGTTATGCCAATGTTATTCCAATGGAAATACGTGAAGAAAATTGCGTGATCCGACTGGATATTCAAGCATTTCTAACCAGTGGCCAATGTATTAAGTTAAACACGCGGTTTGAATCAGGCGGTAAGGCTGATGTAATGCAGCACGCTAAAAATGGTGACTAATATTTCAATGAAAAGGATATTTTAATGCAGCAATATTTTGATGCTCAAATGCGTTTATTAACGCAGGCCGGTAAACAGTTTGCACAACATTATCCTGAGCATGCGGGCATGTTAAATATTGATGCCTTAAAAGATCGCGACCCGCATATCGAGCGTTTACTCGAAGGTATGGCGTATTTAACTGCGCACACACAAAAACGCTTAGATGAATCAGTACCAGAAGTGTCAGAGCAAGTGCTGCGTCAATTATGTCCTATTCTGCTTAGTTATTACCCTTCGAGTACGGTAGTGAAATTTAGCCCTAAGCTGGCAATGCAAAAGACTCACATGATTGAAAAGGGTCTCACATTAAAAGCAGATAATACGGTAGTTGATCATAAAAATATTACTTTTACCACCACGCATAATCTAACAGTAGCACCATTCGATGTTGAGCATGTGCGCTATCAAGAATCACATTTAGGTGCAGAGCTGCGCATTGGTTTACGTTTTGTATGCCAAGGTGAGCGTAAAAATTATGACTTATCAAACTTGCAGTTTTATTTACGCGGCGATACCCCGTTATGTAGCTCTTTATTTAAGCTGCTGCAAACGGCAGAGAAACATGCTGAACTTGATTTTGGCCCTGCGCATTTTGAGCATAATAAAAAGCTTAAAGTAAAAGGTTGCAGTGCCAGTTATTTAAATATTGATGGGGCTCTTTTACCGAGTGCTGAGCAAAGCCATCCAGGATATGCATTATTACTAGATTACTTTAATGCCAAAGATCGTTTTTACTTTTTAACTTTTACAGGTTTGCAAGACGTTGAGTTTGCAGATCATATAGACCGCTTTGAAATAGTTTTTCGTGGCTCAAGTAAATTACCACCCGGACACCAATTATCCCGTGAAAACCTACTGATAAACTGCGTGCCTGCAATTAATTTATTTTCCCAAGCGGCAGAGCCAATCAGAATCGAACCCAATCGTACCGACTATATGATCACAGCAGATCAAAATCGTACCGATCATATTTTCAGTTACACCGTCGATTCGGTAATGGGGCGCAACTCGCTCAGTGGTAAAACCTATGATTATACACCTCGTTATCAAAGTGTATTTGAAGATGAGAAAAAGCTATTTACCGTATTAACTAAAGATGTGGGTGCAGCTGCACCAACTCATTACTTACAGTTGCCTTTCAATTTAAATGATGAAAAAGAAACACTATCTGTTGATTTAACTGCTTTTAATGCAGGCTGGCCTCGGCAACTACTGCAAGAAGGTGATTTAAATATTGGCGGGCGCGATATGCCAAGTATTGCCGAGGTTGAGAATGTTATTAGGCCTACTAATTATTTACCGTGCCCAGAACAACCAAAACATTGGCAGCTGATCAGCTTACTTAATGTTAAGTTTTCCCAAATAACTCAAGTAACCGAGCTTAAACGTTTATTAGTGCTATTTGATTGGTCGCAAAAAGCTGAGAATCGCTTGCGTATTGAGAGCATTCAAAAAATAACGGCTACTCCGATCAGCCAAATAAAGCGTGGAATTTTTATTAAAGGCGTAGATGTATTAATTGATATCGATGAAAGTAAGTTTGTGTGCGATGCCGATCTTTATCATTTTTGTAATATGTTGCACCAATTCTTTTTAATGTACGCACCAATTAATGAAAGTGTGCAGACTCGCGTTAATGCTATTCCTAGCTATAAAACCTGGTGTTGGGATATTGAGCCGGGCAAGAGTTATCAATTATGAGTGTGCATGAACCAGCCATAAAGCATCCGGTTTGGGCTAAATTGCCCAAACCGATTGAACAATTAATTGCTAAGCCTTGGCAGTTTAATTTATTTAAAGCGATGAGCTTAATTGAAAAGCATTGGGCAACGCCTCACGAACTTGACAAAGGCATTAGTGAGCGGGTGATGTTTAAGCCCTATAAAGAGCTTGGCTTTCCAGCAACCGATGTACGTGCGTGTAGCTTAGATAACCAAGGACGCGGGCGACTCAGTTTATCAACGTCATTCTTGGGTTTGTATGGGGTTGATGCGCCAATGCCGCATTACCTGTTAGAGCAAGCAGCAAGTGATGACGAAAGTGGTGACAGGGTTCGGCAATTTTTAGATATGTTTAATCATATTTTATATTGCCAACTTTTTCAGGCGTGGAAAAAGTCACAAATCAATGTTGCAGGACGTGGTGCAGATCAATTTGATCATTTAATAGAAGCCATTTTATCTACAAAAACAGATCAAAAAGTACAATGCGGCATTGCTAGCTTAAAACAAACCAGTGCAGCAGGCTTAACTCAATTACTTAAACATACACTTGCAGTGAAAGAGCTGCATGTTGACGATACCCGCGCTAATTGGCAAACAATTGATGCCCCAAGTACATTTGGTGATGATGCTCAGATGGTACTCGGTGGTTCTGCGGTATTAGGTAGCAAAGTATTAGTAAGTGGCAGTATTTTAACAATTGCCATCGGCCCTGTAGACAGTGAAACTGCCATTAGTTTGAACCCTTTGCATGAGCAAGGTAAAAAAATGGCGGCGTTATTAAGCACTCACTTACCAAATAATGTGCAGTGGTTATGCCAAATCAAAGTGGCTAACGAAGCTGTAGAGCAACAGGCAATCGGTGTGTCACCGTTAATACTTGGACACAACAGTTATTTAGGCAGTGCTGCGGCAAACACAACCGTACACAGCTATACCCATCTTCAATATCAACATTAGTAAGAAACCAGATTTAAGGACAAAACAATGGATGCAAAAGGCATTAAACAACTTATCGACAAGCTAAATGGCCATACCGCGACCGCGCTTGAGTCTGCTGCAGGGTTTGCTAGCAGTCGTAGTCATTTTGAAGTGCTGCCTGAACACTTACTAATTAAGTTGATGGAAGAGGGCAGTAGTGGCGATTTAGAACAAATATTTCACTTTTTTAATATTAATCAAGATGCGGTATGGCATGAGTTGCTTGACTTTTTAAATCGTCAACCTGCGGGTAACCAAAGTAAGCCGGTGTTTTCTCGTCGTTTATATGAATGGTTAGAACGCGCATGGTTGAGCGCTAATGTGCAGCATAAAAGTGATTGGATCAACGGTGCTGCATTGCTTGATGCACTCACGGAGCTATTACCTTATAGCCCTGTGCTTCAATTACCAGCGTTGCTAGATAAAATTGACTCACGCTTTTTAGCCGAAAACCTCGATAAAATTTGTCAAAACTCAAGCGAGCGTTTAAACCCACAGGCAAAAACAGCTCAGCAAACGCAAAATAATGGCCAAAGTGAAGGTGGCGGCGCGCTTGATGAATATTGTGAAGATTTAACCGAAAAAGCTAAGCAAGGAAAAATTGATCCTGTACTCGGGCGAAACGACGAGATACGCATGATGGTGGATGTGTTATGTCGTCGTCGTAAAAACAACCCGATTTTAGTGGGTGATCCGGGAGTCGGTAAAACCGCCGTAGTAGAAGGTTTTGCACAGCGTATTATTGATGGTCAAGTACCTGATGAATTAAAAGGTGTGCGTTTATTAGTCTTAGACATGGGCTTATTACAAGCTGGCGCAGGTGTTAAAGGCGAGTTTGAGCGCCGTTTAAAAACAGTAATTGACGAAGTTAAAAACTCAACCACGCCGATCATTATGTTTATTGATGAAGCACACACCTTAATTGGTGCGGGTGGCGATGCCGGTATGAGCGATGCGGCTAATTTATTAAAACCCGCTCTTGCCAGAGGTGAATTACGCACAGTGGCAGCAACCACCTGGAGTGAGTATAAAAAGTACTTTGAGCGTGATGCCGCATTAGAGCGTCGTTTTCAACTGATCAAAGTCGATGAGCCAACGGAGCAAGCTGCGCAACTTATGCTAGCGGGTTTAAAAGATAAATATCAGCAACATCATAATATCCAAATTACCGATGATGCCATTGAAGCGGCTGTTGTATTGTCAGCTCGTTATATCACAGGTCGTCAGTTACCAGATAAAGCAATTGACGTACTTGATACAGCAGCAGCTCGCGTCAGAATGTCGTTTGCAACTGATCCAGCTGCAATTGAATCTGAGCGAGAGCATATAAATTATTTACAAACTCGGATTGCCAGTATTGCCAGTGAAAGCGAGCAAGGTTTAGCTGTCGATATGGATAAGTTATTGTACTTACAGCAAGAGTTAAATACTGCACAAGCTAAACTTGCTGCATTAACCAGTGCCCGCGAGTCACAAATTGCTACTTTAAGCCAGATCAACGAATTTAAACAAGCAACCAATGCAAGCGAACAAGACAGTGCTGCACTACTTAGCTTGCGCCAAACTTTAAAAGAGCAAAACAGTCAAGATAATGGCTTATTTAGCGAAGTAGACGCTGATGCAGTGGCACAAATAATTTCTCAGTGGACCGGTGTACCTGTTGGTGCCATGGTTAAAGATCAGATCAGTAACCTCATTAATTTAGAAACGGCAATTGGTCAAGAAGTGATCGGGCAGCAAGCGGGTATGGCAAAAATTGCGCAAGCATTACGTGTCAGCAAAGCGGGGATCAGTAATGAACAAGGACCGTTAGGGGTCTTTTTACTTGCCGGACCCTCCGGTGTTGGTAAAACTGAAACAGCCCGCTGTTTAGCTAAGCAATTGTTTGGTGGCGAGAAGTTCTTAACCACTATCAATATGAGTGAATATCAAGAGTCGCATACAGTATCGCAGCTTAAAGGTTCACCTCCTGGTTATGTAGGTTACGGTGAAGGCGGTGTATTAACTGAAGCGGTAAGACAGCGCCCATACTCAGTAATTTTGCTTGATGAAGTAGAAAAAGCGCATAAAGATGTGCTTAACATGTTTTATCAAGTATTTGAACGCGGCAATATGCGTGATGGTGAAGGCCGTGAAATTGACTTCAAAAACACCGTGATCATCATGACGTCTAACTTAGGTTCAGCAGAGCTAATTGATGCATGCACACCACCAACAGTGATCGATTTGAGTCCAGAGCAAGACGATGATGTAGAACAACCGACTGAGCAGCAGCAAGCCATTAATGACGCACTCAATCCAACGGATGCACCGATTAATGAAGATGGTAGCCCATGGCAAGTGCCGTCAATTGGTGCGTTAAGTGAATTAATTAAGCCACAGTTACTACAATTCTTCGCACCAGCTTTACTTGCACGCATGCAAGTAGTGCCTTATTTAGCGCTTGATCAAGATGCACTGCAAGCAATTGTTAGTTTAAAACTAGAAGCGATTGCTAAGCGTCTTGCTACAAATCATAAAATGCAACTGCGTGTTGATGCAAGTGTATTGAGTAAGTTAACTCAGCAATGCCAGCTTTCAGACAGCGGTGCTCGGATGGTAAATGCAGTGATTGAACGACAAATTTTGCCGGGAATTGCTAAATCTATTTTGGAATATATGGCGCAAGAAGATATGCCAGATATTTTAACGTTAACGGTTGATGAGCAAGACGAAATCACCGCAATATTTGCCGATAACGCCTAATTTAATAGATAAAAAAGGATTGAAAATGGGACTTATGGACATCTTTAGTGAACATAAAGCGAATACCAGTCATTTTAGCGTAAGTATACAAGGCTTACCTGATGGCATGGTGCAGGTAACTGACTTCACATCAATTAATGATAGCTTATGTGAAGACTATGAATTTAATATTCAAGTATTGAGTCAGGAACATTTAACTGCGCAAACGTTGCTAGGTAAAGATGCCAGTTTGAGTTTGGTGTGGTCTATGACAGATCGGACTATCTCAGGTTTACTAAGTCGTTTTGTAGCCCATGGTAAAAGTCACCAAGGTTATCATTACACGTTAGTGTTGAGTTCTTATTTAACTTTACTTAAGCATCAACATTCTAATCGTGTTTTTACGGCGATGGATCCCGCTGCCATTATTAAAAGTGTGTTTAGTAAAGCGGGCTTCCCAATGCAAAAATTTAGCATGCAAGCCAGCGGCCCTAGCCTCGATATGACAGTGCAATATAATGAAACCGATTATGAATTTGTTACGCGTTTAATGCGTAAACATGGCTTTGTTTATAGTTTTGTTGAGCAAACTGACGCGGATTGCACTTTTAAAGTATGCAATAGCAGCAAAGATATTGCGGCTCTGTTTGATGAAGTAAACTTAAGTTATGTGCCACCATCTGGGCAAGTACGTACTAGCGAAACAATCTTCGCAATTAGTCGCCAAGCCCAACTTCAGCCGCAAAGTATTGCGTTAAACGATTATAACTACCGCGCACCAGGTAATTTACAGGTATCGGCGCAAAATAGCGCTTCGCAACCAGGATTTGGTGAAGACAGTCATTATGGTAATAACTATGCAACTTCTGGCGAGGGCAATACGCTTGCTAAAACCCGTCAGCAAGCGTTTGATTGTCAACGAGAGCAATTGATTATCGACAGTGATTGCAGGGCGCTTAGACCAGGAATGATTTTAACTATTTATGATCATCCAGATCATAATGGCCAATATTTGGTTGTGCGTGTTGATCATAAGGGTAGCCAGCAAGCAGGTGTGGAATATGGCGCTAACGTAAAAGGCTTAACTTATAAAAATCAGGCGTACTTGGTCCCATCGGATCAACAGTTTAAAGCACAGTTACTTCCAGAAAGACGTGTATTTGCAACTTTTAACGCACTAGTAGAGCAAGAAATTGATGATGATGGTAATTACGTAGTAAAACTGCCATTTAATCAAGATGGTGAAGGCCAACAAAGCCGCCCAACACGCTTAATGCAACCTTATGGTGGCAGTGGTCATGGCATGCACTTTCCGCTTACACAAGGTACTGAGGTATTAGTTTGTGGCGAAAATGGCGATTTAGACAGACCCATTATTTTAGGTGCGTTATACAACCAAAATGCACCTAACCCAGTTACCAGCCAAAATCCGACCGAGAATAAGCTCGTTACTAAAGCTGGCCACAGTTTAATAATGGATGATAAAAAAGGCGAAGAAAAAATTAGCCTTGCTAATAAAAATAATAAAAACCAACTATTACTCGATGCCACCAATGGCGCACATCAAGCAACGCTTAAGTCTGTAGATGGCGATGTAAAAATATCAGCGAAAGAAAATCTGCAATTTGTTGCTGAAAACGACGCCACCTTTACGGTTGCCAATGACTTTACTACGCGGGTAGAGAATAACTTGCAAATGCAAACCCGCGAAGGGGATATCACAGTAACATCGGCGGCAGATTTAACCCTCAAAGCCACCTCAAACACACGTATTGAAGCAACCGATGGCAGCTTAGAGCTTAAAGCGGATCAAGAGCTTAAATTACAAGGTGAACAAGATGTTAGCGTATATTCGGTTGACGGCAATTTAGAACTGCAAGCCCCCAATGGCGATATAGAAATTAGTAGTGGCGCAAATATTACCATTAAAGCGGATGGTCAAGGATCACTGCAATTGAGTCAAGGCGGTGCGAGTATTGAAATTGATGCCGGTGGTAACTTAACCATTGATGCGACAAGTATTACTTTATCGGCCAGTAATATCGCCGTGAAAGGCAGTGCAATTAGTAATAACTAGTTGAAAAGGAGTTTATTATGAGCGCTCAGATCCAAAGTATATTCAATCACGATCAACATTTAGCGTGTGTGAGTCGTGTCGACAGTTTTGGCCGTGTAAAAGCGGTATTAATTAATAATGTTGAACATCAAGTTATTGCGCAAGGCGCACATGTCAGCATCGCAGAAGTAGGGGCTAATGTATTACTTGTACATAGCGCACAAGGCTTTATTGTAACGGCGCTCTTAGCGCAAGCGGATCAAGCACCTGCCGCGCAAATTAATAATTCGCAAGGGCATATCGTTATTGAAGCCCAGCAAAGTGTTAGCCTACAAACGGCCAAGGGTAGTGTTGAGGTATATGCAGACGGCACTATCGTGCTTGAAGGGCAAGATATTACAGCAAACAGCGAGCAAGACCTTACCTTGGCTGGCTGGCCAATTAGGCTTAATTAGCACTATGTTCGCACCTGTATATAAAGTAAAACTTCATAATCAGCGCCTCACCACCTTGTTAAAGCACCGGCAAAAGCTGTTGCAGCAAGGGGCGTTTTCGTTGGCACGTTTTAGCGTGATCGACACGCAAATGCTCAATCATTTATATACCTTAAGTGAGTTGGCAGGCGAAGCGCCAACAGATTATTTTTCAGCGCAAAACTTAACCCAAGTAAGCGAGTTAACATGGCAGGCTTTGTGTGAACTTGCACAGCAAAATAGCGAACATAGTGAAGTATATCGTTTAATAGCGGGTGATTTATTCATTACTGCTATTGATGACTTTACTGCCTACTTTCATAGCTTAAGAGGCAGTGAGCAATTAGCGCAGTGTGAATTACTTCAACATAATTTAAAGCATTGGCAGCTTAACGATTTAAAAGCGCTACGCACCAGTGTACTTGAAGGTAAAGAAAAACCCCAAAACGTGGTTAAAACCTTATTATTTTCACAACCTCTTACAACCAGTGAATTACTCGCAGCGGTATTACACAAAGATTTTGAGATTGCCCTTGCTGCGTTAGTAAATAGTTATTGTGCAGGGCATGACGATGTAAGCGATAAGCTATTTAAAGTGTTTGCAAAAACCGCAGATGAACAGCAAAAAGCACAATTACTCGCTTTAGCGGGTTTACTTAATGACACGCGTTGGTATGAACCCTGTGCATTATTTTGCAAAGCAAATCCAGAGCACTGCTCGTTTGTATTAAGTCATTTTGTTTATAAACAAGCGCTGCCATTAGTGATGGATTTAATGACCATCGCAGTAACACAACCAAGTGCTTATGCAGCGTGGCTCACATTAACAGATAGGCCGCTTGCCAAAGCTGAAAAAATGTCAGTCGTCAGTGATAACAATGCAGTAAAACCGCAAAGCGGCATTAACCTTGATGATGCCGAGCACGTAAGGCAAGCGTTTGCAATGCAAGCAGGTGAGCAACTTTTAATGGGCATTAGTTTTACCAAAGCCAATAGCGCACAAAAACTCGCTAAATTAGCAGGCTCTTTAGTACAACGTGTTATTGCCCCACATTTTGATTTAACAAGTGCATGTGGTTTATTTCATGTCCAGCAAAGTGCATCGCAGTGGCAATTACTGTTAAGTGAAAAAGTGGAGAACGTTCATGCTTCATAATCTTTCTCCTTGGCAAGCCAGCACGTTTAGCGGCTGGTTAGAAGACAGTACTGAAGGTCAAGTAGTGGTGGTTAAACAAAGCTTTGAGTTTGATGAGCAAGGCAACGTTACAGCCATTGAACCCGGCCCTGAGATTGTTATTGCTGATGATTACCAAGGCGATCCTAACAGCTCACCGATTTGTGAAGTAAACGAGCAGGTGGCTTTTAAGTATGGCTTTGAAGTATATGGTAATTGCACTGCTTATCCGCCAAAAGGAAAAGACGCGCGCGTTATTGAGGTTGAGCTGGGCCTTGATTCGCCTTCGCAACCTTTGTTTAAAAAGCGTTTACGTGTAACCGGAGCGCGTTATTGGCGACGTTCGTTGCTTGGGCCAGTCGCTACAGATCCAGATATTATTACCCCAGTGGCACTCAATTATATGCAGGCTTTTGGTGGCAAAGAGCTAAATAACGAGAGCAACACGTTCTTAGAAAACCCAATCGGCCGTGGTTTTAAACTTAAAAATAAGCACGCGGTCGGCCAGCAGTTACCCAGTGTTGAATACGCTAACTCATTACTTAGAAAACCTAGCCACAGCACACCGGTCGCAAGCTTTTCGGCCATACCAAGCCATTGGTCGCCACGAGTTGAACGCTTACCAGAAATAGACGAAACAGCACTTATGGCGGGAGACTACCCGTTTAAAACAACACAGCCAAAAGATTTATACAACACAGCGCCCATTGATCAGCAAGTTGCAGCCGAGTTTGGCAAAGGCTGGGCGTGTCAGTTAACAGGGCTTTATCCATTACAACAATACGGACAACAACAACGTATAGAACTGCCGTACCAAAAACCTATTGTGGAAGTGGTAAATACACTAGCCCGCGAGCGGCTAACCATGCGCTGCGACACCTTAGTAATTGATTCCGACGCCCAGTGTTTTTCTCTGCTTTGGCGCGGTCATATTAGTCTTGAAAAAGTAGGCGCAAATAGTCAAATACTCGTTGCCTCAGAAGAAAATAGCGGTAAAGAAAATTAATATGAAACAACTTACTTTTGACAGTCTTTATCATATTAATGCTGCCGGCTGTACATCAAGCAGCTTGTATACTGCAGTGGCTAATAAAATGCTTTTTTCTAAACCAAGTAAAGCATTAATTCGATGTGATATTAGTTTAGATGCGCCGTATATTTTTGTTGAAATAGACGAACTTGCGCAACTCGATAGAGTCACGCGCTGTTTATTAATGCTCTCGCACCTACTTGAGCAAGTTGATATAGCCACGTTAAGGCAAACAAACCGCATTAGCCAAATTGTATTTTTACTGCCCGTTGATGAAATTAAACAGCCACTGATAAGCGATGGAACACTCGCTGAGCTACTCCAAGAGTGTATTGCAGAACAAATACCCGCCTATTCACAGATGCCAACATGTGACTTAACCACCATGAACAACGACACCTTAGTAATCGCTGTGGATTCATGTAATAGCTATCAATATGTGAGTGAACAAGCTAAACGCTGCACCGTGCAAGTATTAAACGGCCCACCGGGCGTTATATATGGCGAAGGTGGATATGCACTGTTAATACACCCGCAAGGCAAGCTTACCGCGCAATTATATGACGGCCAAATGACGGCTCAATTAGCACAGGCCAATTGCACCAGCCAAGACCGTTATTTATTTGCGGGCGAACAATCACTTACTTGGCAAAAAAAATGGTTTGCTTACACACAAAAATTGTACAAAAAAGGCCAGCCGCTCATTGAGTGTGCAGAGTTAGCAACGACGATAGGCCATCAAGGTAATGCAAACTCATTAGCGGCACTTACACTAGCACAAAGCTATTTATGCAACCCGCTTACGCGCTCACTTGAGCAGGTATTTGCTATTTTTAATGCACCTAATGAGCAGCTAGTCAAAATTTCAAGGAGTGAAAAATAATGCCTTATATTAACGCCGCAGCAGGCAAACAAACAGGCAGCGTACAATATGATATTGATGCGCTGAGCGCTGATGTGCGCACCGGTGGCTCAGTAACATGGCGACATAACAACTCAACATTGCTAGGGCTTAACAATAGCGCCCGCAGTAATGGTGCGCTAGGTAAAGCTAACGGTATCGCTATTTTTGAAGATAAAGCCAGTGGTGACGCCGCCTTTTTAGCTGAGATTGCCAGGCCAAAATACCGCGAGAAAACCCTCGGTGAAATGGTAAATATTTTTATACCTGATTATATTATTCCACCGCCACAATGGGATAGCCAAAAAAACGAACCTAGGCTGCCATGGAATGAACCGCAAACTAATATGGATGTAAATAAACCCGTTAGTAACGCGCAAGCATTCTTAGATTTAGTATCAACGCATTTAGGTTGGCAAGCCGGTAACCAAGAGCAGCTTATTAAAGATACAGCTTCACAAGCACCACAAGTACAAGCTGTATCGGGGCAAAATGTGCTGATAAATGGTCGCACCGCTGTACATCAAGATAGTGGCGGTAAACTTATGACGGTGGATGTCTGCTTAACCACAATTGGGACTAGCGTTGTACCAATTCCATACGCAAATAAAGCGCAATCAAGTGACGTTACAGATGTTGCCAGCTCAGTAAAAGTCAATGGCAATGGCGCCGCTAATATAAATAGCACTTTTTCACAAAGCTCAGGTGACTCCCCTGGTGATAAAAAAGGCGTCGCGAGTAAGAAAAACGACGGTGAAGCTGAATTTATCATGGGCTCGTTTAATGTATTAATTGAAGGTAAACCCGCTGTACGCCAAGGTGACCCGATGATTTCCAATTCTAAAAACACCCCACCTGCGCCACTTATGCAATCAGGCGGCCCCGCACCAAGAGGGTTGAGCGTGCAAGTGAGGGATAGTTTGAGTGATGCAGAAACAACACATGGAGCGAGTATTTTAGTCAAAGGTGTTGATAGTAACGATGCATCGCTTGGTGCAATAAAAGCGACTCAAGGTGCAAGTGAGCAAAAAGAGCCAATCGCAGATAAGCAAAATATCAGTGGCAAAAACGCGTCAATTAATTTTACAGCAGGTGCTTAATATGGGATTAATTAAATTAGATTCGGAGATAAAGGGTGAATGTGGGAGTTCATATATACCTTTCGGCTATACACAACCTTATACTTTAGATAATCCGCCAAGTGATGACAATAAAGCGCAATTTATTTCGGTAAAACCAACCGTTTTTACCGAGGCGTCCCTTGATAAAAACAAAGCTAAACCTGCGCAATTTCAAGTGTTAGGAGAAGACGAACGACCTGTTAGTAACTTAAACGGCTTTTACTATATATTCGTTAATGGTTATTTATGGCGTGAAATTGCAGCTGTTGACAATGGTTGTTTATCTGAAGTTGATTTGGCAACTGAATTTGGCAAAAACGAGCGTTCATATTCGGGTTTAGTTACCCAAACAATCTTGCTGCCTAAGAAAACAAATGGTTTAAACTGTGAGCCAGGTTCACTTAGTGACCCCACGGTACAAGTTGCTTTTTCCATCGCCCAATGGTCATGGCAGTATATTGTGAGCCTCGGCGGACTGTACAAAGATGATCCAAGACAAAAAAGTGCTAACGCCACTGCACCTACACATGTTGAAGACCAAGGATTAGCTGATTCATTACGAAACGCTCGCTGTCAACAAATTGATTTAGCAGTAGCAGAGCGTGAAGGGCAAATTACAATACATGACCCAGGTGGCATAGCGCTTTCTCTGTTAAATAAGTGCCAAATGATTTTTTTACAGCTACAGCTTGAGAATAAAAAGCTAACAGATAAGAAACATTATGATTCAGGTGTGTTGGCTTATCAAGCGATGCTAAATGATGATTTGCATGAAAAAGTGATGCGCGATCATTATATATTCCCACATCGAACTTCGATGACTCCTATAAAAACCAAAAAAGAGGGATATGCAGACTTAAGTTCTGGTGCAAAGTTTTTACGTAGTGGAGCAAAGCATCTAGACAAAGAATATCTAGAGCAATACTTGTCAAATGACAAATTAGAGAAATATTTAAAGGAGTTACCAATAGCACAAAAAGAGTTTGTTGATTTTTTACAAGACTTAAATAACGACTCATCTTTAACTTCTAAGCAAAGTGATTATATTGGTTTAGCTCCAGTAATGAATGATTGGGTAGCCCTTGAAAATGTAGATTATTTATTTGGCTTTAATTTTATTACTAATGTATTAAATATGTTGAGTATCGACGATGTTTCAACTGGTGTATTTAGACCTTGGAAAGAAAAGTTACCTGCTGAAAACGAGCGTAAAAATAATATAAATAAAGCCACAAGCGCAATAGAAAGCTTTTTAAAAGCAACGTTTGAGCAAGGCAATTGGTTATCTGACTGCTTTATGATCCCAGAAGGGCACTTCGATATAAACCAGCCTGGGAGTGTTGTATTAAACAAGTTGCCGGAAGAAAAAAATAATGGCGAAGCTAAATTTAGATTTGAAGAGTTTAAGCGCATTCATAAAAAGTTGATCGAAGAAAAGCAAGAGCAAGACAGCTTATTAGCTAATAAAGGTTTAAAAGAGTTTTTTGGTAAAGCAAAAGATGCGGTGGGGTATTTAACCGGTGCGTGGGGGCGTGTTGCAAGTCAATATCAAAACGGCGTTTTAAAACCACATACTGTAAAAATTAGAAACTTAATGGTCTCATATAACAAGGCGCTTGGAATTAGTGACTTTGCAGATATTCATGTTAAACAAGCTGGGGCAGTATTAGGTGATAACCCATCAGTAATAGGCATAACCAATTATAAGCGCACGCAAAACAATAGGCAGCAAAGGCGTGCAATGTTACGTGAAAGCGTGAAAAATCCGCCGCCAAATGCTGTAACGATTTATGATAGTAAAGAAAATGTAATCGCCTCTGAAGACCCGAAAGCATTTGGCAGTAACAAAGGCTATTTTAACCCAAAAAATTGGACAGATTATCACGATTTAATCGGTAGATATGATTCTATCGAAGGTGAATTAGTAGTAGTACCCAAAACGCATCGGTATGCAAGCGCGTATGATAACCCTGACTTTAAGCTAGGTGCCGTTGATACAGTCAAGCTCAAAGGTGTGAGAGTTTTAGAACACAACTTGCCGATGGTGATGTTAGCGTTTGAAATGTTTAATGCGAACGAGATGATTAAAAAGTTTAAGGCAGGGGACAAGGTAGATGCTAAGTTCGTCCTTGATTCGATAAACCTTGTCTATAGTTTAGCGACTTTATCTGTTGAGGCTGTTTCTTTCAAGGTTACTTCAGTTGCAGATTTTTTAGAAAAAGGTTTTAGATTTAGAACTAGTACTTTTCAGCTTACAAAAATATTGGCTAAAGTTGGGCTTACATTGGCTTTAGCAATTACTTCATATGACATTTATAAGTCTTTGCAAAAAAATGATATGGATGCAGTATTTTTTCATGCTTTGAGTGGTGTAATTGCTATTGCAGGGTTTATTTATTTGGGGGCTGCATTATTTACTACCCCACTTGGGTGGGCAATAATCGCAGTCGGCTTGATCATTGCAGTTATTGCTATGTTAGTCACTGATAATGAATTAGAAACCTGGGCTAAAAATGGCCCATTTGCTGAAGATGAAGATGACCGTTGTACAGGTGATTATAAAAAGTGGGATACATACCCTAAAGAATGTTATGCCACATTAGTGTCAACAATAATGAAGCCCAATGTGACTTTGGGGGTGAAAAAGTTAACCAGTTCGCATTGCCAATTAACCATTGATATAGACACGCCAAATTTTGCACTTGGGCAATCAGAGTTATTTGTTCAAGTATACCAAATTGAAGATGAGGGAATTTTGCATTTTGAGCAGGAATTTCGTCATGACCATAAAAATTGGCAGGTTATCCAAAAAGAAAGCACTGAATCAGGGGCTATAACTGGGTTTAAATATAGCATACCGATATTATCAATGTGGCCAAAACACTTTGAAGTTGATTGGCAAGTAAAAGTACAATATCGCTTAGATAAGAATACCACCTTACCTTATGTCGATATAGATGAGCGTGATAAATGGGGTAAAGGTGAGCAACCTGATATAGCTTGGATAATTAAGGAAATAGAATATGCTTGAGCAGTATGCTGAAACAGCTTATAGAGGTAAGCAAAACCCTAAAATTAGAAATAAAATAGCGACTGATGAGCGCAACTCTCTGTATTGTCGTTATCAAAGTAAGCAAGCGTTATACCCAAGAGGAAATGTTTTTAGACATTGTTTTGACAGTTCTCAAACCTTATTTTACAAGGATAATTTAAATGGAAGTGCCGAAGATTGCAGAGCACTTTTCAAAATAGATAAAAAGTTAAAACTGGCCCTGAGTACTATTCCTGCTAACTTCACTGATTTCATTATTTCTTCTTGGGTTATACTGCACTTTATTAATTTGTTGTTTGTTATTTTTATCCCTTCAGTGGCATTTGCTTTAGGTGCAACCAGTGTCGCTCTTGATTTTTTATTGGTTCTAGTGGTTATTTGGATTATCTCAAAAGTAATGAGTTTGATAGTGCTACCATTTTTTCGTTCCAAATATAATTTTACCGTCAATTTTAATCGCTTAAATGGAACAGTTGAAGTTCCGAGTTCAAATGCGAAAGATTTTGAAGTTGCACCATTTGAAGAATTCAATGCCCATTATAAAGTACAGAATAATCCTAAAAGTGGTTATCCTTATCGTGGCTTTTCGTTGTTACACTATAAATATAGTATGAGATATGAGATAACGTTCGCAAATCGAATTACTCCAGCACTAATTCATTGGGAATTATTAAAAAATTTTATGGATGTTACTCAGCCCTTAGCTGATATTCCGCAATTTGAATATTATCGAGAGTTTGATAAAACCACCGCTGAATTCGATAAGGCCAATGGTCGACCAAAATATTTTTGGTATCGTGTTGATAAGTCTTTTTTAAAAGAAATGTCTAAAGCACATGACGAGGTTTTAAAAGAGTTTAATGACGAAGAGCAACTCGATAACCTTTTAATGGGTAAACCAATCAAAAAACTTAATCCACCTGAAATCTTCAAGCTCCCTTGGAAATACGCAGAGAATATAAAACCTGAAAGTGAAATTAAATTTGGTAAAACGCTTTGGCAAAAGTTTTACTTGTTTTTAATAGTTGATTTGTAAGCCGTGGAAGTAAACATTAAAAAACTACAGCTTTCTACTTTCCATAAAAACACAGAATATCAAATCGGTTAACTGACCATAACTCTTTAACAATCAGAAAAGGAATTCAAACCTAGGCGGTATATGCTGCCTAGGTTTACCGTCACGTTGCTGGCTAATATGGCGACATAATAAACTGTTAAGAAGACAGCCCCTTTAAATATAAGCGTTTTTGGTGATGAAGTAGAATAAAAATAAACCATGCGCGAGGTAAACTCCCGCCAACAGGCGATATAATACAGCTGTTTAAATTTGCGTAGGCGGGGCTTTACGCCGCGCAAATTGAAGAATAAAAATTGAAGAATAAAAACGATACTCACTCTGAATAGTTAAGATGGGTGTCATCTTAATTTCGTTTCCTCAAAAAAGTATGAGTATAGTTCACCTAAAGGGTTAATTATTGTCCGATTTTTATTAGAAAAAGAGGATAATAAAAAAGTACAGCCTCAAAGCTTGGATAATGAAAGCCGCTACTTGGGTTTTCATAATGCGGGGGATTGGACGCTAGGGTTAACATTAGGGCCTATTCTTTTAGGAGTAACAGGGAGTATCGTGGTTGCTTGCATTTTTCTTATATGTCTCTACACCCAATTTACTGCTACCCCGGAACCATTACCCGTTTGGTTTATTGTATTTGTTGTTTGCTGGGATCTATTCTTTTTAAACTTCATAACCGCCCTGAAAAGTACTGGCGTTTAATGAGCTACAAGCAAATGAAGCAAATAGAAGAAAAGCTCGATAATGATATTTACCGCTTTAACTTTGATGGCGCCATCACCAACCCAAAACGCTGGGCAAATAAAGAAATCACCAACCCCTGGGAAAAGTGGCCGATAGACGAAAGTTTAAACAAACCAGACAACACCCCATACTGGAAACGCCTAGCTAAAACGTTGGCATTTCAATTAATAGCCGGTGTTTAAAAGTTACTGCTCTTTAACAATCAGAAAAGGAATTCAAACCTAGGTGGTGTATGCTGCCTAGGTTTATTAAAGCAAAGGAACCTGATGCAAAAAAATAATTACCTTGGTGTTGGAATAATGCAAAAGAAAACGAAGTTTAATCGTTTTTTTGAATATCGTAGTATAAAAAATATATATCACGAATTTAAAGGCCTGTGTTTTTTATATGATTGGCTTGATACGAACAAGTTATATGAAAATCAGCGCGAAAAATACAAACTTGTCCCTTGTGGCAATAATCCTATAAAAGCCATATTATTTGGACCAATGGCTATCGGGGCTGTATTAAGCTTATTGTTACTAATAGCCTGTGTTGTCGCAACGTATTCTGAAGAGCCATTTCCTTGGTGGCTGGTAGTCCTTACCTTTTGCTGGAACTTATTCTTCTTAAATTTACTACCAATAACTGCTAGGTATATACCTGATAGGGTGATGTATCTTGATAGGCAAAACCAAACGGTCGGATTTACTTTTGATATACCAGGTTGTGAACAACGAGATGACTTAGGTAACTGTTGCTTTAAATGGGAAGAGATTGTTTGCAGGCTAACCTCGAAAATGGGCGCGCCGGGTGTGATGAATTACTTTCCAGAAATTAGTCATATAGACCAAGAGAAGTACCCTAAAACAATAGTAACTGGTTCAGTTGTAGAGCTTTCAGCTAACCCTGTCCATTGTTATTTATTATGGGAGTGTTATGTGCGCTTTATGGATTTAAGTAAGCCATTGCCCGATGTGCCTGTGTATGAACAGCACCGCCATTTAGACCCCATTACAGCTGAATTTGATAAAAAAAATAATCGTCCTTCAGACTTTTGGGTAGACTTTTCAATTGAACAGCAAATTGAAATTAGGGACGAAATTTTAGAAGATGCTTTTCCATTTGATTGGCTAAAAGGTAAAGTAAATGACGAAATAACGAAACCTTGGCAGCATTGGAAAGCAGAGCCTGAGCGCATAGAGCAATTAACGTGGAAATATAAAGTAAAGCGTTTACTGGTTCAACTTTTTATCGGCTTTCCGTGAAACGGCTTAAGTTTCAGAGTCCATGATATGTTAACAATCAGAAAAGGAATTCAAACCGAGGCACTTTAAAGTGCCAAGGTTGATTAAACAATAAGGATATTAAATGCAAAATAATGACTACCTAGCCGTTGATATCATGCCTAAAAAAACGCGATTTAATCGTTTTTTTTACCCTCATAAAATCAAAGAACGATATAAAAAGTTTAAAGGCTTATGCTATTTGTATAATTGGATAGATACTGACATGCATTTAGTTGAAACCCAACCGCAAAGATATCGGTCTTTTAAGTGTGGTAACGATCCTATAAAAACGCTCTTCTTTGGACCAATGGCAATTGGGTTTACTTTAAGTTTGCTATTTGTCATTTCTTGTGTTGTTGCTACCTACTCGGACGAACCTTATCAATGGTGGGTACCGTTACTTACATTTAGTTGGAATTTATTTTTCTTGAATGTATTACCAGTTACATTTAGGTTTACATCTAAAAAAATAATATATTTTGATAGATTAAAGCAGACAGTGGGTTTTACTTTCAATATACCAGACTGTGAACAGCGTGATGAATTAGGTAATTGCTGCTTTAGTTGGGATGAAATAGTGTGTCGGCTTGATATTGCATCTACGCGTCCGGGAGTTGTAAGCTACTTCCTGAGTATTAGCCATATTGATTTAGAAAAGTATCCAAAGACTAAAATGCTAGGTACGGTGGCGGATAATGGAGAAACACCAGCATATTGTTACTTGTATTGGGAAAGTAATGTACGTTTCATGGATTTAACTAAACCTTTACCTGATGTACCTGAATATGAAGAACACCGGCATTTAGACCCACGGACAGCTGAGTTTGATATTCAAAATAATAGACCTGTAGGTTTTTGGCTCGACTTTTCATTTTCGCAACAACAAGAAATTTGGCGAAAATTAAAAGAAGAAGCTTATGACTTTGATTGGCTGAAGGGAAAGCCTAACGAAGAAATAACCAAACCTTGGCTTCATTTTAAAGGTGAGCCAGAGCGTATCGAAAAACTTACTTTGAAATATAAAGCAAAGCGCTTAGCATTGCAGTTGTTTATGGGGATACCTTAAAAGATGACTTTATGTATAGTATTAGGCTAAGTTTATTTTTAATAAAAGTAAACTTAGCCTAGGCAGTATATGCTGCCTAGGTTTATTAAAGCAAAGGAACCTGATGCAAAAAAATAATTACTTTGGTGTTGGAATAATGCCAAAGAAAACGAAGTTTAATCGTTTTTTTGAAGCGCACCGAATAATAAATGAAGGAAGCGAATTTAGAGGATTATGTTTTTTCCGACGTTGGCTAAATCAAGATAGGCGCATTTACGCGAATAAAAAAGAGCAATATAAAATAGCACCTTGTGGCAATAACCCTATAAAAGCCATATTATTTGGTCCAATGGCTATTGGTGCTGTATTAAGCTTTGTTACATTAATTAGTATCTTATCACTTCCATTTTATGATGAAGGTGAAAATTTTCAGTGGTGGATACCACTTGTTACCTTTTGCTGGAACTTATTCTTCTTAAATTTATTACCAATAACGGCTAGGTATATACCAGATAAGATGATGTACCTTGACAGGCAAAACCAAACGGTCGGGTTTACTTTTGATATACCAGGTTGCGAACAACGAGATGACTTAGGTAACTGTTGCTTTAAATGGGAAGAGATTGTTTGCAGGTTAACCTCGAAAATGGGTGCGCCGGGTGTGATGAATTACTTTCCAGAAATTAGTCATATAGACCAAGAGAAGTACCCTAAAACAACTGTTACCGGTTCAGTTGTAGAGCTTTCAGCTAACCCTGTCCATTGTTATTTATTGTGGGAGCGTTATGTGCGCTTTATGGATTTAAGTAAGCCATTGCCCGATGTGCCGGTATATGAACGACACCGCCATTTAGACCCCATTACAGCTGAATTTGATAAGAGGAATAATCGGCCTGATGAGTTTTGGTCCTTATTTTCGTTTTCGCAGCAATTAGAAATTGAAGAGGAAATTCTGAGTGAAGCATTTCCTTTCGATTGGCTTAAAGGTAGAGAGCAGGAAGAAATAATCAAACCTTGGCAGCATTGGAAAGCAGAGCCTGAGCGCATAGAACAATTAACGTGGAAATATAAAGCTAAGCACCTTGCGCTTCAGCTTTTTATCGGCTTTCCGTGAAACGGCTTAAGTTTCAGGGTCCATGATATGTTAACAATCAGAAAAGGAATTCAAACGAGGCACTTTAAAGTGCCAAGGTTGATTAAACAATAAGGATATTAAATGCAAAATAATGACTACCTAGCCGTTGATATCATGCCTAAAAAAACGCGATTTAATCGTTTTTTTTACCCAGAGAGATTAAATAGCCTTAAGAGTAAATTCAAAGGCTTATGCTATTTATATGATTTACCAGCTAGAAAACAACAAGCAATTACAAAATATCCTGAACGATATAAAGTAGAAATGTGCGGGAATAGCCCTGCTAGAGCAATACTTTTTGGTCCTATAATTATAGGAGCGGTACTAAGCCTTGTGACTTTTATAAGTGTTGTATCTCTGCCTATTTACGAAGAAGGTGAAAAGTTTCAGTGGTGGATACCTATACTCACTTTTTCTTGGAACCTATTTTTTCTTAACTTATTACCAATAACAGATAGTTACATCCCTAAAAAGCAAATATATTTTGACAGACAAAAACAGCTAGTGGGCTTTACCTATGAGATACCCGGTTGTGAAGAGCGTGATGAGCTGGGTAATTGTTGTTTTAAATGGGCTGATATTGTATGCCACCTTGATATAGTGGCAACACGCCCGGGTGTAATGGGGTTTGTGCCTTTTATTAGTCATATTGATGAGGATAAATACCCCGCCACTAAAATTGTTGTTCAAGTGCCTGATAACTCAAATAACCCGATGAACTGCTATTTATATTGGGAACGAGTAGTCCGGTTTATGGATAACAATCAACCACTGCCTGATGTGCCTGAGTATGAAAACTGCCGCCACCTTGATGAACTCACAGCTGAATTTGATAAGCAAAATGACAGACCCAATAATTTTTGGAGCGATTTTTCGCTTGATCAACAAGTCGAAATTTGGCAAAAATTCAATAAAGAGGCTGCTCATTTTAATTGGCTCAGAGCGACACCGAACGAAGAAATAACCAAACCTTGGCTGCATTTTAAAGGTGAGCCTGAGCGTATCGAAAAACTAACATGGAAATACAAAGCAAAGCGCTTAGCACTGCAGTTGTTTATGGGTATACCTTAAAAGATGATTTTATGTATAGCATGCAACTAGGATTCTGATAAAAATTAAAAATGGAATTCAAGCCTAGGGGTTATGCACCCATCTAGGTTTATTGGCACACTGACGACTAAGGAAGTAAAAAGGAAATTAAGAAGAGAGCCACTTTAAATACGCGCATCTTAGTCATAAGGTAGAAAAAAATCAAACCATGCATGAGGTAAACTGCCGCCTACAGGCGATGTAATATAGCTGTTTAAATTTGCGTAGGCGGGGCTTTACGCCGCGCAAATTGAAGAATAAAAACGATACTCACTCTGAATAGTTAAGATGGGTGTCATCTTAATTTCGTTACGCCGCATTAGTAGGCACATTGATGAGTCCAAATGTTACATTAGGGGTTAAAAAGCTAACTGGTTCCCATTGCCAATTAACCATTGATGTAGACACACCAAACTTTGCTTTAGGTCAATCGGAACTTCTCGTTCAGGTATATCAAATTGAAGATGAAGGAGTTTTACATTTTGAGCAGGAATTCCGTTACGATCATAAAAATTGGCAAATAATCCAAAAAGAAAACACTGAATCAGGAGCTATTACTGGGTTTCAATATATTGTCCCAATTTTATCCATGTGGCCGAAACATTTCGAAGTTGATTGGAAAGTAAAAGTACAATATCGCTTAGATAAAAATGTCACTTTGCCTTATGTTGATATAGATGAGCGTAAGGGGTGGGAAGACGGTGAAGTACCTGATAAGGCATGGATAATAAAGGAAATAGAATATGCTTGAGCAGTATGCAGAGACCGCTTACAGAGGTAAGCAAGAAACAAAGTTTAGAAATGAAATTGCGACAGACGAGCGTGACTCTATGTATTGCCGCTATCAAAGTAAGCAAGCGCTATTCCCAAGAGGAAGCGTTTTTGGGCATTGTTATAATAATGATCAAAAGTCAGAGTATAAGTATAATTTAAGTGGTAAAAGTGAAGAGTACCGCTCAATTTTATGTCGAAAGAAACATGGAGTTGAATTGGCGTTATCTTCAAATGCTACTAATTATATCGATGTATTAGTTTTTTCGTGGGTCATTTTACATATTACCTTGTTATTTTTAATTGTTTCTTTTCCGTTTGTGAGTTTTGTTCTTGGAGATTATAAAAATGCCTTTGATTATGTTTTATATATTTTTATAGCGTGGGCTATATCAAAACTGTTTAATGTATTTGTTTGGCCAGTATTTCGCCACAAAATTAAATTGGCTGTTGTTTTTAATCGCCTAACAGGTGGGGTAAGTGTGCCAGATTACAGCTCTAGAAAACTCGATACTTTACCATTTAAAGAGTTTAATGCTCATTATAAGGTGTCGCATAACCCAAAAAGTGGGTTTCCCTATAGAGGATTTACACTCTTACATTTTACTCGAAGTGCCAGATATGAAGTTACATATAATAATGATATATCTTGTGGATTTATTCATTGGGAACTGCTACAAAACTTTATGGATATAACCCAACCCCTAGCAGATATCCCTCAATTTGAATATTACCGTGAGTTTGATAAAACCACTGCTGAGTTTGATAAAGCGAATGGCCGCCCTAAGTATTTTTGGTATCGTGTTGATAAATCATTTTTAAAGCAAATGAATCAAGCTGATGATGAGCTTCTAAAAGATTTTAATGATGAAGAGCAGCTTGATAACCTTTTGATGGGTAAACCTATTAAAAAGCTAACACCGCCGGATATATTTAAGTTTCCATGGAAATACGCAGATAACATAAAAGCCGAGTGTGACATTAAGTTTAGTAAAACGTTGTGGCAAAAATTCACTTCATTTTTGATGGTAGATCTATAGTTAAATAACATAATAAAATTAAAGGAATTTAACCCAAGCAGTAAATAACTGCTTGGGTAGGCAAAAGGATATTCATGTCAATTTCATATAAATTTGCAAAACTAAATGCAAAAGTGATAGAAAAATCGCAGAACTTTAAACACTATATTTCCTCATAAAAGTATGAGTTCACATCACCCAAAGGAATAATGATTCCCCGATTTTATTGAATAATAAAATTTAAATAACTACCTCAAATGTTTGATTAAACTGCTGTAAAGCGGCTTCAACGCGGGTGATGCCTAAGTCAAACTCAGCCCGGGTTGCTGGGCCGCCTAGGGTGAGGCGAACACCATTTGGATTATCCACCTTTAGGGCTGGAACTTCTGGGATAAAGGAATCTAGCGTCCTTACAATTACCTTATGCGCTTTTAATACGCTGCAAAACTCAAACATATTCTGCGACTGGGATAAGCGAATATATACATTTAAACTGGCAAACTGAGCATCTATCTCATAAGTTTGAAGCAGCTTTTTTATTTGTTCAATACGATAGCGTATCTCATCTGCTAGCTTAGTTTGATTATAAGTAAATTCGTTACTCTTAATGGCGCGCATTATTAACTCAAAATTCATTGAGGAAACCGCCCAACACTCACTATGAATTTGTTTTAAAATTGGTTGCTCCCAAAGTCGTGGAGGTAATAAGTAACCGGCTCGTAGTCCGCCTGCAAAATATTTTGAAAAGCTTGAAATATAAAAAACCCGATCCGGTGCTTGTTGCCACAATGGTAATCGCCAATACTCTGGCAAACAGTAATTTACGTCATCTTCAATAATGAAAAAATTATATCGGCGACTCAGCGCCAGTAGGGCATTTAAATTGTTACTGCTATAGCAAATATTGGTTGGATTTTGACAGTTTGGCGTGATGTAAACCGCTTTGATTGTACGCGACTTACACAATGCTTCAATTTGTGCAAGATCAATCCCGTCGCTATGCACGTTTACTTGCGCTAATGAAAGTTTAAGCGAATGACACGCATGGTAAAAACCGGGGTAACACATTGACTCTGCAATGACAGTATCGCCACTTTCACACAAGGTTGCTAACGTAGTGAATATTCCTTGCTGAGCACCTTGGGTAAATATCAACGGATGGTTTAAGCAATCAAAGCCCTTATCCGCTAGCCATTGTTTGAAAAAATATTGATGTGAGGTAAGTCCATTGAGTTTATAAATCATCACATCTGTTAATGCACTTTGATCCTTTGACAGCGATTGCAGGGCATTGGTCATAACATGTTGTTGCCCCATCATCGGTTGCATGCTTGAAGCAAAGTCTGTGTCGCCCTCAAAATGACTTAACTCAATAACTTTACTTACAAAGGTACCAGCCCCTAGTTTTGCAGTAACCAACCCTCGTTGCTCAAGTAAAGCATATGCACGAGTTACCGTACCATGTGTAACACTTAGGCTGTCAGCGAGAAGTCGTTGGGCTGGTAATTTTTGCTCAAAACCCAGCATTTTGTTGTCGATAGCATGCTCAATCAAAGCGGCTAATGCGCGATATTTTGGCTGTGTTTTGCACAAACTACTAAATAGAGTGTGATCCGGTTTGTAAATTGTATTCATAACAATAAAAATATTGATGATTTTACATAAGTATGACAATTAATAGTTATTAAACAACTACAATATTGTATCAATACAATTAATTATTATGAATACAGCTACTGTTTTTGAGCTTGCTCCGGCTCTCATTTTATTTTGTTTTGCGGCGTCAATTACGCCTGGGCCTAATAATATTTTGCTTACTCACTCAGGCACACATTTTGGCGTGATCAAAACCCTACCGCACTTATTGGGTATTCGAGTAGGCATGACGATAATGCATTTGGCAATGCTACTAGGATTAGGTAAATTGTTTTTAATACAGCCAAAGCTGCATTTTTTTCTACAGCTTTGTGCCAGTGGTTATATTTTATATTTGGCATACAAGATAGCTAGTAGCTCTCAATTAAAAGGTGATAATGCTCAAGCAAGGCCTTTAAATTTTTTTCAAGGCATGCTTTTTCAGTTGATCAATCCTAAGTCATATGCAGTGTTAATGACACTTTGTACTGCACTTACTTTACCAGGAGGTGCCTATTGGCCTTCTGCAATTTTGGGCGTGATTATTTTTAACCTTGTCGCGGCTTGCTCAGGCTTGTTTTGGGTGAATTTTGGCAAATACATGCGCCAATTTCTAAATAAGCCAAATATCTTTAAACGTTTTAATTGGGTTATGTCACTGTTTCTTGCGGCATCAATTCCTTTAGTTTTTCTTTCCAATGCAAGCATTCAGTAGGGAAATAAAATGAAATTTACTCACCAATTGTCACCACAACAATTTACCCAAGCGTTTGAGTTTTTATCTGAGCGAAGTTATTGGAGTCAAGGCATTAGTCGCGAACGGTTAGAAAAAGCGTTCGCACACTCGCTGTGCTTTGCATTAATTGAAAATAAACAGCTATTGGCATTTGCACGAGTGGTGACTGACCAAGCCACTTTTGCAAACTTACTGGATGTATTTGTGTTAGAGCCATTTAGAGGTCAAGGGCTGGGTAAAAAGCTGATGGATCATGTAATGAGTCACCCTGAATTGCAATCATTACGCCGTTTTACACTGGCAACAAAAGACGCTCATTCACTTTATCAACAATTTGGTTTTCAAAGCCAAGCAAACCCCAATCTCGCAATGGAAAAGTGTTTAGTTGGCGGGTACTCAACATTATTACAGCGGCAAAATTAAGTATGGATTGAACGTTTTAATGCGTGCAGTTAAATACTTTTATTATTTTGCAGCTGAACTATTTATTCTCTATTTATAGCCGTTTTATTAAAAATGTGAGCACTTTAGAGAGTATCAATAAATAATACGGCCTATAAAAATAGGCCATATTATTATACCAATCGACTTAAATATTTAACCATTCTGGCGGGCTAAATAAAACGCTAACTGCGTTAATCATTTTTTATGTAGAGCAACAACATGTCAAAATTTCTGCCTTGTTATCACTGTATTTATCTGTCGTTATAAATGGTCAGCAACTTAACACTATTGGTATTATTGAGTTTTTTAGAGTCAGTTAATTAGTAAGATGCAACAATGCTTACGCCAGAAAATGCATTGTACCCTCTTAGTGTAATGTAATATTTACCGCCTTGTCCTGAGCCTAGGTTACAGCTTTCATTATTACCATTTGCATATGGACGGCAGTCATACACACTAGTTGTAGCTTGTGCGCCTTTACGAACATATAAATCAGCGTCGCCCGTACCTCCAGACATACTAATATTCAACGAAGCATTTGCTGGTACTTCAATGGTGTAGACAAGTTCTTGATTTCGTGCCCCAGAAAGCCCTGTAATTGGCACGCCATTTGTTAAGCAATTGCTGCCACAGCTAGTGCCACCGCCAATTGTGCCAGTTAAACTTACACCACTGTATTGGCTGTAGCCATTGAGCATTACCCACCAATCGCCAGCTTGTGGGTTAGTGAACGTGCAGTTTTCTGTGTTGCCATTTTTATATGGTCTACAGTTGTAGCTACTAGTTGAAGGTTTTTGCCCTACCTGTACATACATATCAACATCGCCTGAACCACCATTGGTATCAAATGATAGCGATTCAGAACCCGCAGGAACAACGAGCTTATAAAAAGTGTTTGTACCTTGAGCGCCTGATACGTTAACGCTTTGTCCATTGGTCAGTTCATTTTCTTCTGGGGGGACAATAATGCCACCTTCTAATGTATAAAGTAACTCATTCGGTGAGCCAGATTTCGCATCAGACACTTTGTTTTTAGTACTACGTTGGCTGAGCATAGTATCGATTTGTGATGGGCTCAAAGAGGGCGTTTCATCAAGGTATAGTGCAACGGCACCAGCAACATGAGGCGAGGCCATTGAGGTGCCACTGATAGTATTTGTTGATGTATTTGAGTTATACCATGCTGATTTAATACTTGAACCAGGTGCGTAGATATCTAAACAGTTACCATAGTTTGAAAAACTTGAACGACTATCGCTGCTAGTCGTTGAGCCAACAGTTATGGCGTTCGCTGCACGAGCTGGTGAATAATTGCAGGCATTACTGTTGTCATTACCCGCAGCTACTACAAAACTTATTCCTGCTGCTACGGCATTGTTTACTGCGTCATCAGTTGCTTGTGAGGCGCCACCGCCTAAACTCATATTTGCAACTGAAGGTCCCGTCGCGTTATTTTTAACCCAGTTAATACCTGCAATAACCCCTGAGTTTGAGCCTGAACCATTACAACCTAGTACGCGCACACCTACGATGTTGACATTTTTAGCAACCCCGTAAGTACCACCACCAATCGTGCCGGCAACATGCGTACCATGTCCATTACAGTCTGTTGCATCTGAGTCGTTATCTATAAAGTCATAACCGTGAGATGCGCGATTGCCGAATTCATTGTGGCTTATACGTACACCTGTATCAATGACATACGCAGTTACGCCAGACCCATCAAAATCATAATAGTAATTTGAATTGAGAGGGAGGTCTTGTTGATCTATGCGGTCTAAGCCCCAGATTGCATTTGGTTGATTTGCGTTTGTTTGTGCCAAAGGGTTAATCGACATCATTTGATCTTGTTCAATGTAGTCAATATTCGGATTGCTAAGCATTTGTTGAATTGTTTTATCTGACGCATTGACAACAACACCGTTTAAAATGCCGCCAAATTCCTGAGCCACATCGATGTTATATAGGTTACTTAAACTCGCTGATTGTGAACTGGCAAAGTCAGCTATTGCATCACTACTTTGAACATTTAAAACGGAGGGAGTTTTAAATACAACGATATATTTACCTTCAATCGCGCGGCTTGTGTCGACGGACATAAGTTCTGCCGCATGAGTTTGCACCGCTGATAAACTGACTAAAACAGCAAAACTTAGAGTACTTAATTTACGCATTGTTTAATCCTTTTTGGATAGTTATTGTTTGAAACGCACTCCAAAAGATAGCTTTAATTAGCAACAAGTAAACATTCTGTTAACTTTAATTTAACTTAAATGTGAAAATATGTAAACAAGTGTAACTGTTTTGGTTTTTTGTAGCCTTATTATGAATCTAACACTTGCTTGCTTTTTAGTGCAATTATTTGAATTTAAGTGTTTTTAATATTGAGCGTATTGTTATTTTTGGCAGGATTATTTTTGAGGATTATTCAAAAGTACTGCGCCACTTTGGGTATCGCCTAAGTAATCGTCTTTATTGTAAATCGGGCACTTTGTCATTGACAGGCAACCGCAGCCGATGCAGCCGTCGACTCTGTCGCGTAGGCGCTGCATAAAAGCAATACGTTCATCAAGTTGTGCTTGCCAGTTTTTTGATAATGCTGACCAATCTTCTTTAGTGGGGGTACGTTTATCAGGTAAAGTGGCGAGGGTTTGTTTGATTTCCTCAAGAGTAATGCCCATTGCTTGCGCTGCTTTGATGACCGCCACACGGCGCAGTACATCAGGCTTATAACGGCGTTGGTTGCCGTTGTTCCGCCAGCTGTGGATCAAGCCTTTGGTTTCGTAAAAGTGTAGCGCGGAGACTTTTACGCCGCTGCGTTTAGCTACAAAGCCCACAGTTAAATTAGCTTCAACAAGCTTTTTTTGTTGATCGGTCATAGTTTTCTTATTTTTTATTAAAAATCAATTTTTAAGGTTGACCTCAATCTTACTTGAGGTTTTACGCTCTTTGCAACCATAAAAAAGGAGAAATAAAATGCAAGAAAAACCAATGCATAACACCGCTATTATTTATTCAAGTGGCCGTAAAAACGGTAATACTACGGCGCAAGTTAATGCCTATAGTAAGCAACAAAGCGGCATTGTTTTTTGCTTAGATGATTATGTTATTTCACCTTATCGCTACGATAAGCAGTATCACAATGATGATTTTTATAATTTGTTTGAAGTGTTACTTCGCTACGAACATTGGGTGTTCGCATCGCCTGTGTACTGGTATAACACCACGCCACAAATGAAAGCATTTATGGATAGGATCACAGATTACATGGATGACGAGGCGTTAAAACCGAAGCTTAGAACTTTACGTCAAAAACAGTTTTCACTATTGTCTAATGCCTCATCTGCCTCTGCGCCAGACGCCTTTATAGACATGTTTAAACAAACCTTTAATTATTTAGGAATGACTTTTAAAGCTCATTCACATGTACAGGCTGGTTAAATACGGGTAGGCTAAACAAAAAAGGATGATTTATGAAAACTTCACTTTTAGGCTTTGGCCTTCTTGCAACTAGCTTAACAACGATCGCTGCTGAGCCAACTCCTGTTATCAATGACTTTGGTTATTTTTACAATGTACCAGCTCAAGTATCAGACTTAAGCCAAGCGCAGTTTAAAATTGCCTTTGATGTGGGGGATGGTGCAAAACATGGCGAGCAAAATAACCCTATTAATTCGTTAGCGCGCTTTATTAATATGCATGTTGCCCATGGGGTAAAGCCGGAAAACATCCAACTGGCCTTAGTCGTACACGGTAGCGCGAGTGTTGATGTGCTGGAAAACAGCGTTTACAAAAGCCGCTTTGATGTTGATAATAAAAACCAGTCTTTGATCACCCAGCTACTTGCTAATAATACGGTTGTGTATGTGTGCGGGCAGTCGGCAATGCATATGAAGGTAGCAGCAGAGCAGCTTATTCCAGGGGTGGAAATGGCGCTTTCTGCAATGACCGCTCATGCGCAGTTACAGCAACAAGGCTACACGCTGAATCCATTTTAAAATGAATATTTTGTGTTTTGGTGATTCGAATACCTTTGGTATTTCTCCTGTTGATGGGAAACGGCTGAGCGAAACTGAACGCTGGCCTACTTTATTAAAGCAGCAGTTGGGCACAGGCTTTGAAGTGATTGAAGCAGGGGAACCTAATCGTACTTTAGTCAATAATCCCCCGTTTATGGGGGATAAATCGGGCATTAAGTATTTAAAACCGTATTTGGAAGCGCATACTGTTGATGTTGTTATTATTCAACTCGGTACTAATGATTTAAAAGCGCGCTTTGACTTAACACCAGAGCAAATTGCAGGTGGGTTAGACTCTTTTATAACTGCTATTAAGCTGTTTTATCAACAATCAATGATACCTGTACCAAGCATTGTGGTTATCTCTGTTGCAAACGTAATTGCGAACGGCGCTTATAAAAAAATCTATGCGGGGGCAGAGCATAAAGTTATGCATCTTGCTGCTTGGTGTAAAAAAGTGACCAACAAGCATAACTGCATATTGGTTGATGCCTTCTTGTTTATTAAGCCTTGTCAGTATGAGGGGGTGCACTGGCCATCTTGTGAACATAAAAAGCTCGCAGATAATTTATATCAGTATATTTTAGAGCAAAGAACGTGATACTTCTTTATATGACTTGCCAACTTTTACAATCGTACCTGAGATTAGCTCAATATAGTCATTACTAACTGCAACAACCTTATTTTTATTGATTAAAAATGATTTATGAGTTTGCAAGAATGAGCCATCAAGTTGTACTGAGAGCCGCTTAAGTGTGCTTGTTGCAAGTATCACTTGGTCAGCTAGGTGAACTTTTACATAATTACCATACGCCTCAATGTATTCAATACTATCTAAGTTGATCTTACGTTTTTCACGGTCAACTTTAAGAATGATGCTTGATTGCGGCTGTGTTGAAAACTGATTCTCACGAATTATAACTTTGTTGAGTGCTTGCTCAAGCCTCTCTGCCGATACGGGCTTTAGCAAATAATCAGTTACATTGAGTTCAAAGCCTTCAAAGGCATACTCTTGATAAGCACTGACTATAATTACTTGCGGTGGTTTAGCGAGCGCTTTGAGTAACTCTAACCCCGATAACTCTGGCATATTGATGTCTAAAAAGACTAAATCGACGTCTAACTTTGCCAAGTCATATAAAGCATCTTTTGCGCTATAGTATTGGCCAACAATATTAATTGTAGGGTGAGCTGCTAAGTGGTGCTGAATTACGAGGTGTGCGAGTGGCTCATCATCGATTATCAATGCGTTTAACATGATGAAAGCTCCAAAGTGAGTGTAGTTTGCCAAATATTATGTTGACTATTTGTAATCAGAGAATAGCTATTTGGGTACAGAAGTTCCAGTCTTCGCTTTAAATTGTTCAGTCCCATGCCAGAATCATTTTGTTGTTTTTGTTGGTGGATGGTGTTTGCGCAATACAGCGTTAGTGTATTGCTACTGACTGTGAGTTCAAAGGTTATTTCTGTTTGCTGTGATGTTGGCTCTACACCATGTTTAATAGCATTTTCTAATATAATAATGAGTAGCAGTGGGGCTATTTTTAATTTACCAGGGTTGCTTGGCCAAACAAGGTTAATTTGGCACTTGTCACCACTTCTGATCTGCTGTAATTCGATAAAGTCTTTAAGATAATTAATTTCTTGGGTTAAGAAAACCTGTTGTTTTTGACCTTCGTAGACCGTGTATCGAAGTAAATTGGCAAGTTGCATCACCAACTGCGGTGCATTATCTGATTTAGTGAGTGTTAATGCATATAAGTTATTTAGTGTGTTGAATAAAAAGTGCGGGTTAATTTGTTGTTGTAGTAACGTCAGTTCTGTTTCAGTTTGCTGCTTGGCAATCACATTTAATTTATTATGCTGCTGTTGGCGTTCAAAGGCTAAAATAATTGGCGTGCTAACGCTAAGAAAGAAAAACATAAACTGGTAGTTATACTTACTAAAAAGGCTTCGAGTTCCACTTGGTGTTAAATTTGCAACCTCTGTAGGCAGATCATTGATGGGCAGTAAAAGCACACCCGCAGTGAGGGTGGGTGTAAGCAAAGCAATAAAAATTAAACATGCAGCGAGAAAAGTAAACACACCATGGTTTGTTAATATTTGGCGGATCAATATGTATCGGTTAAATAAGTACAAACAAAAAATGATAGCTGTGTATACGCTTAGCTGCCAAAAGTAAGTTAGGAATTGATTAAATTGGGTAAATACTTTGCTTATATCAAGGATCAGGTCTAAAGGTTGATTTAGCATCGGGTTTGTATGCGTATTAAGTACGCCAGCCATAATTAAAGACCACGATACTAATACTAAAATAACCATATTATCGAGAGATGTTAATGAGTTAAACCACTTTGAAGTTAATGAGTTTTGTGCGCTACTAACTCGCTTTAACATTAGCCAAATAAGACTCGCGAATGCAGAGAGTATCCAGCATTGTGCGTCGAGGTATTGCCAATTAGCAAACGCAGAAGACATTATATGTACCAGATAGACAAGAGAAGGATACGCAACAAAGCCTAATAGCCACACTACAACTGAGCGTTTAAGTGGCAATTTAAATGCTAAAGCGTGAGCAGCTAAAAAAGGCAAGCACTCTAAAAATAGTTGCCCATTAATTAGCGTGTAGAGCTCGGCTGAGTCTTGCTTCAATGATAGATAGCGAATGTGTGCTTCTAGCATTATTGCAGCAATAACGGGTAGTAAAACAACCACATAATGTAAGTTTAATCGTTGCCACCGCGCTGAAATAGCTGCCTGCATACTACACTCCATGTTCATCGTGCTTAATGATATGTTTTATTAAGTTTAAATGAATTACTTCACTTAGTTCAGCAAAATAATGATCAAAGGTCGTTTTTTAATGACAACTGCAAAATACTTGCTTTCATCCTTTAATTCAATGTGTTGATCATTGCTATGTAGCTTATTGTGCGGTGCTTTCTTAATGTGATTATTAATCAATTAAGGAACATAACGATGCTAACACTTACAAATATTAATAAAAAATACGCAGATGGTACCCAAGCATTAAGTGATATATCTATTACTTTACCAACCGGTATGGTGGGATTACTTGGGCCAAATGGGGCGGGTAAATCAAGCTTAATGCGCACGCTTGCGTGTTTGCAAAGCGTTGATACTGGTCAGGTGAACTTTGACGGTTTAGATGTGTTGCAACACCCTGATGAGATGCGCAAGCAGCTTGGCTATTTACCGCAACAGTTTGGTGTTTATCCAAATATGAGTTGTATTGCTTTGCTAGAGCATATCGCAATTTTAAAGGGCCTTGATAGAAAAGACCGACAGCAGCAAATAAGTGAGCTCTTGGCGCTATTAAATTTATCTCAGTTTGCAAACAAAAAGGTGAGCCACTTTTCTGGTGGGATGAAACAACGCTTTGGTATTGCTCAAGCGTTGCTAGGCTCCCCTAAACTGATTATTCTAGATGAGCCAACAGCAGGACTAGATCCTGCAGAGCGTGAAAGTCTCAACAATTTACTCGTAACTATTAGTAAGCAGCGCTTGGTGTTGTTATCTACCCATATTGTTGAAGACATAGAAAATCAGTGTCATTTTGTCGCGATGATCAATCAAGGTCGGTTAATTCAAAGTGGTGAAGTGGCAGCACTCATTAAGCCATTGCATGGTTGTGTATGGCTACTGGAGAGCCTTCCTAATGTGTTACCGCAGGAGAGCTTTGTATTAAGCCAAAGTTATCGATACGGCAAGCCTTCATTTCGAGTTTATGCCACAACGGCTCCCGCTGAGCGTGCAAGACCTGGCGAAGTGACACTGCAAGATAGTTATTTTTATGAGTTGAAATTGCGAGGTAGTAACACATGCTACTGATCAACGAACTACGTTATGTACTTCGCCAGCCTTTGCTTTGGCTTTGCTTTTTAACTGCCCCTTTATTTGCGTTTACATTGTCATCAGGTTTAGCCGTCGAAGGCAGCGACGCTATAAATCAATTTAAATTACATCTAGTTGCACTGCAAATGATACAACTAGCTTTACTTACAGGTGCGCTTGCACCGACACTTTTTTTACGTGATCAAATACACAATATGCAAGAGCTGGTGGCTGTGACACCTATCACGTTTAAACAAAACGCATTGCTACGTGTGGGGACGTTGGTGTTGTGTGTGTTTGTGATTGTGCTTATCAGTATGCTAGTAATGATGGTTATGCAAGTACACAGCAAAGGGTTTGACTGGCAAATCATTAATCAACTGGCTGTTAATAGTCTTTTTGTGCTGCTTCCTAATAGTTGTTTGCTTGGTGTAATTGCATTTTGGCTTTGTCAAAAATTCAGCAGCGCTCTGGTGAACTATGTTGTATTTGCAGTTTTATGGATTGGCTACTTACTGCTTGCAAGTGTCACGGGTAATCCCATATTGGCGGGAAGTAGTATTATCAGTGAAACTAGTTATCAACTGTTTATATGGTTAGATCCTTTCGCATACACTGCAATTATAGGTAGCTTTGTTGAGCCTCAGGGCTGGGTTATAGCCATTAATCGGGCGCTGATACTGTTACTCACAACCGTTATCTACTTTAGTACGGTGGCTGCGAGTAATGTGTTTAACTCGTTCAGTAAGCGGGTAAAAAATGCAGTGAGCAATCTACAACCCGTTATAGTAGCAAGTGCTTCGTACCAACCTGAGGCTGCAAAAAACCATGAACTGCCGATATTTATCGCATGCTATAAAGTAGCGCTTTTCAATGTTTTAAAACATCCAATAACACTGTTAATTTTATTAGTTTGGCCCGCCATGGTTTTCAATAGCGTGGCCTCTTCTGCTGATTATGCTGAGCCGCTAAGTGTAATCAGCGCAACCAGCATCGATGCAATTAGTCACTATGCTTTTGATATGCAAATACTGTGTGGATGCTTATTGATGGTGCTTTGGAGCTGGCAAGTCAGCTGTTATGCAAGGCGTTTTAATATGGCGGAGTTAATCGCTGTAACGTCGATCAAAACGGCCACTATTTTATATAGTCAATTACTGATATTGACTACCTTGGTTATTATTTTTTCAGCTATGAGCTTTGTTGGTGCTTCTTTGTCACAATGGTTTATTCATAGCCAATATGACGCGTATGATCATGTATATGTTCTGTGTTTAACGGCACTGCCCCTGATGCTAATTGGCTGGGTAACGGTGTGTGTATTTAATATTTGTCGCTCAACACTGGTTGCAGGAGGCGTTATTTTTGTGATGCTGTTGCTAAAATTTACACCAGTTATGACTTATTTAGGATTCACACACACATTTTGGAGCCTAGCTTGGACGCCATTGCAGCCACCGAGTGAATTTTGGGATTATCGGGCCAGTATTAGCAGTTATTGGCCTTATATACAGGTGTGGTTGTTTGCCTGTGTAAGTTTTATATTGCTAACGTGTGTATTTAGTCACCGTGGTACGGGACTTGATAGGCGTGCGGTTGTACGAAAAGATGCATGGCTAATAATGCCTGTGTTGCTCTGTGTTGGTTTATTTGTGCAATTACACCTACGTTTAGTTGATGAAAAGCCCCTTACCAATTCACATAAACGTGAGGCCTTTAAAGCGGATTATGAAAAAACCTTTGCAGGCTGGCAGCATAAGTTGCAACCTCAGGTTAGTCATATTGATGCAAAAATTGATTTTTACCCGCATCAACAGTTAGCAAAGTTTGATCTGGCTTACACCTTAAAAAACTCTCATCCAATGGCCATTAAGCAAATTTTAGTCGGCAGAGCTGGGTTTTATAAGTGGGCGAAGGTGAAGATTGCAGGTGCGACACAAATTGCTTTTTATCCTGACTTAAATCAGGCTGTGTATGAGTTTGACGTTGCAATAAAACCACATGAAACACGACAATTAACAACACAATTTGAAGTGCATCAAGCGAAATTGTGGCCTGCTGGTGGACATCAAATAATTACGCCTGAGTTTAGTTATATTCGAGCAGTTCCGGTGCTGCCAACCATTGGCTATCAAATCAACTATGAGTTAACAGATACAAGCTTACGAGCTCAATATGGTTTGCATCAAAAGCCTCGTCCTTTAGCTTCAGCGTTAGTTACTAAAGGGCAAAATAGACCAGCGCACTATGAGCGTATAACGATGTCGAGCACAGTATCAACGGCAGCGGGGTATCAAGTTGTGACACAGGGCAAGCAAATTACGCATCAACGTGAACAGGGTCGTGAAATATTTAAGTTTAAAACAGTGTCTGCAATTAATAACTTACCAGCTTGGCTGTCAGTGCCTTTTATTGCTGAAACTAAAAAACATGATGGTGTTACTTTACAAGTATTCGTAAAAAACCAAGATGTGCTTGAACGTGCAGATGCAACCGCCGTTAATTTACAAGCGATGAGCGACACACTTGATTGGTTTAAAAATAATATTGTTGCGTATAAAGCCAAGCAATTAAGCTTAATTGCAGCTCCCCCATTTGGTGGCACTGGGTATGCTTTACCACAAATTATATTAATTGAGGATAAAGTTGGGTTTAGGGCTCGTCCAAGCGTTGGTACTGGCTTTGATCAGCGTTATCGCCGTGCAGTGCATGAAACCGCGCATCAGTGGTTTGGCCATGATATAGGTAATAGTGTGCCTGCAGATAGTGCCTTTTTAATGGAATCGATGGCTAAATATATCGAATTAGTCGTGTTAGAAAAACGCTACGGTAAAACCGCTATGAACGCATTAGTTGATTATGAAACAAAGCGTTATGAGCAGGCATCGCGCATGGATATTACCGCTAAAATGGCGTTGATTGATTCAACAAAAAATTATGATCAATACTCAAAAGCCACCATCGTGTTTGCAAAACTAAGGGCTAAAGTAGGCGATGAAGCGATAACTAGTGCACTTAAGTCAGTATGGCAAGAGTATGCTTATCCAAATCGGCCTGCGACAGCAATGGATTTTATTCGGGCATTGAAACAACAGGTTGAGGAGCAGCATATTGCATTTATCAATACGCTGTTTTTAGACGTTTAAGTGAACTAAACTCCACAATTTATAAACCGTGGCTTGATTTTTATGCTTTGTTTAGTAGCTGGTAAAATGTGCGTAGTTTAAATAGTCTTGATTATTAAACAACCCGCTTTGTAGTTTAATATTACTTAAAGCCGCGTATAATGCGCGGCTTATTTTTAGTGTCTGTATGGTGTTTTTTGAAGTCGATATTCAAACAGTATGGTGTGGTATTTATCTTGTTAAGCTTATTAACGGGCTTAATAGGCGCATTTGTTAATCCACTAATGAGTTTGTTTATTGTTGAAGGCTTACAAAGCCCACCTATATATTTGGGTGTGTACACTACAGGTGTCACTTTGATGGGCATTCTCTTTAGCCAATGGTTAGGTGGATTGGCCGATAAGGGCGTGAGTGCTAAAAAGATGTTTATGATTGCGGTCTCTGGCATGGGGATGGCGTTAATCATATTCGCTAACGCAACGTCTTTTTGGCAGGTATTTGCTGCCGGAGTACTCTTGCTTTCAATGGGCAATGCCGCGATACCGCAAGTTATGACTATTGCTCGCCAGTGGGCGGATGAGCAAGATCATATTGATATCACCCAGTTTAATACTCGCCTTAGAGCGGCTATTTCATTTGCATGGGTCGCAGGCCCGCCGCTTGGCTATTTACTTGCATCAGGAGTTGCCTTTAGTCGCTCATTTTATACCGCAGCTACGTTTGCGTTGTTGGCATTAATTTTTGCAATGAAGTTTTTGCCCAGTGTTAATGCTAACGACAGAGCTAAGAAAGCTGAGCCAAATCAGCCGATCAATCAATCGTTTTGGGCTTTAGGTGCTGCTATAACCTTTGGCTCAATTGGCAATATTATGTACGCCAGTGCCTTACCGCTTTATACAATTAATGAACTGGGCTTTGCCAATAATATGCCTGGAATATTTATGGGCATGGTGGCATTAATCGAGATCCCTGTGATGTTGTATAGCGCAAAGCTCAGTAAACGCATCACTAAAACAGGCTTGTTAGGTTTTGCTTTTAGTTGCGCTATTTTGTTCTATATTGGCGTATTTTTTTCCGATCAAGTATGGCAATTCTTTGTACTGCAAGGTGTAAATGCTATTTTTTATGGGATCTTTGCGGGTATCGGCTTGACTATTTTGCAAGAGCAACTGCCATCACGAATTGGTTTTACCTCTGCTTTTTATGGCAATGCCATTAAAGTAGGGGTCATGCTTGGCACTGCCAGTACCGGTTTAATTGCGCAGTGGTTTAGTTTTCGTTTTGCCACGCTAGGCTCGCTTATTGCGGCAAGCATTGCTATGACTTTTTTAATAATATTTAGTTATTTAAAGCGCCAAGAGAGCGAGTCGCAAGAGCCGATTTTTGCTCAAAACGTGATTTAAAAAAGCCGCAGTGTATTAACCACCACGGCTTTGGGTATTGATCCAGGGAGATGGGGGTTAGAATTCGTAGCTTACGCTTAAGCGTGTTGTACGAGGCATAATGTAACGGCCATTGGGCGCGTCAGCATTACGTGGGTCGCCTTCGGTAATACCTTGCTCGTTGGTTAAGTTATCAATTGCTAATTGCAGTTTGATCCCTTCCATTGGCTCAAGGATAAAACCTAAGTCAACTTTTTCGTAGCCATCAAGTGTCACGGTGTTTTCATTATTACCAAAGCGGTCATCTACTGCTGACAAAGTACCATAGAGTGTGGCGTACATGCCGTCTACTTCAAAGTCATAGCTTGGTGTTACACGTACTTGCCATTTAGGCTGGCGCTGTGCTTCATTGCCTTTATTTTCTGGACTTTCAGTGATTTCGGTTTGTTGTAATGTGGTATTTAAATTAACAGAAAAGCCAGATTCATGATTAAAGTTGTAATCAAGTTCAACACCATACGCTTCGTTGGTTAAAATTTCAGCTGGCACACCCGGGCGACTTACAAAGGTATCGCCTTTGACTTCGTTGGTAAATAAAGTGGCAAAAAAGTCAGTGCTTTGAGTGATCAGTTTATAGCCAAGTTCAGCTTGAGTGACTTCTTTAATTAGTTTTTCACCCCCTTGGTATGCGCCAAAATTATCTCTAAAGTCATCAAAATATGGCATTTTATAACCACGGTTAACGCGAGCAAATACGCCCATGTCATCATTAATTGAATAGTTTAAACCGGTTGTCCATGAGGTTTTACTTTCATCGTAATCAACAGCTTTAGTGATAATACCGTCAAGGTCTTCATCAACACTGTACTGCACATCATGGTTTTCTTTACGTACACCTAAATCAAGTGTAAATGCATCTGCAAATTTATATTGGCCTGTAAAGTAAAGGGCATTGGTGCGTGCATCGCCTGTTGAGCTGATATCGTAATTAAAACCACACCCATCAGTGTTTTGGTTACATTCAATACCATTTAATAATTCACCACCGGCTTCCAGCACATGATACGCCGTATTACCTAAGCTCCACCAATCGCTCGCAGATGTGCTTGCTGTGTAATAACCAAAAGTGGCTGATACGTCACCAAATTGTTTTGAAAAAGCTAAGTCGTTAGTAAACGAGCTTATTTCTTTTAATACTACCCAGCGACCCAGCTGCTGAATCGCGGTGTCACTAGCGTATTCGGTGTCAGTCACCGCACCAAATGCAGTTTGGCCATTGTCGGCCACTTCACCAACCGTCGTTGCTGAGCCATTGGGTACTAGACCAAATGTATTAGCATCGCCTTTGGTAATGTTAAAACGATCAATAAATTGCCAGCCATTATCAAATTCAAGTTTAATACTACCGCCGGATACATGGCCATCCCATCCTCGGCCATCACCTAGGTCAATGTCGTGTGCTTGCGCATTTGGGCCGGTAAAAATCGTCGCTTGACGGTTAAGTGTGCCAAGTTGGGTATATTCAGCATCAATGCCATTAACATTGAGCGGTGTTGGTAAGTACCATGCGCCATGATCGTCTGTTTGACGGGTATAAAAGTTAAGCTCGCCATTGTCTAACTCTTTAGTTATGTTAATTGTAAATTGGCTGCCTTTTTCAGAAGTAAAGCCTGCATCACGGATACCTAGAGAGCTTTTTACATAGCCGCCTACCATAAAATATAAGTCGTCGCTGATTTCGCCACTTAAAACAGCATCAACACGTTGCAAATCGTAATCAGAGGTGGTGTATTTAAATAAGCCTTGAGTATCTTCGCTGCCACGCTTTAATCTAAAGTTGGTTGTTAAGCCCGGTTGGCCGTTAGAAACCACTGGGTTTGGACCACCACGTAATGCTTCCATGGTTTCAATGGTTTCGTCGATTCTAAATAATGATGAGTTTTCTAAAAACGATAATGTTGGTGCTGGGTAAATAGGAGAACCTTCAAGGCTTAGGGTTAAAAATGGCGCATCACCACCACCAGGAAAGCCGCGCACAAATACATTAGCGCCAGATTCACCACCCGAGCTTTCTACCCACACACCGGGAACTGCTTTAAATAAGTCCGCAGTACTTTTTGGTGATAGTTTAATTATTTGCTCAGCATCAATATTTGTCACAGCATAGCTGGCATCAATTTTACGAACGCCCATACCTGCAGGTGTGCCAGAAACCACAATGCGTTCAACTTTTTTATCTGTGGTTGTTTGCGCGCTTGTTGCTGGTTGATCTGCAAGCACGGTTTGACTGGATAGCGCTAAAATAATAGCGCAAGCAAGTTTGCTTGGTGTGTGTGTTGTTGTCATGTTGGTATTCCCATTTTTTGTTCGTTATTTAAAAAACTATAAATAACAAAGCACTAACTAATTTAATGAAATGTTAATGCTGTGTTCTTTTAAACCTTAGAACTTTATGCAAACGTTTGCAATTATTTTTTTAACTTTCTGTATTATTTTTATACACGGTTATGTTTATGACTAAATTTAGGCCTTGGCGCAGCCTAATTTTAATAATGATGGTATATTGCAACTTCACGATTTAAGGAAGGCTTCGTACTTAGCAATGAATAACAAACAACTAAAGTTAGCGGATCTAGCCAAGCTTGCTGGAGTATCAACCTCGACTGTTTCTCGTGCGTTAAATGATAACCCATTGATAAAAAAAGAAACTAGAGATAAATTAAAGCAGTTAGCAAAGCAACATAACTTCAGTTTAAATACGGCTGCGAGCCGCCTTCGCTCACAAAAAACCAATGTTGTAGCAGTGATCATAAATTTCGACAGTGGCACTGAGCAATCAATTAACGACCCTTTTTTGCTTAAGGTAGTCGGAGAGATAAACCTCGCATTGAATAAACAAGGGCTAGAACTTCTACTCTCAAACTCATTTATGGCCGGTGATGACTGGGCTAATTACTTTATCAATAGCCGTCGGGCTGATGGCATTATTGTGGTTGGGCAAGGCAAAGATCCGGCAAACATTGAAGCCGCCGCTAATGCAGGCGTGCCTTTAGTTGTTTGGGGTGACCCAAAAACTCCCAGTAATTATCCCATTGTAGGCAGTGATAACTTTGTTGGGGGTCGTCTTGCGACTGAACACTTATTAGCAGGTGGCGCTAAAAATATTGTATTTTTGGGAGATCCAGGACATGCTGAAATTGGCGAACGTTACCGTGGCTATTTAGCGGCTCTAAATACGGCTAACGCTATAGCACACGTAGTGTCTATCGATATTACTAGTAGCGCAGCATACCATGGGATCAACCAATTACTAGTCGCGAAAGGTTTATGTTTCGACGGCATTATGGCGTGCAGCGATATGGTGGCACTAGGCGCTATGAAAGCGTTAAAAGAGCGCTATATCAGTATTCCTAACGATGTTGCGTTAGTTGGTTTTGATGATATTGCCATGGCAGATGTGAGTCACCCATCACTTTCGAGCATTAAACAAAACACTCAGCGAGCCTCAGTATTACTGGTTGAAAAATTATTAGCGCAGTTACAAGGTCAGTCAGCTGAATCACAAGTTGTTGAAATAGAATTAATTAATCGTCAATCTAGCAAAGGATAATCTGTAGGGTGAGTTAACTCAATTTTGAAATTTAAAATGCAAACGTTTGCATTTTATTTTGCGCTACACTATGCTAAAAGAAATCAACATCAGGTTAACGTGCATGAACCCAATAAGAATAACCATAGCGTTGGCGTGTAGCTATTTCGTGTTCGCTATTTTACTCAATAGTGTTGGCACCGTAATTTTACAAGCCATCAATAGTTTTGACATAACAAAAACGCAAGCTTCTGTTTTAGAAGGCTATAAAGACCTTACCATAGCAATAGTTTCTTTTATTGTTGCATCATTTATTCCACGACTTGGCTATAAACTGGCCATGCTTGTAGCGTTGGGGTTGGTTGCCTTAATGTGCTTGTTAATGCCCTCAATTGCACAGTTTTATGCGTTCAAAGTATTGTTTGCTGTGATCGGTTGCAGTTTTGCGATTATGAAAGTATCCGTTTACTCGGTTATTGGCCAAGTCACTGATAACGCCAATCAGCACTCAGCATTGCTTAACACCATTGAAGGTATTTTTATGCTTGGGGTGTTATCTGGCTATTGGGTGTTCTCATGGTTTATTGATAGTAGTAATGCGCAAAATACAGCATGGTTGAACGTGTATTATTTGCTGGCTTTGTTAGCGGGTATGGCTTTTATTACAGTGCTTATAGCGCCAATAAAAGTTCCGCAAAAAGCAACATTACGTACCAGTCAATTAGCTGCTTTTATTGACATGCTAACACTCACTTATAAACCTCTAGTGGTTATATTTATTATCAGTGCATTTTTGTATGTGTTGATTGAGCAAGGGGTAGGGACTTGGTTACCTACTTTTAATAATCAAGTACTTAAGCTGCCAGTTGATATTAGTATTCAACTGGCCAGTGTGTTTGCCGCAGCACTGGCGCTAGGTAGACTAGTGGCGGGGCAGATATTACGCGTTATTGGCTGGTATAGTTTGTTGTTAAGTTGCTTGGTTGCTATGGCCGTGCTGGTGCTACTAGTTTTACCGCTGACTCATGAAATTGATGGCAGCCAAGTAACGAGTGTATTTGATGTGCCTTTTGCAGCATACATGCTGCCGCTCATTGGCTTTTTTATGGCTCCTCTTTACCCATTACTTAACTCTGTGATGCTCAGTGCGTTAGCCGCTCACCAGCAGGCAGCTATGACCGGACTTATCGTGGTTTTTTCAGCATTAGGCGGCACCACTGGTTCAGTAATTACCGGCTTCATCTTTGATAAATTTAGTGGCCAACATGCCTTTTATCTTACCTTGATCCCAATTAGCTTGTTGTTGATCAGTGTAACTTTATTTAAAAAAATGACAGTAAACTTAGGCGCAGTGCCAGAAAAAGGAACGATATGAACTTTGTAAATAGCCAATTATTTTTAGATGTGCAACTGGCGGCTATATTTAGTGACAGTAAAACTTTTGCTGATGCGATTGCTAATGATAGTTGGCAGTTAGCATGCGACCTTTACTTACGCGTTAAACCACTTACTACACCACAGTTAACAGAATTTGTAGCACAGCATTTTACGTTTGAATCAACGGAGCTCCCAACTCAGCAAAGCAACAGCGATAGTGTGCAAAGCTATATTGCCAATTTATGGCCGTATTTGCATCGCAATGCAGACACAGCTAAAGCCAGCTCTTTATTACCACTTAAACACAGCTACATAGTACCGGGTGGGCGCTTTCAAGAAATATATTATTGGGATAGTTATTTTACTGCGTTAGGTTTGCAAGATATTGGCGATATAGACAGTATCGAAGCCATGCTTGCTAATTTTATTGATCTGCAAAATCGTAATGGTTGTATTCCCAATGGCAACCGCAGTTACTATAGTTCTCGCTCGCAGCCTCCTATTCTAGCGCTGATAGTTGATTTAATTTGGCAAGCAAAATACTGTAAAAATAGTGACTTTGCATGGTTAACTGATTGCGTTGTTGCCCTTGAGCAAGAATATACATTTTGGATGCAGGGGGCAGAGCTACTGAGTGAGCAAATATCAAGCCATAAGCGTGTAGTAAAAATGGCAAATGGTGCATTACTTAACCGTTACTGGGATGATCAAGCAACACCACGGCCAGAATCACTGCGTGAAGATTTGCATGATGCCTCATTACTTCCTGAACAGCAAAGAGCTAATTACTATAGAAATATTAGAGCTGCGTGCGAGTCTGGTTGGGATTTTAGTAGTCGCTGGCTGGGTAATAATAAGCTTACCAGTATTCAAACCACGGATATTATTCCTGTGGACCTCAATAGTTTACTTTATTACCTTGAAAAACAGCTGGGTCATTACTTTGCGGTATTAAACAATACAAATAAGCAACAGTATTTTGAGCAACAAGCAGCTCAAAGACGTGCGGCAATTAATCAGTATTTATTCAGTACTGATATGGGGTTTTTTGTTGATTTTAATTATCAAAGCCAGCAACAATCTACAGTGCTGTCGCTTGCCGCCACCGTCCCATTGTTTGTCAATTGTGCTAGCGAAGAGCAGGCGGTGTTGGTTAAAAATAAGCTTATGAGTGACTTTTTAAAACCAGGCGGATTAGTAACAACCCTCAATGAGACTTCCCAGCAATGGGATAGCCCTAATGGCTGGGCACCACTGCAGTGGTTTGCTGTACACGGATTTCACCAGTATGGCTTTGTTGCAGATGCAAACACCATCATGAGCAATTGGTTACAGATGATAGAAAACAGTTTTAAAACCGACCACTGTCTACTCGAAAAATACAATGTTTATGAGCCTGAAAATAGAGCTGGAGGTGGCGAGTACAAAGTGCAGCAAGGCTTTGGTTGGACCAATGGAGTGACTTCTCGATTTTATCATTTAATAAAATAACGTAATAGCCAAGGATTGGCTTTAAAATTGTTTAGTCGTTATGCATCAGACATCTAAATTTTCATTCTTTTGATAAATCAGATGCAATATAGATGCAATATAACCCCCATCTCTGTTATTAGCATTGAAGATAGGTGTCATTATAAGTTTGTTCCTTATACTGAACATGGAATAGCGGTTTAAAGGAGAGAGTAATCGTCTGCTAATACACTCCTACAAAACAGCTAAGAGTGATTGTTATCAGCCAATTAAGCAAAGATATTTAGCGATGTTGCTGCTCTCTTTTTAGCGTGAAATAAAAGCTTTTCATGAGTATATACATGGTTACGGCCAGCTATATTCATACTTTTAAATAGTATAAAAGCATGATATAGCTAAGGTTTTAAAAATTACAGGGGATATTGTCAATAATCGCTTGTGATGCTACCTGGCCAAATAATGCTTGTGTTATTGCATCTCCTGGTAAGGTATCGCTAAACGTTAATAAATCGGCTGACTTCCCTGTTATGGTTTCATACAACACCAATGAGGAAAGCAACTTACCTAACATTGTTGCATGATTCCCGTCAGCCTGATGAATGGTTAACTCAGGCGATATTTCGAAGGCTTGATTCCATGCTAACCCTACAGGGGCCACACAACTATGTTGCTCTTTAGCAATATCTACATGAATACCGTGTACGTAAATTGCATCTTGTGGCTTTCCTGCCAGTGGATGTTCAGGAAAAAGAATTGGCGTGGCACCTATCGCTTTTGCTCGTTGTATCCAAGTTACAGTGGCATCGATAGGATAAAATTCCGACTGGCTTTGAGAGTATTTTTGCCCTTGTAAAATAACATGGGTCCATTGTTTATTTTGTATTGTTTCAATAATGCTTTCGTTATTAACGATCGTGTCGAGAAATGCTCCATTGCGAGTGTCAATATTTACCGTTTTATTGGCGTCACCATGAGAAAATATTTCTGTTAGTAAAGATTCAATACCGGCTACATGGCTATTACCAATAATTAGAATATTATAATTACTTAATTCTCTGTTATTGGGGATTGGTAAATTATCCGTTGATTTTATTGGCTCACTAGTGCCATTTCCAGCAGGGATGGCTGCTTCTGATGTGGGAGTCGACCCCCCACACGCACACAGCATAAGTATTGCAGAATAAATAATTAGGTTTTTTCTCATCATTCCCTCGATAGTTAATAGTTATTTTTTTAGTGTGGAATTTGGCTTGATGTATCCTATTTTTTTGCCACTTTATTTAAATTTATTATAAAACTCGTCAGTTATGGTTGTCATTTTGCAATTCAATGTGGTGTTTTTTCGCTTCATTATAAACAATGCATAAACTTGTACTCATCAAATCAACAGCAAAGATAAAATTATATCGCTGTTAAAATCATTTGATACGGTGTTCCAATTACCTGCAGTGCCTTTAGAAATAGTTTAAAACAATGCGTTAAAGTCTAAATCTTTTTGTTGAACATTTTCATCATTAGCAACACCGTAAAAACGATGGTGCACTGCATGTAGTCACATTCCATTTACATTACCACCAAGTTTGAAGCAAATAAAGTAAATATCTACTCCTTGGCTACCGACATTTAATAAACAGATACTGAAACGTCTTGTTTTAGGGCCGTTGGCATGTGGCTCTTACTTTCGCGTTAAACTACTCACAAGAGCGAAATTAACAGAATTAGTAACGTAGCATTTTTACATTCGTATCAACCAAGCTTCCAGCTAAGCAAAGGATCACCGAGGCCAGAATCATTGCGTGAAGATTTAAAGTATGCCTAATTACATCCTGAGCACCAACGAGCTAGTTACTATAGAAATATTAGAACCGCGTGTGATTATGGTTGAGATTTTAGTCGTCGCTGGCTTTGTAATAATAAGCTTATGAGTGACTTTTTAAAACTAGGAAGATTACTTCCCTCAATGAGACTTCCCTGCAATGGGATAGCCACAAATGCTCACTGGTGCTAGAAAGTACTTTTAATACTGACCACTGTCTACTCTAAAAAAGTACAGTTTTTATTGGGCTTTAAATAGGCTAGAGCTGGCGAGTACAAAGTGCAGCAAGGCTTTGGTTTATAACCTCACGATTTTATTATTTAATCAAACCATAAGTTAATAATAAAGTTTTGATTTAAATCATTTTTATAGCTAAAATGGATTAGTTAAAAGGTGCTTGATAGTCAAGCATCTAGACGTCTAAATTTTTTATTCTCTTTATAAATCAATAGATTTGAGTGAAATAGGTTGAACATTGGAGTTGTTTTAGGTATTGTAAACAAAATGTTTCAAGGACGAGATGCAATGATTCAACCAACCTCAGTATTTATCAAAACCGTTTTTAAAATGCCTGTCCGTTCGCAGTGTTATCCATACTTAATTAAAACGTTAGATGCATTTTTTAGTAAAGTAAAAATGGACGACAGTCTACCCCATAATGACAACCGCAATGAGTTTGATCTTTTCTTAATTGATAGCAGCGGCTGCAATTGGCAAAACTTAATACCAGCAGACTTATTAGCCTTAGCCAAAGTGAAACCTGTGATTGTGTTTAATGCGCATTCTGACGCTATTTGTGAAAAAAACTTGTTACTTAATAATTTTAAGGGAGTCTTTTATAACAATGACCTTCCTGAGGACGTATTTACCGGATTAATGCGGATCATTAATGATGAGCTCTGGTTCAGTCGCAAGATTATTTCTTCTACATTTAATGAAGTGCTCGCGATGGTAAGTCATTATGATCATCAACCTAGCAGTGATGCTGGTAGTGAACATCAAGTGTTAAAAAGCCTGACTAAACGAGAAAAATCAGTGGTTTATTTACTTGCGCAAGGTGCGAATAACCATAGTATCGCAGAGCGGTTAAATATCAGTGATCACACCGTAAAAACACACCTTTATAGCGCATTTAAAAAAACAAATTCACGAAATCGTATTGAGCTATCTAATTGGGCACAGCGATATATGGCGGTACGATTACCGTTGCATGACTAACAGATCAACCATAATATGCACCCAATTATAACCAGTAGGATGGAGCATCAGTAACTGCATATTTTGTGATATTGTTTCAGGTAAAGCACCTTGTGACCCTGTTTGGGAGGATGAAAGCATTTAGTATTTCTGACTATCTATCCAAATACAAAAGGAGCAACTGTGGTTATTCCTAAGCAGCACCTTAGTCGTTATGCTTTTGCGCAATCTGATGAAGTACTTGCAAAGCTGATTGTAGCCACTAAAAAGTTGCTCTTATTTTAGACTCTGCGCTAGAGGGAGGGGAGAACAGGTATGTTTTTGAAATTTATATTCTCACGATTGTGAAAGAGCCGACGACAGTGAGCTCGCTGCTTTTGCCAAACAGATCAGAGAGTACGCATAACCTTTGTTTATATAATACTCAATCGGTAATTGCAGCCCTAATACTCTTCATACATTACGTTGGTTTTTGATTGGTGCTATATCGGTGCTGGTACACAGATATAACACCTGTTATTGCTATTTTTGTATCTCATGGTTAGCTATAGAATAAGCTAACCAGAAATCAGAATCGTTATGCCAGCGTTGATAGACGTTAATTATCAACTACGCTTTGTTGCCCATATGCCTTTATCAATGCCTTTGATGACTAGATCACTGAGGGCTTTTTCAATTGCTTGGGTTACGCAAATACTCATCGGTTCGTTATCACTAAAACCCGCTTCGGCTTCGGCTAAACGTTTATAACTAACATAACGGAAAAACCCTGCGCGCATTTCTTGGCTGAGCACTTTTTTGCTGGTGGCTACGGACAATAATACTTGCCCAGTACGCACGTCTACGGCACGTAAGTAAATAGAGATAGCATCTTCGCGGTAGAGTTCTGACGCGCCGATGCCAAAATATTCCATGCCAAAACCACCGGTTTTTACATTGGTGTCGTAGCTAATTATACCGCCTTCTAAAATGATTTTAGCGGTGGTCAGTGGTGGTAATTCAACAGCATTTGGCTGTTCGGCTTGGGCGGCACGAATAATTTTTCTTTCAGTCAGAATATTTTGCAAACCTTCACGTTCAACCGGAATAAACCAATCAGATTCGTGTAGCGCTTGTATTAAGATGGAATTAGCCCCTTGAGTGACGGCGGTTGAAAATGAACTAACATTGCCTTGCGGTTTATATTGGCCCGTTTGATCACGAAAAGAATATACCGATACGGCGATACTGCCAGCAGGTGTTGGTAACTGTTGAAGTGCTTTAAAGGTTTCAGTGGGGGTTAAACTTGCGGCCAACTGTTGCGAAGGTGGGATCAAATTGCCCATGCTACTGCATGCGGATAATGCCAGGGTAAGTACTGCAATAAATAGCGCTTTCATTTAGCTAAACCTCGGTACTTCAATGACCACGACACTGTTGTCAGTGGTGTTGGTTATTCGCACTGTAATTGAATCTACGGTACTGGTGATCACTTGAATTTCGTAATCACCACTTAAAAAAATTGAATCTTGGTTAAAAATACTTTCATCTATATCTTCACCAAAGGCAATATCAGTGATCTCTCTTACCATGCGGTTTAAGTAGGTACGTTCTAGAGAATCTTGAAATTTCTCAGCGTAGCTTTGTTCAATTATTGGTGCTTTATGTTTATTTTGCGCTTGCGCTTTATTTAATAGCATACTGGCATTGAGTGGACTACCTCCGAAACTTGGATTAATGGGGGTATACACAAGCTCAGTTGCAGATACCGATAAGGGGAGTAATATCATTATAGTTGTTGTTATATATTTTCTTGAGTCGGGGGCCATTTTACCATCCATTTTTTGCCATATCGGGCGAAGCTTTATGTAAATTAGAGCGCGCCATCGCATCCATAACACTGTATAAAGCGTGTTCTACACGCTCATCAATAGGCTCCAAGCGACGCCCTAAATAGGTTACATATACAATTTGATTATTCATTACTAAGGTCAGTTTTGTGCCAGCCCGAGGAAGTACGGTCTCTTTTATTTCTATATTAAAACCAGCGGTTGAGGGTAGGTCGCGCCAAAGGTTTGAAAATTCAAAATAAAACTGGTGACCAAAGCGACTAATGCTGCGATCGAGCACTAGGCCATCTATTTCTAATTCGTCAGCGCCTTGAGATAAGTGGCTAAAGGTAGTTAAAAAAAGCAGGCTTAGCGCGGTAATAAGCGTTCTAACTAATGTCATGTTTAATATGGGGGGACGTGCCCCCCAATATCCTTATTCTTGGCTCACAGTTGCTGTGTTGTAATCGCCCACTTGGGTGATCACGACTGAAGTGTTAGAAGCGGTAATAGCACCTTCAACTAAGTTGCCATTGCCTACTTGTGTGACTGTGAAGTTGATGTTGTCACCACCAACGATAAATGCACCCGTATCGATACCTGCTACCATATTCATATCGCCTTGCTGCGAAATATCAATAGAATGGTTGCTGCCTTCCATAACTAAATCAATCGCATTCAGATCGCCACTTTGGCTAAAATCAACGCTATTGTTATTACTATTTAGCACACTTGCAAAGGTTAATGTTGCTTCATTTGTGCTGCCTAATTGACTGATATTAATGTCATTATCGTTTGAATTAAGCGATGTGTCAGGGTACGAAGATTGAATTAAAGCGGTATTCATGTCACCGGCTTGAGCTAAATCAACGTCGTTGCCTTGACCATTAAAATTAGCGATGTGAGCGCTGTTTTCGTTACCAATTTGAACGCTTGAGAATTCATTATCAGCGCCAATTGTGCCCAAGTAGGTCTCGTTCATTGAGCCATTTTGCATAACAGTGAGTTCATTGTTATCACCTAATACATCAGCCCCAACTTGATTATTATCTTGTTGTTGATCAACCGAAACTTGATTGTCATTACCGGCAAATAACTCAGATGTGAAGGTATTGGTATTACCTTCTTGATCGATTGATAGGGTGTTTTCGTTTCCTTCAACACTTGCAAAAGTCGCAGTATTTGAATCACCCGCTTGTTCGATGTCTAAGCTGTTTTCATCGCCGCGAACAGAAGTAACCGTAACGCCGTTGAAATTACCTTCTTGTGCTATTACTACTTCATTCGTATTACCAACGAGTTCAGTAAGTGTAAAAGCGTTAAACAAGCCGTTTTGAGTAACTTCAATGGTGTTTTCGTCACCACTAATAGTTGCCAGCGTTGCTTCATTTAAAAGGCCTGCTTGAGATGCGCTAATTTTGTTGCTATTACCTTGCAAATCCAAATTATAAAACCAATGGCCGCCATCTTGCTGAGTAACTGCAATGTCGTTAGCATCACCTTGAACTACGTTAATCGCTTCGTTATTAATACCAAAAAAGCCCGTGCCAAACTGCGCAACATTGACTGAGTTATCATCGCCTGTTATGTCTGATAGAGCGCCATTAACTTCACCATCTTGGCTGTGACTTAGGGTGTTGTTATCGCCTATTACGTACGTTAAAGACAAGTTTTGAATTTGTTTTTGATCAACATTAATGCTGTTGTTATCGCCTAAACTTGTTACGTTTGCTTCAAGGCCATCACCTTGTTGCGTGACCATTACATCGTTACCCATACCTTGCAATGATGTTTGTTCAATAGTGAGGACATTGCCTACCGCAGTAGTTGACACTTGACTTGCTAATACAGAGGTTGATTGGTTTTTATCGTCGATATTTGCGTGTGCAACAAAGCTTGAACTTAATGCAACTGCGATTGCACATGTCAATAAAGATTTATTTAACTTCATGATTTTTCCTTAACTTATAATTATTAGAGCAGTCATTAATGGGTTGTGGATACCTTAATGTTCTGCATAGTTTGTTCGGCATGCCTTGCCGATTTAAGTTTTGTGATATCAAGAGCAAAAAGCTCACTCATACAAAAGTGAGTGAAGAATTATATTGCTATGCAGTGTTGTGTTTTATGCAATTAATGCTTTTTTACTTACGCACTGCTACCAATTGACGGTTAACTTTATTGTGTAAACGTAATATTCGAAATCATCTCTTTTTATGATTTTTAATCTACTTTCTTTTCAATTGCTTACTTGTTTTCCACCGTAATCAGCTTGGAATGTTGAATAATCTGGTAATAAAAGATGAGGCGAGTAAGGCATCTACTGAGCGCTAATTACTCATAAAAACGATTGTGTTGTTAATAAATTGACCGTTAAAAACAGTGTTAAAGACTGGTTTTTTAGTAATTTATTGAATTTTTCTTGTCTAGTTTAGGTTTTCTCTGTCATTTATGGTGCTTGCCAGTGATATTTCAAAAGTAGTGAAGTTAGCGAAACTTAGTAACAAAGCTAAGTTAATATTTCTAACTATGGATACAAAATATGAAAACTAAATTATCTATTTTAAGCTTGGCTATTTTGCCATGTTTAGCTGCAGCACAAGTAACAACCATTGCTGCAGAGCCTTCAGCACGAGCTTCTCAAGACTCATTGCTTGTTATGTATAAAAAAGGCACTTCTGTGGCAATGCGAAGTCAAGCCCGCAGTTTAGTAAAAGCTAAAGTAAGTGATTTAAATAAAGATGGTGTTGATGATAACTATTCGTCGATTTTATCTGGTCGTCTAGCTAAGTTTGAAGTAACTGGCATGAGCACCAAGCAAGCAATTAAATTACTGCAAACACATGCCGCGGTTGAATATGTTGAGCCAGATTATCGCGTGAGCATTGCTACGGCTCCTAATGACCCTGATTTTTCAAAGTTGTGGGGATTACACAATGAAGGCCAATCTGGTGGAACGGCCGATGCGGATATAGATGCACTCGAAGCATGGTCAATTACAACAGGTGGTAAAGATGTCGTTGTGGGCGTTATCGATACTGGTGTAGATCACAGTCATAGTGATTTAACGGCAAATATGTGGATAAATCCGAATGAAATCGCAGGCGATGGCATCGATAATGATGGTAATGGCTACATTGATGACGTGCATGGTATTAATGCCATTACAAATGTTGGCGACCCAATGGATGACCAAGGTCACGGTACGCATGTCTCAGGGACAATCGGCGCTGCAGGTAATAACAATAATGGTGTTGTGGGTGTTAATCATGAAGCGGCGATTGTTGGTTGTAAGTTCTTAGATGCATCAGGCAGTGGCTCTACATCCGACGCTATTAAGTGTATTGACTATATGGTGAGTCTGAAAAATGCGGGTGTAAATGTTCGCGTACTAAATAATAGTTGGGGCGGTGGTGGCTTTAGCCAAGCGCTTGCTGATGCGATAACCGCCAGCGAACAAGCTGACATTTTATTTGTTGCCGCTGCAGGTAATGACGCCGTTGATAATGATCAAAATCCACATTATCCATCCAATTATGAGCATGAAAGCGTGTTGTCAGTGGCCAGCACTGATCGTAACGATAATATGTCAGACTTTTCACAGTGGGGTTTAACCAGTGTTGATTTAGGCGCACCAGGGAGCGCTATTTTATCAACCGTACCGGGTAATGGTTATGCCACTTACTCTGGTACATCAATGGCCACACCGCATGTTGCGGGTGTCGCTGCTTTGGTACTATCACTCAATCCTGACTTATCAACAAGTGAGCTTAAACAGCTGCTTATGGATAGTGGCGATGATAATGCACAACTGGCAGGGAAGACCGTATCGGGCAAACGCTTAAACGCTAATCAAGCTCTTGAGCAGGCAGACCCTACACCAAGCTTTAAACTATCTGTTACACCAACAGCTCAGCAGATCACTGCCGGTGAAACGGCAACATATACATTTGAAATTGGCTCAATTGCCCAGTGGCAAGGGGTTGTAGACCTTGAATTAATTGGCGATTTAGCTGGTGCTAGTTTATCAGCAAACACTGCAACGCCTGGTGATGTGGTGATACTTAGTGTGCCAACTCAAGAGTCAACACAATGGGGGCGCTATGACTTTAGCGTAAATGCATCTTCTGGCGAGTTGGCTAAGCAGAAGTCAGTAAGCTTATTAGTTGATCCTGTTGGCTTAAATGATTTTACCTATACGAATGATACCGCAGTAGCAATCCCCGATAACAATGTTGACGGTGTTGATTCTGTGATCACCGTAAATGATCCACTGACTGTTTTTGCAACTCAAGCGAGTATTGATATTTCACATACTTACATTGGTGATTTAATCGTTACGTTAACCTCGCCTAGAGGAACAAGTTCTACATTGCATAGTCAGTCAGGCGGTAGCGCAGAGGATATAGTACAAAGCTACTCTTTAGCTGATTTTAATGGCGAAGTGGCAACGGGTGATTGGGTATTACATGTTGAAGATACCTATGCGGCAGATACTGGCACACTGAATAATTGGTCACTTACATTTAGTGCAATTGGTGAGGTAACCCCGCAGCCACCACAAGCTGATTTTGACTATGATGCACAAGCTTTAACAGTCTCGTTTACGGATTCAAGCAGCGATGCAAATAACGATATTACACAATGGAGCTGGGACTTTGGTGATGGTGCAACTTCAACAGATGCAAATCCAGTTCACGCTTATGCGCAATCAGGTAACTACCAAGTAACATTAACTGTAACCGATAGTGAAGGTAATACTGATTCGTCAGTACAGACCGTGGTTGTGAGTGATGTTGCAATTGCGTTGAGTTTAACCCGCGCGAATAAAACCCGCTTAAACACTATGCGTGTTGATCTTAGCTGGGAGCAAGTGGGTGCTCAATCACTTAATGTATATCGCAATGGTGAGTTTGTAGGAACAACGACTGATAACGGCCGTCACCGTGACTTCTTACGTAATGCAACTTTGCCAGCCTATGATTACCAAGTTTGTGTTACAGCAGATGTATGTTCAAATATCGTAACAGTGACATTTGAATAAGTGCACTTAACATTTAAATAATTCCCCGTGAAGTCCCAAGCCTTGCTGTTCCCCTGCAAGGCTTTTTTATTGCCTACTATATTGTTCCTGATAGTTAAACTCTGCACTTCAAACATCTAATAATATTATCAGATAGTCGTATTGTGGATTTTAACAGGCTCTGCTAACGTTCAACGATTACCCATAGTTTGAAATTCGGGGCGACTGACAACGCGCTCTATATTACAAAAAGAGAAACGTGCTTATGATCATCTTTTTTATCTGCCTGACTATTTTAATATTAGGTTACAAGTTCTACAGTCCCTTTGTAGAAAAACAAGCTGGTATGGACGCCACCATTGATACACCACAAAAACGTTTTAGCGAAGGTGTTGACTATGTTGCAATTCATCCTGTTCGTGCGTTTTTAATTCAGTTTTTAAATATTGCAGGGGTAGGCCCAATATTTGGCCCTATTCTCGGTGCTCTATATGGACCAATTGCTTTGGTCTGGATCGTACTCGGTAATGTATTAGGTGGAGCTGTACACGACTTCTACTCAGGTGTTATGAGTATCAAAGAGGATGGTAAAAGCCTACCAGAAATTGCAGGTAAATATTACAACGTTGTATTTAAAGGCTTTATGTTAATATTTACGGCGATGTTACTGTTTTTTGTCGGCGTGGTATTCATAATGAGCCCCGCTGGATTATTAAGCAACTTAGACGTATTTAAAGATACTATATTTGCCAATAATACCTTTTGGGTTTTGGCTATTTTGGCTTATTACTTTTTAGCTACTTTACTGCCAATTGATAAAATCATTACTAAATTTTACCCTGTTTTTGGTTTATTAATGATTGTGATGACGGTTGCAATTGCTGTATCACTGTTAATTAATGCGCCGCATTTACCGGTAGCTGGTGATTTTTTAGCGTATTTTGAAGCTGATCATGCCCATGACTTTTTAACTCCAAATCCAGATGGATTACCTACGTGGCCGTTATTGTTTATTACCATAACCTGTGGTGCTATTAGTGGTTTTCATTCTACGCAAGCACCAATTATTGCACGTTGCCTAACTAACGAAAAATACGTTCGTCCAGTTTATTATGGCGCAATGATGTGTGAAGGTATTGTTGGTTGTGTATGGGCATTAGCGGGTATTGCTGCTTTCCCAGAAGGCTATGCAGGTTTAAAAGCAATGCTTGATTTAGGCGGCCCAGGTTTGGTGGTTAACCATATAGCAAACAGTTATTTAGGTGTGTTTGGTGGTATTATGGCGATTATTGCAGTAGCAGTATTCCCAATTACCTCAGGCGATACGGCGTTTCGTTCACTTCGTTTAACAGTGGTTGATGCGTTTAGTATTCCGCAAAGTTTGCGTAATCGTTTATTGCTAGCAATCCCTATTTTAACGATTGCCTACTTTATGACTAAGCTTGATTTCTCTGTGATTTGGCGCTACTTCGCATTCTCAAATATGCTGCTTTCTACGAGTGTGTTATGGCTTGCGACTAAGTACTTATTTGACCGTGGAACATTTCACTGGATTGCCAGTGTACCTGCAGTCATCGCTACAGCAGTGACCTTGTCATACATAATGACTGCGGCAATAGGGTTAAACTTATCAAGTGATTTAGGTAAACCGATTGGTGCAGCAGTGGCGGTAATAGGCTTTATAGTACTAGCGATAGTGCATTCAAAGCATAAAGTGCGTGCAGTTTAATAAATCGTAATCTTAATAATGTAAAAGCGAGCCTTATGAAGGCTCGCTTTTTTATGTTTAATCGAGTTGTAATTTAGTTAATAGCTTTATCAACTTTTTGATCACTAACCGTTCAGGCAAACTATTAGCCGCTAAAAAGTAGCTTGCTCAAAGTAGCGAATATCATCAAGGGTGTTGCTGATCATCATTGCGCCCTCTAATAAACTCACTGTTTTAATCGCAGCACGTTCAGGATTAAGCTCTCCATTTATTTTATGTGCTTGAGTTAACCAGGCTAAATTTTTAATGAAAAAGCGCTTTACTTCATCGCGCACTTTATCAGGAAGGCTGTCACTTTGTGCGCCAAGTAAGCCACATAAACACATTTTTTTATCCATCACTAACGCATTTCTAAATAATTGCGTGTAAATATCGATTGGATTTTTACCGTTTGCTTTATGTGCCTCCGGTTCGCCAAGCACAGCGATAAAGGCATCAGTGTATTGATGCGCGAGTTCAGCACCTAAATCAGCTTTGGTCGGAAAATGATAATGCACACTCGCACTTTTAATACCAATTTCATTCGCCAACTCTCTAAAGCTAAAATTGCTATAGCCACCAAGTCTAACCTTATTTTCTGCTGCTTTTAACAGGGCTGCTTTTTTTGTCATTTTAAAACTTCCTTCATATCGCTGCAAAAAATTATCAACCAGTAGGTAGTTATTTTCAAGCTCTTTTATTTTTAGTTTGCAAAGATCGAGATCTTAATATAAATTACCTATCAGTAGGTAGGTAATTTGATCTTGCCAATATTAGTTCAAACTGTTGTTAAAAATATAAAGAGATAATTATGAAAATTTATGACGTAGAAAACTTTCCTAATCCATTACGTGTACGTATTGCACTTGCTGAAAAAAATGCGACTGACAAAGTAGAATTTGTTGCTGTTGATTTATTAAATGGTGAGCATCGTACTGAAGCCTTTTTAGCTAAAAACCCCTTAGCAGGCGTGCCTGTTTTAGAGCTAGATGATGGAACGTTTATAGCAGAATGCACCGCGATTACTGAATACATTGATAGTGCTTTTGCTGGCCCTTCATTAACCGGTGTTGAGGCAAAAGAACGCGCGGTGATTAATATGATGCAAAAGCGTGCGGAGTCAATGGTCCTTGATGCTGTAGCAACTTACTTTCATCATGCAACGGATGGCTTAGGCCCAGCACTTGAAACCTATCAAAATGTTGCTTGGGGAGAAAAGCAAGGTGAAAAAGCGCGCCAAGGCTTTGTTTATTTTAATACAGTGTTAGCCAATTCTGCTTATGTTGCCGGTGAGAATTTTAGTGTTGCAGATATTACTTTGTACGCCGGTCTGGTGTTTGCAGGATTTGCGAAAATTGCTATTCCTAGTGAGCTATCACATTTAATTGCATGGCAACAAAAGGTCTCTCAACGTCCAAGCATTGCCGCTTAGTTATCAATTTATAATGTGGAGCTACTTATGAAAATTGCAGCTGATTTTAGCGAACGTGTTGTTGTGCATAGCGAATCGTTAGAATGGATAGCCTCACCGATGGCGGGTGTTGATAGGCGTCCACTTGATAGAGTGGGCGATGAGGTTGCACGCGCAACCAGCATTGTACGTTATGCGCCAAACAGCCATTTTTCTGCCCATACACATACCGGCGGTGAAGAATTTATTGTGCTTGAAGGTGTTTTTCAAGATGAACATGGTGATTTCCCCAAGGGTTCTTATATTCGTAATCCGCCTGAGTCAAAACATACACCAAGCTCTGAAAACGGGTGCGTTATATTTGTAAAATTATGGCAGTTTCAGCCAGAGGACAGAGAGCATGTTCGCTTGCAAACTAATACCATGCACGGTGTTCCTCACCCTGAGTTTAGTGATGTAAATGTAGCTCCTCTTTATAAAGACGCCTTTGAAGAGGTGAGTATTTTAGCATTTGCACCTAACAGTGAAATATCGTTAAACGCCTTGGGTGGGGGCGAGCTTTTAGTTCTTGAAGGCTCGCTTGAAGAGCAGGGCGATACATTAGTAAAACACAGCTGGTTAAGAGTGCCGCCTAACAGCGAAATTAAAGCAATAGCAGGCAGTGAAGGAGCCAGAGTTTGGCTTAAAATCGGTCATTTAACAGATGTTGAAAACCAAATAGCACGGCTTAAAAATGCATAATTAAGCATTTAATTAAAATAGGCACAATAAAAGTATATGTGCCTGTTTTTTGATCTACTTCACTATTGGTTACTAAGCTATCACCTATACTCAATGCTCATTTTATTGCGGAGTTCGGGTTATGGTAAATTTAACACACGGCTTATCTATTGGTATTGAGCGCTCTGGTTGCGAGTTTTTTTTAACCTTAAAAGCCATAGGCACACTCACTCACAAAGATTATGAAGTGATTACGCCGATGATAGACTCTGCGCTTGGCGAAGTTAAACATCCAATTGTTAATGTACTCATAGATGGAACTGAGCTTGATGGCTGGGAACTTAGAGCCGCATGGGATGATTTAAAACTTGGCTTAAAACACAACAAAGAGTTTAAAAAAATAGCCATATACGGCAACAAAGACTGGCAATCAACCATCGCTAAATTAGGCAGTTGGTTTGTATCAGGTGAAATTCAATATTTTGAGAACGCCACTGCGGCTTTAGAATAGTTAAAAAGTAATGATGAAGAAGTAGATGCTTAAATAAAGGCCATAATCGGCCTTTATTTTTAAAGTATTTATACCAATTCGCTTAATTAAGTGATCTATTTTGAGGCTGGAAAAACGTGTTGATAGCTAGGCAAAAAATTTGCTATTTAGTTGTTCTAAATGAGAATTTTTTAACGCAGATAGCGACACGTTTAGCCCCGTAAAATTATTAAGTATTATTGCGGATTGGTATTATACTTCTTGAAGTGTAGGTAATGCTGGAAAAGCCCCCTTGGCTAAGCAGGCTTTAGAGCCACAGCGAAGGCCGAAATTTAAAGCGCGTTTTACTATTTGCTGATTGTTGAGTTTATCCGTGAGCAATATATTTTCATCATTATGATTTAAATAATACAAAACCCCGGCAATAAACGCATCGCCCGCACTGGTGGTATCAACCGCCGTAATAATTGGTGCAGCTTCAGTAAATGTAAATACGTTATGGTAAACCGTTGCCGGTGCAGGGCCATCGGTTAAAAATACCAATTTAACACCTGTATCTAAAATAGATTGTAAATAATCATCAGGTGCTTGCTGTGTTTGCTCAGCTAAAAAGTTCAGCTCATCACGCGATAGCTTAACAATATCGCAATAGGCGTAACACGCGTGTACATTTTGCTCAATGTCATTGCTATTTTGCCACAAGCTATAGCGTAAATTCACATCAAAGCTGACTAGCTTATGGTTCTTTTTAGCCAGCTTTAAAGCATTGATCGTGGTGCGCGCAATGGCTAAATTAGTTAACGTGTTGGAACAAAAGTGTAGGGTACTCAATTCATCCCATTTGATATGGTTTAAATGCTCACTCGTTAACAGTAAATCGGCGGTATTGTGGCGATAAAAATTAAAGCTGCGTTCACCGGTTTCATCCAAACTGACAATAACCACGGCCGTTTGAGAGTCTTTAATTGTAAATAAGTACTCTGTACTTACCTTATATTGCGCAAGCGATTTACTTAATTGTTTAGCAAAATAGTCATCGCCCATACCGCCACAAAAAGCCGCTTTGCCGCCCAGTTTGGCATAACCTACCGCTACATTGGCAGGAGCGCCGCCAGCAATGGGCAAATAAGCACTGTTTTGAGAATCTTGCGGCAGCATATCAATAAGCAGCTCGCCAAGGCTAAGTAATTTGGTCATATTGTAAATCCTAAAAAACCTAGCAAGGGCTAGGTCAAAAGTAGTGGGAGAGTCTTTCAAGGTAAATAGATGTTAGGAGATCAAGCGCTGAAAATACATTCTTCAGCGCTTAAAAATACTAAAGCTCGGTTAATTAAATAGGTATTTAAGTGTTAGTGACGTTGTACGGCCGTTAATAGTGCGGGCACGAATAATATTATTATCTGGGATAGAACCTTCTTCGGCTTCAGTAATACCGACTGTATCAAATAGGTTATTTACATTAAGCGCGATGCTAAGGTTTTCAGATAAATCGTAGCTTACAAAGCCATTTACTTGGGTGTAACCATCAAATTTAAGGTCGTTGTTGTCTTGAGCGTATGCATCGGTAGTACCAATAAAGCTTACACCAGCTGCACCTTTCTCGTAGCTATAACGCGCCATTAGTGAGTAAATTAAATCTGCTTGGCGTCGAGGCGTATTACCTTCTACTTCCGGTGTTAGTGCATCTTTAACGATTTCAGCATCGGTCCAGGTTAAGTTACCGCGAAAATCCCACGCATCGATGAAGTAAGTTGATTCAATCTCAATCCCTTTGGCTTCGTATTCACGGTCGAAAAAGGTTTGTGATGTAGCTTCAAAATTTTGCTCTTCAGTTTCTGCATAAAAAGCAGTTGCAAATACAGAGAAGGAATCAAAACGTTTTTTAACCCCAAACTCATATTGATTAACTTCATCTACAGCATCTTCTTTCGCAACAGAGCCATCTGCACGTACTTTACCAAATAAAAGTCGGTCAGCATTCGCTCGTCCGCCTTTACTGATACGAGCAAATGTTGCCAGACTTGGGTCAATTTGATAGTTAGCACCAATTGAATAAGATGTGTAGTTCCAGTCGTAGTTAACTGGGCTGGCATTAGTAATATCAATGCCTGCAACATTTTGTTCAGGAACGGATATTTCACCATCACGATTCATATCAACTGTAGAGGTTACTGCACCTGCGTAATTACCGCGAGCTTCGCCACTATCGTAACGGGCACTTGCATCAATACTTACATCGCCAAGTTTTGTAGAAAATGCAACGTACGGGGCGCGAGTGTCGTATTCTGTGTCGTAATCACGCTGACAACAGTTACCCCAAAAAGGTGTTCCGTATGCGTATAAACCATTTTCAGAAAACTCAGTACCATCGGCAGCTGTGACATTTAATAAGGCTGCGTTATCGCCCTTAAGCTCCATTAGATAAGAGTTCCATAACCACGACATGGCAATGTTTTGCGTTGATGCGTAGTAACCAAACGTAATGCTGGTGTCGTCATCGAGCGATTTAGTCAATTTAAAGTCGTTCACAATAGAGTCAAAGTCGTTCATTGTGACGTCAAACGTATGAATACGCATTGCTAAATTGTCATTAAATGCAGCCCCAGTATTTGCATTGCTGAGTGTTGCACCTGCGCCGCCAATACTTTCTGCAATCGACGTTGAACTGCCTACTTCAGCAGGAATAAGTGAATTAAAGTTACCGCTTACAGATGATTTACGAAAACGGTTTTCGATACGCCAATCATTATCTAAGTCAAATACTGCTTCAAAGCCAATTGAGTCAACTTTAGGGTTCATACCGTCGCGAATATCGCCACTGCTAATTTGGTTTTCGCCGTTTAGACGCACTGTTTTTGTAAATAATGCCGAGTGTGGTGTATCCGATTGTGCGTCAAACCCAGGGATAGAATCGCCATTTGCATACATTGGCATCGGTAAGTAACCTACGCTTTTATCATCTAAATGCTTGTAATAAATTCGAACATAGCCGTTTTCAAAATCTTTGGTTAGGTTGGCTTTAATTTGCCCGCCTTTATTTGATGTGTAACCTGTTTCGCGTGGACCTTCACCTTGGCGAACAAAGCCACCGACATGAAAACGTACACTATCGCTTAGGTAAGTACCGTATTCAAAGTCTGTACGAACGCTATCGTAATCGAGGCCCAGAGTAGTTGATACGCTGCCTGATTCGTTTTCACCATTTTTAGAAATAAAGTTAATAATGCCACCAGGTGCATTACTTGCAGCCGTCGATGCTGAGCCGCCACGAATTGATTCGATTGTTTGTACGGTATTATCTAAGCGCATAAAAATATCAGCGTTACCAAAAGCGATATCACCGTATTGCAGTACAGGTAAACCGTCTTCTTGTAATTGTAAAAATTTCGCACCGCCAGATGCCACAGGTAAACCACGCACAGCAATGTTTGCGTTACCTTCACCACCGGTCGATTCTGCGCGAATACCCGGAATGATTCTAAACGCCTCAGCGGTTGAGCGAGGTGTAGACACTTCAACCTGTTCAAGCGACAAGCTACTGACTGATACGCTTGATGCCATAATCGTTGTACGACGTGGTACACCAGTTACAACGATTGTTTCAAGACCTTTGTTAGCTTGTACTTGAGAATTTTGATCTTCTTGTTGCGCATGTACGCCTTGGCTTACTGCAAGTGCTAATGCACTGATTAAATATAAAGGTGTGTTGTGTGTTGTCATGGTTACGCCTCGTTATGTTGAACCCAATTGGATTTGTATTTTTACTTAATCGATTAAGTAAAAATAACAAATATTTTACAAGAAGCAAATTATTTTGTGCTTAATTTGCTCTTTTTTTATTCATTCATTGATTTATAAAGTATTTTTTATTGTCTTAGAATATAGGTTTACTCAGTTACAGGGTTATCTTGCTGTAAAGCCGTTGCTGATGGATCTTTAAAATAATTAAACAGCATAGCTAAAAATAAAATGACAGCAAAGCCCGTAGCTAAATAAAAACCGTAACGCACATGGCCAAAGTAATCGCTGATCATACCCATGAACAAGGGTGCTAAAGCCGCCGAAAGTGCGGTAAAAAATAATATCACGCCCGCCACAGCACCGTGCTGTTGCACTGCAAAGCAGGATATACCTTTAGAGTTTAAAGTCGGATAAACCATCGACATAAATAACCCCGAAAGCGGCAATAAACCCACAGCCCAATCAACGCCACCGAATAATGTACCGACATAACACAGCGCAATGCCTAAGCTTAAATAGGCCATAACACCTTGCCAGCTATAGCGGTTTAGTAACCATACGGCAATAAATCGCCCTGCGGCACGCAGTACAAAAAATATTGTCAATGCATAGGTTGCAAGTAGTGGCCAAGAGCCAGTGTAATCTTTTAACAGCGTAGGCATCCATACATAAATAGCAACCTCCGTGGCCACGTAAAGGGCAATTGCCAGAGAAAAACCTAGCGCATACGGATTTTTGATCATTTTCATGGTGGTGGCAAGCGAGGTGGGCTTTGCTGTGGTTTTTACAACGGCTGGGTAGTCTGCACGCCACGCTAGTAAAGCGAGAATTAAACACATTACACCTGCAATAATGTACAGGTAAGTCCAGCTTACATTTTGCACCAGTAAGACGCCTACTAGAGCTGGCCCTACAATGGCGCCTATGCCAAAAAAGCCTTCTACCTTATTCATCGTTTTAGTGTGATCTTCGTTACTATGTGAAATATCACCAAGTAACGCAAGCGCACCCGTTTTAAATAAACCAATGGCTAAGCCTATGCAGCAAAGTAGCAATAAAAAGAAGGTAAAGCTGGTGCTAAACGCAAACAAGAAACAGCTCGCCGAAAATATTAAAAGGCCTAGCATGATGGTTGTTTTACGCCCTAAACTGTCTGCTAAAAAACCTAAAAACAATCCACTAAAAGCAATTAGCGCCATAGGTGCATAATGGAACGCGCTTGCTTGGGTCATGCTTAAACCAAACTCTTTAATAAGTTCAGGTATGATCATGCCCACCGCATCAGAAGTCATGGCAAACATAAAAAACATCATATATGTAAGCCAGCGTATTTGTTGCAACGGATCGCTGCTTACGTGTGTGTGTGATTTTGTCATGTACTTTTTCCTCGTTAAATGCTCAGTTAACACTTAGTAAGTCAGTTAGTTACTTATTGTAGTATTACGTGAGCCACGATTTTTGTATGTAAAATTATTAAAAATTACTTGTAAATTCTTACTTGCTAGTTAAAGATATATCTTAATCGATTAAGTTTCAACATGGTAATCACACAATGATGAAGAATAAAGTTCAATTGATCACATATGCTGATCGAATCACTGGCCAAGATATCAACGCATTGACCGCACTTTTAAATGGTCCATTACACGGCGTGTTCGGAGGTGTCCACCTATTGCCATTCTACAATCCAATTGATGGTAGTGATGCAGGCTTTGACCCTATTGATCATAGTGCCGTGGATGAACGGATCGGTACTTGGCAAGACATTCAAGTGTTAGGAGCAGACTATGATCTGATGGCCGATTTGATTGTGAACCACGTATCGGCGCAATCCTTTCAGTTTCAGGATGTACTAGCAAAAGGTAAAGCATCACCGTTTTGGGATTTATTTTTAACTAAAGAAGATGTCTTTCCAAATGGTATGAGTGACGCCGAGCAAAAAGCGATTTATCGCCCGCGCCCTGGCAGTTGTTTTACTCCAATGCCATGTGGCGATGGTCAAACGTATGATTTTTGGACCACGTTTACCGATAATCAAATCGACATTAATGTTAAAGTTGCTGCGGGCGTTGCGTATTTAAATAATGTATTAACAAAGTTCTCTGCTAATAACGTTAATATTATTCGTTTAGATGCGGCGGGTTACGCGATTAAGCAAGCTGGCACAAACTGCTTTATGCTAGATGAAACGTTTGATTATTTAGATAAGTTATCGGCGCAAGCTAATGCATTGGGTATGGAAACAATTGCTGAAATTCACAGCCATTATCAAACTCAAGTTGACGTCGCAAAGCGGGTCAATATGGTTTATGACTTCGCATTACCACCATTGATTTTGCACAGCTTATTTACCAATAATAGTGATGCACTTGTAAAGTGGTTAAATATTTCACCACGTAACTGCCTAACGGTACTCGATACCCACGATGGCATTGGCATTATAGATGCGGGTCCAATGGGTGATAAGCCAGGATTATTAAATGCAGCGCAAATTGATAATCTAGTTGAAACTATTCATGCAAATAGCAATAACCAAAGCCGCCAAGCAACCGGGGCTGCTGCCAGTAATGTCGACTTGTACCAAGTAAATTGCACCTATTACAATGCGTTAGGCGCAAATGATTTTGACTACTTAGTTGCGCGCGCGATTCAATTTTTTGCACCCGGTGTACCACAAGTTTACTACGGTGGCTTATTCGCAGCTGAAAATGATATGGCGTTACTAGCAAAATCCAATGTAGGTCGTGATATTAATCGTCCATATTTAGATGCTGATATCATTGCGCAGTCTCTTGCAAAGCCTGTTGTACAGGGATTACTAAAATTAATTGAGATACGTAATACTCACAGTGCCTTTGCAGGTGAGTTTAGTGTTGAAGGTGATGACAATAGTTGTGCTTTAAAGTGGCTATTAAACGACAGTGAAATTGTCCTAAAAGTTAATTTTGCACGTCGCGAAGCGTTAATAATTGAACGCACTGGGAATGAGCAAATACTCACCTCACTAAATGATTTGTTAAACTAAGTTAAACCTTACAATCAGTCACTTATCAGCCACTATGACCTAACTGTAATTGGTAGTTGATAAGTGCTTTTTGCTCTTCTTTGCTAATAAATAAATTAGCTGCTAACGCTCCTTTTTCTTCACTATTTTGATGAATAGTTGTTAATGTTGGCATAGAGCGCTGCGCTTCATCAATGCCATCAAATCCAACAATTCGCAATTCTTGGGGTATTTTTATACCTATTTTAACTGCTTCGCGAATTGCCGCGAGGGCAATAAGATCACTCATACAAAGTAATACATTGGGTCTAGGTATGCAGTTGAGCGCTTCTTTTGCTGCGATGCTTGCATAACGTTCGCTACTTTCTGGAATATTCCAAGTTCTATCGTCACCTAAGGTAATGTTAACTTCGCTTAATGCTTTTTGATAACCTCGTAATCTTTGATGTGCAATTGATTGACCGGCTTCGCATTCATGATGCTCATATACACGACACAATACATTTTCATCTAATAACCGCAGTCCCAATATAGCGACCTGATCAGCACTGCTTTTTAATACGTGTTTAGCCACTTCATAACTAGCTTGTTCGTTATCTATGTTTACTGAGGCATTACGATCAATATCAAAATCAACGGTAACCACATGTTTGGGTACAATTTTTAATTGATCTACAAGTGATTGATTGCGCGGACGACCATAACAAATAAAGCCATCAACAAAATCTAATACGCTGTTAAGGTTTTGACTATTTCCCGAAAATAATAATAAGTTAATATTGTTTTTTTCAAGGATAGAAGCCACACCACGCATAAAACTACTGGCCACAGGATCCGACACCATATACTCAATACTGTCAGGTAATACCAGCGCAACAATATTAAATTTACCACGGCGTAATGATTGCGCTGCTTTATTGGGTCCAAAATAGCCAAGCTCTTTACACGCCAATAAAATAGACTCGCGACGACTTTTTGATAGTTGATCTGGACGATTAAATGCATTTGAAACGGTGGCGTTAGAAACGCCTAATTCTTTGGCGATGCTTTTTAATGTCCAATGTTTTTTTTGGGTCATACGACTTCTCATGATAGTGAACGCGATTCACTAATAAATTACCATATTTCACGCTAAATCAAAGTGTTAATTATATTGTAGCGTGTATAGCAAGTTACGTAATTAGGTATTAGGAACAAGAATGAACTAGAAAGTGGTTGTTATTAATAATAAAGTACTGGCTTTTTTATATCTGCTAGCTTACTAACTCACACGTTACTGTTTGGGTGATTTTTCACAAAGTCGCCTTATCATTTATATCTTTACATATGTACCCTTTTTGATGATAAAGTACTGTTGTTTTCTATTTTGCTACAACTAATGAATTAAAATTTTTTTAGTTTTAGGCAAGTATATTGTATGTAATGGCGATTATATGTTGCAAATTGCGTCCTCGATAACCCGTTCTGGATTGAAATAATAAAATTTATCAAAGGTAAATTATGAAAATGAATAGATTGATTTTGGCGTTACCGTTATTAGGAGCAAGCTCTATGGCGCTTGCTAATACGACCCATCAGCGCGTATTCAAGCCACAAGCTGCGATTGTTGAACGTGTGCATCATCATGGCGTTGAACACGGCCATAATGAAAAAGCACCAATAGCACAGCTGCAATCACAACCCCAAAAATTTAGTATGTTAATGATGCGTAGCCAAGCTGCAACAGTCAGCTGCGATTTAAATGCACTGGCTAATGCTAGTTCAACGAGCATTATTACTGAGCTTAAAAATCAAGGTAGTGGCTGTGTTAATGAACTATTTAGTGCATCAGCATCAACTCAGAGCCTAGTATTTAGTTCTGATAATATGTATGCGGTTGCTAATCATGCAAAGTCACTCTCACAGACTTATGCTGGCGGTGGTGACATTGAACTCGAGGCATTGTTCCTATATTTACGAGCTGGTTTTTATGCGGAATTTTACAACGACAACGTGAGCTTTAGCTCTTGGGTTACGCCTGCCGTAATTGATGCGATAGATGCTTTTGTAAACAACAGCCATTTTTATGACGATAATGACGGCCATGGTAAAACGCTTTCTGAAGTGATCATTACGATGGACAGCGCTGAACAGCAACATCGTTACTTGTATGTGGTGAAACAGTGGCTAACGCGTTTTAACGAAAGCTATGCTGCAAAATGGAATATACGCAGTGCGGTGAATGGTATTTTTACTTTGCTTTATCGCGGCCAGTGGAATGATGCATTTGTTACAGCTGTAGCTAGCGATACTGATTTAGTTACTAAGCTGAATGCATTTACCCAAAAGCAGTGGATGATTGACTCTGACGCACAATATTTAATTGTTAATGCAGCCAGTGAGCTTGCGCGCCTTAAGCAGTATTCCGACACTGCTATTCAAGCTACTGTTGATACTGGCTTAAAAGCGGTTTTTAGTACTTATAACAGCTTTGGCTATGGTGATGCAGTATGGCTTGCGGCGGCAGATTCTGTCAGTTATTACGCTGATTGTAATGACTATGGTATTTGTGGCTTTGTTGATGAACTTACTCAGCAAGCGCTTTCGCAAAATTATAGCTGTAGTAGCACTATTAAAATTCGCTCACAAAATATGACTGCAGCACAACATACAGCTGCATGTGCTGCAATGGGCGCAGAAGAAGGTTTATTTCACACTAAACTTGCCACCAATAACACCCCAGTTGCCGATGATAACAATAGTTTTTTACAAGTAAATATATTTGATAGCAGCGATGATTATAGTAAATACGCAGGTGCGATTTTTGGCATTAACACCAATAATGGCGGCATGTATTTAGAAGGTGACCCCGCAGTTGTGGGTAATCAAGCAAATTTTATTGCCTATGAGGCGAGCTACGCCAATGCTGAGCATTACGTGTGGAATCTAGAGCACGAATATGTGCATTACTTAGATGGTCGTTTTGACTTATATGGAAACTTTAATTCACCAACTGAAGATATCGTGTGGTGGTCAGAAGGCGTTGCAGAATATGTTGCTAATCTTGATAACAATGACGCCGCTAAAAATACCATCAGTGATGGTTCGCGTTATACCTTAGCGCAAGTATTTGCCACTAACTATGACGGTTTTGATCAAGACCGTATTTATCGCTGGGGTTACTTAGCTGTGCGCTTTATGTTCGAACGCCATTACAGTGAAATTAATGCCATGCTTGCAGATACACGCATTGGTAATTGGAGTGCTTATAAAGCGAAAACTGTGCAGTGGGCAAATAATTATGAAAACGAGTTTGTACAATGGTGTGATGACTTAGTTGCAGGTACAACCACTAATACGCCACCAATCGCATACATCAATGGACCTTATGCCGGTGTGCAAAACAATGAGATCAATTTTACGAGCAATGGCAGTATTGACAGTGACGGCTCAATTGTTAGTTATCAGTGGAGCTTTGGTGATGGCAGTAGTTCTAATCAAGCAAACCCGGTGCATACTTATACAACATCAGGACAATATAGCGTATCGTTAACGGTTGTTGATAACCAAGGCGCCAGCCAAACCGCATCAACATTGGCTAGTATTGAAGAGGATAGCAGCGTTGGTAACGGCGAGTTGATAAACGCTCAACCAATGACTATTGCTGGCGAGCAAGATGAGCTGTTGTATTTTAGCTTTGATGTACCGCAAGGTGCCAGCGACTTAGTGTTTAGCTTAAGTGGTGGCACGGGCGATGCTGATTTATATGTGAGTTATGCTGCTACACCAACAATGGATAGTTATGATTGTCGTCCTTATGTCGGTGGTAATAGTGAACAATGTGTAATAAATCCTGCGCAAGCAGGTGTTTATCAAGTAATGGTTCGTGGCTATAACATGTTTGATAATGTGCAATTAACCGCTTCATACACAGGAGCAAGCAGTAATGTACCTGATGCATGTGCTACCCAAGGTAGTCGTAGCAATGGCCGTTTAAATGACGGTGAAGTGATTTGTTTGGGTAACAGCGATCCTATGTGGTTTAGTATTGCTGACGTTCAAAGTCAAAGTGGTGTGGCGATAACCACCGCTAATGGCAGTGGCGACATCAGCCTAAGTTATTCAAACAGCAGCTGGCCAAATGGCAGTAATGAACAGGCTCAGTCCAGTAATAGCGGCAATAGCGAATGTATTTATATTAGTGATCAAAGCCAATATTGGGGTTATTTAAAGGTGTCGGGCAATAGTACTGGTGCAAGTCTAGTGGTTGATTTTAATAGCCAAGGGTGTCGTTAAAATTATCATATTAAAAAAGTAAAGCACCTACAGCAAAGCCCATCTAGATGGGCTTTTTTAGTGTTGTAACTTAAGCGTTAAAGTGAGTTTAGATTGCTCGTTTATACACCGCGAGTGGATGCGAAGTACTTAACGATACGTGCACGCTATCGCCAGGGTATACCACGACTTCGTGGCTTACGCGGCTAGTAACCACTGTTTTACAGGCAAGCTCTACTGCACATAAACGACTCCCTCCTTCAAAGCGTACCCATACGACCACACCGTTGTTGCCGATCTCACCTTGTACTAGCATTACATCGTCGGGGCGAAGTAGGACATCCACCTCACCTTGTTGGCAATCTACGCCTAGAGCGGGCACATTGCCGATGGCTGTAGTTGCTTGATTATTCTCAAAAAAACCGTTAATGAAACTTGCTTCACCTAAAAAACGTGCAACAAAGCGATTGTTGGGCACACTAAAACAACGCTCAGGAGTATCAAGTTGCTGGATTTTTCCGGCCTTGAGCACACCCACACGATCGCCTATTGATAAAGCTTCTTCTTGATCATGAGTCACCCAAATTGCAGGCACGCCAGCTTTTTTCAGGGCATTTCGGATATCCCAGCGCAGCATATCTTTTAGTGCCGCATCAAGGTTTGAAAGCGGCTCATCAAGTAACACAAAGTCAGGTTGGTGGGCAAGGGTACGTGCTAGTGCAACTCGTTGTTTTTGACCGCCTGAAAGGGTGGCTGGCTTTTTATGACGAAAATCATCAAGACCCAGAAGGGCTATCCAATGATCAGCAACGGCGGTATCTTTTAAACGAAAGCCAATGTTTTGCTCAACGGTTAAATGAGGGAATAACGCAAAGTCTTGAAATACCATACCTACGCTGCGTTTTTCAGGCGGCACAGTCAATTTGGGGGTAGCCTGCCATTTACCTAAGTTAATTTCACCTTCGCTAATAGGGATTAGTCCGGCGAGCGCTTGTAAAATTGTGCTTTTACCACAGCCCGTAGGGCCTACTAGCATGAGAATTTCACTTTCACCAAGCAACAAATTTAGGTCGCTTACTACACGGTTACTGCCATAATCTATAGACAACTGGCTTACAGATAGCATTTGTATTTAAATCCTCAATGTTCGAGTTGGTTACGTTTTTCGCCAGACATCATAATAGCTAAACCGCACGCAGAAATCAGTACTAACAATAACCCAGGAATAGCAGCACGACCAAAATAGCCCGCCTCATAAACACGCCATAAATAAGTCGATAGTGTTTCAAAACCAGTTGGGCCAAGTAATAAGGTTGCTTCTAATTCACGCATGGATTCTAAAAATACTAAAGCGGCACCGGCTATGATCCCACGCATTGTGAGTGGTAAAGTTATGCGGGTAAATGCTTCGCGCGGACTGGCGCCTAAGACCCGCGCAGATTTAACTAAACTTGGATCAAGGTGCTCAGTGCTAGTGCGCACAGAGCCTACCGCTAAGGGTAAAAAACGCAGCATATAGGCAATGATCAACAGCCCTAATGTTTGATATAAAAACGGCAATTGCAAACCACCGTAAACTAGCGCGGTGCCCATTACAATACCTGGAATACCAAAACCAAAGTAAGTAACACGCTCCATGATACGACCCGCTTTACCGCTAAGTGCAGCATGGGCAACAGGGATAGCTACAATCACCGCAACCACTGCAGCAATGGCTGAGGCATACGCTGAATTCCACGCGATGCTAAAATCAAATGAGCTAAAGCCATCACGTGCTAACCACAGCGAAAATATCGCCAGAGGTAAGCCAATGGCTAATAATAAAATAGGCGCAAAAGTGGTAAACATAGCCGCTAGTTGCCACTTACTAGGAAACAAAATTAATGGCCGGCCATGGCGTTCGCTAGCCGTTTTAATTTGTGACTCAATCAACAGTAAAAAGCCCACAATTACCAACAACTGTAACGATAACATTGCCGCACGACTTAACTCAAAAGCATTGTACTCGACATAAATAACCCGGGTAAAGGTATCAAGGCGCATCATTGCAGGTGTGCCAAAGTCAGACAAAGTATACAGTGCGACCAATAACGAACCTGCGGCAATGCCATTTACTACACGGGGTAAAATGACTTTAAATACACTTTCGGTCATCGACATACCTAAGGTGCGGGCCGCATTAACCATGCTTGCATCAAGACTAAGTAAAGATGAGCGGGTAGTCATCATTACAAATGGAAATGTGTAAAGAGTCATGACAATAGCTGCGCCGCTGAGTCCATCCATCGATGGCAGTTCAATACCAAGTAGATTATGTATCTCTCCGCCGGAGCCAAAAGCCGCATAAAGCGTAAATGCACCTATGTAACTGGGAATGGCTAGAGGCGCGGCAAAAAACACCAGCCATAGTTTTTTAAACGGTAAACGCACATAAGCGCTGATAAATGCTAACGGTACCCCGATTAAAATAGAACCAATGACCGTTAATACCATCAAGGACAAAGTATTGCCGAGAATACTTAAATTATGATTATCAAACAAAGAGCTGGCATCAGTGGCCAGCGTTATTAAAATAAAGATAGGAGATAAAACAATAAGCGCTGCAAGCAGCGCCATTGGGTAAGAAGCTGGTAGTCGCATTACAGTACGCCGCTATTTCGCATCAAAGCTATGGTTGGCCGAAGATCAGCTAACTGTGTTAAGTCCACTTTGGGTGGTGAAATATTGGCTAAAGATGGTAACCCTTCAGGTAGAGGGACACCATTTACCAGCGGAATTTCATAGGCTTCACGAGCCAAGTAACCTTGCACTTCGATGCTTAATAAATAGCGCATAAAGTGAGTGGCAAGAGGGTCGTCGTTCAATGCCAAAATACCTGATGCATTGACTAAACAGCCAGCATCTTGTTGGGTAAATGCTAAATCAAGTTTGGCATCTGGTTTGCCTGATTTTAAACGTAAGGTGTAATAGTGATTAGCAAAACCAATATCCACTTCACCACGTTCAACGGCCATTACTACACCCAACTCACCGGCATAGGTTTTAGCACGCTTCTTAATCTTTTTCAGCCATTTCGCTGTTTTATCGTCACCTTCGAGAATACGCATTGCCGTTACAAATGATTGAAACGATGCATACGCAGGTGCCCAGCCAATGCTTAAGTCACTATCAGCAATGTCCATAATACTGGTTGGAATTTGCTCTTTGGTCAAACGCGAGGTGTTATAGGGTATGGTGCGCACACGACCGGTGACAGGGGCCCAATCTTTATAGCGAAACTGTGGTTGCAACTGCGCTGATAGATCACTCGGAATTGGTTGTGCAAGGCCGGCATCTGAAACCAAGCCAATAGCGCCAGAATCAACAGCCCAAAATATATCGGCTCTACGCACCCCTGCTTTTGCTTCAGCAACAATGGTATTGGCTAAAGCTGCTGTAGGACCACGACGAATGCCTAGTTTAAAGTTGGGGTTTCTGTCTTGAATTGCTTGTAGCACATTTTCATACAAACCACCTTCACCACGACCTAGGTATAAGGTCAGCTCACCTTCAAGTTTAGGTAAGTCATCAACAGAAACTGGGTTTGCTATGTTGGCAGCTAGTGCGCGAGAAAGAGGCAATGGTAATGCACCGATTGCCCCAAACGCAGCTAGGCCTTGTATAAAGGTCCTACGCTTCACTTAAAATACATCCTTACGTGCTTTTTCGGCTTTTTCGAGTAATACCTTGGCGCGGTCTAATTTAGTGTGCATGCTACTTACCACATCGCGTACTTCATCAACACTTTTGTTATCTGAAATTGCTTTTGGCAGTGTCACGTTAAAATCTTTTTCTAATATTTCAACAAGTTTGGCATCTTGTTCGATAAGTGTGCCTTCAACACCTTCAAATAGGTGAAGATAAGTATCGTGCACAATGCTGGTTGCTTCATCACTTAAGCGCTCTGCATATTTGGCAATGACACGATCAAGTTTATGTTTAATTTCATCAATTGTAGCACTTTGAGTCATGCTTGTGGTTGCAGTTGCTTTAACGTTTGCAAGCAAACCTTTTTGTTGAAATTGCGCCGCTAGTTTAACTGCGCCAAGACCTTGCCACAAGGCAGCATTCATCGCTTGTTGTTCTTTACGAGCTTCAGTCGCCGGCTTGTTATTATCAATGGCCATTTTTACGCCATAAATACCTTGCCAGATTGACGCATATACCGGCACAAAATTTGTTTCAATCGCGCTGTGAAACTTCACTGATTCCCAATACTCGATTAGGTCATCGCTTTTTACTGCTTTTACGCCTTTGCTTTCATAGTCGCTTACCATGGTATCGACTTTGCCGATCATCCATTCAACTTCTTCTGAGTAATCTTTGATATTTGCTTGTAAGTGATTTACATGTTCGCCAATAGGGCCATTAGCAAATGCAGGTTGCGCAACAAATGCTGATACTAAAAGAAGGCTCACACCTAAGGTGGTAGCTGATTTAAATACTGCTTTCATAATAGAGGATCCGAAAGGTAATTGTAAATGATAGCCATTATCATATCCATAAAAATGACTAAAAGCAATATACCTAAATTAGCCTTTGAATGCCCATTTTATCTTTGTTTATAAAGCATTTGTTTGTATTAGGGCGGTTGTAATGATTTGTCGATATAAACCTTAACCGCAGGATCGGTTGGTTTATGAGCGAAAGTAACAAAAAAATACATTTTTCTTTGCTTCAATTGAATTTACAGCAGCACAGAGTCTATCGACAGGTTACTTGCTACTAATTCAAATTTATTTTTTGCACTAGGAAACAATAATTACATGCCTAGGCTAGCAAGTCGTCTTTGGCTGATAAAAAGGATTATGATGAAAAGACAAGTACATTTATGAAGTGATAAAATACGCATGCTTTCTTTAATTAAACTTGCCACACTTTTTAAATGCGTTGACAATACCAAGGCAAAATTTACTAGGTAATTGTAGTAAAATAGCAACTCGGATATGGTTTGTGTTTCACAGCTATAATCTAAAGAAGAGTTAACTATTCTGCTTGCTGTGACTTTTAGCTGTTTAGTAATAGTAATAAATACTATCTATGCATTCTGTGCTACTTATGCAAAATCAAAGCTATCCTCGCAAAAAAGGGGGACGATCCTTAATAAGGTCAGTGGTGGAGTATTCGTCGGATTTGGCGTTGGTCTCTTGCAGCGTCAAGTAAATAATTTCATGCCATAACGTAATCTTTATGGCATCTACTTGCGCCTGTTTAGATCATTTTACTTATTCAAGATAAGAGCGGTTTATGCCAACATTGAATGCGCAACAATTAATACAACACAATAAAATCATTTTATTCGACGGGCAGTGTAAGCTATGCAGCGCGTGGTGCAATTTTATTATTAAACACGACAAGCAGTTGCATTTTAAACTATGCAGTGTGCAGTCTTTAAAAGGCCAAGCGATACTAAGTTACTTTAACTATGCAACAGATAATTATAAAACTATGATTTATGTTGAAAATAATCAATGTATTACGCAAAGTGATGCATTTATTAATATTGTTACGCAGCTTGGTTGGCCTTGGCAGATAGCTAAAATATTGCGAATAATTCCCAAATGCCTACGTAACTGGGCGTACGATCGCATTGCGTTTAATCGATATCGCTTATTTGGCAAGTACGATTACTGTCGTATACCAAACAGTGACTATGATCAGCATTACTTATAAGGCATTAAATGTTGTGTTAAAATCGCCGCAGTTAAATTTAGTAGAGACAAATAATGGCCAGCACTGCACACGCATTACATATTTTGGTTAAGCATAAAGAACTTGCTGAAGATATCATCAAGCAATTAAAGAAAGGCGCTAAGTTTCAAGTGCTCGCTAAAAAGCATTCAACCTGCCCGTCAGGTAAAAAAGGCGGTGATTTAGGTGAGTTTAAACGCGGCCAAATGGTTCCACAGTTTGATAAAGTCGCTTTTAGTGCTGAGATCTTAGAGCCACATTTAGTTAAAACCAAATTTGGCTGGCATGTTATCAAAGTGCTGTATAGAACGTAAGAGTAAATAAAGTTAGCGAGAGTAAAGTTAGCTAGAAAAACGAGTGACTTTGATTTAAACGTAAAAACCACCTACAAAGGTGGTTTTTACGTTTAAGCATCCAGTAACTTTAGCTGCCAACGGCACTTGGTTGTACATCTAAGCCGTAACCAAACATTACTGCAAGCACTAATACAATTGATGCGGCTAACATTAACTTAAGTAACAACGGCAAGCAAAAGCGGAACCAATGGCCGTAAGGTACGCCCGCCATCCCTAAAATTCCCATTAAGACTGCATTAGTTGGGATGATCATATTTGAAAAGCCATCGCCAAATTGATATGCAAGTACAGCCACTTGGCGTGGCACGCCGACTAAATCGCCCAGCGGGGCCATCAGCGGCATAGTTACATACGCTTGGCCAGAGCCTGATGGAATAAAGGTATTGAGTATTGTTTGAATGACTAACATTCCAATGGCTGAGAGCTCGGCGCTCACATACGAAAGAGGTAGCGACATACCATGCACTAAACTATGCAAAATTTGCCCATCTTCCAGTATCAAGGCAATACCACGGGCCACACCAATTAAAATAGCGGTAGTCACGAGATCTGAGACCCCTTCAATAAAACGGTTGGCAGTTTCATCTGCTGATAAGCGCCCCAGTACAGCAACAATCGCACCCCAGGCAATAAATACACCGCCTAGCTCGTATAAGTACCAACCTTTAGTGGCAATACCCCACACAGCGACAGCAAGAGTGATGATAAAACTGCCTAAAATTAGTTTATGGCGCAGCGCAAGTACAGGATACTGTGGTGTTGCTTTATCGCTTAAAGGGCAAGGTACATCAAGCATCATGGATTTACTTGGATCGTTTGCGACTTTTTTAGTGTATTGCCAGACATGGTGAAAGCCAATTAATACAAACGGCACGAATATCGCCAAACGTAACCATAAGCCAGAATAAACTGGAATTTCAGCAATTTGCTGAGCAATTAACACCGTAAACGGGTTAAACGCCGATACCCCATAACCAATCCCGTAACCTGCCACAATCATACCGACCGCAGTCATTGCATCAAGGCGCATGGCTTTACATAAAGCGACTAAAATCAGCACAAACGGAATGTATTCTCCCGCAGTACCAATACTGCTCGACGCTAAGGCAAAGCAAAATACCACCATAAAAATAAGTCGTTGTGGTTGTTTACCATGGCGTTCAAGTAAACGACCAATCAACGCATCAACCGTGCCGGTAGCACGGGCAATGGCAAGTACGCCGCCAACAATCAATACAAAAAAGATCACATCTTGCGCAGCGGCAAAAGCACGCGGAATAGCGGTTAGTAAATCCCATGGGGTCAAATAATGACGTTCTGCAACAGTTTGATAGGTGCCGGCGATCACCATTTCTCGGCCAGAATCAGATAATGTAGTATCAAAAAATCCCTGCGGTACTAGCCACGTAGCAACTAACGCAGTGACCATCATACCCAGCAGTAAAATTAAAGTATGCGGCACTTTAAAAGAATTACTCATACGTTCTCCATTTTTATAATTAGTGCAGCGAAAATATAGACGCTACTTTTTGTGAAGAATACCACGACTTGTAAAATCACAATAAAAATAGGCACGCAAGTCTGTAAAGGAATGTAACAGGGAAGAGCCATGCTTATAGTTAGCTAGGTTCAAGAAAAACAGTCATTAGTTTAAAGTGGGTGTCTTTAAATTGGGTTGTGTAATAACACAATATTTACGCAGACACCCATCTTAAAATTAGCTTAACTTTTAAGGCTCATGTGATACTTAATACAGTGCTATATCTTTACAGCTTGTTTTAAGTTATTTGCTTAGAAATCAAAATACAACAAGGAGAACGGTTCATGGTGGTAGCGGGATCTTTACTGTAATTCTGTGGCAAAATGGGGGCAGGTAAATCAACCGAAGCTAAAAAAATAGCTCTTGAACGAAATGCCGTGCTTATCAGTGAAGATGACTGGTTGGCTACACTTTACCCTGACCAAATCAAGTCGTTTGAAGATTATATTAACTACTCTGGTTTATTGAGGTCTTTACTCAAAATTCATGTTCAAAATATTCTGCAAGCTGGCGCGACTGTGGTTATGGACTTCTCTGCTAATACAAAAAAACAGCGAGCATGGTTAAAAATTTTAGCTACTGAAATACAAGCTAATATTGAGTTTACTTACTTAAAAGTATCGAATGAGTCATGCCTTCAGCAAATTGCCCGGCGATGCATTGAACAACCAAATAGAGCTGCATTTGACACTGAAGCTGTGTTTAATCACGTTACTCAATATTTCGAAGAGCCAAGCGATAGTGAGTTTTACAATATTAAAGTAATTGATAAAGAAACGCTGTAAGGTTGCCATGCTCTTACGTATTTACTGGTTTTTTTGAAAGGGAAATTATGAATTACGTTAGTCTTTTTGCGTTCTTAGCTTTTGCCTCATTTGTCAATGCAAATACGGCTTTGCCAGATAACCAACATATTGTAGTCACCGGGGAGGCGCAGTTAAAAGTAAAGCCTGATATTGCTGTGATTAACCTCGAGGTGGAAAGTTTACAAGTCTCTAGTTTAGATGCGAAAAAGGATGTTGATAATCGGATCAATAGTTTTTTAGCTGGCCTCTCTAAGTTTAATATTGATGAGAAAAATGTTTCTGCTTCAAGCATTAACACGCAGCCGAGCTATTCGTATACCGAGAGCGATAAACAGCAATTGGAAGGCTATACAGCTAACCGCAGTATTAAAGTAACATTAACGGATATTAAGCGCTTGAATGCACTCCTGGATTTTGCACTGAGCGTAAAAATTGATGCAATTAAAAGTATAGAGCTAAAATCATCAGCAGCGAAGGCTTTAAAAGCACAAGTCAATGCGATGGCTGTGAATGATGCAAAAGAGAAAGCCAGCTCATTAGCCAAGGCATTTGGTACTAAGCTTGGGAGTATTTATAGTATCAACTCGGCTGCCAATAATAGTTTTAATCGGTATGGCGAAAATCAAGCTATTGATCGAATTGTAGTGAGCGGTAATCGGACTCAGCAATTTACAAGCCCTGGTAAGTACTTGCAGGAAAATATTGTTTTTTCGGCATCAGTCAGTGCCGTATTTGATTTAGAACTAACTGATTCAACAGCACCCTAAGATTGGCACATAAGGTAAAAAGCCACGTAACTTAGTTGAAGTGACCCCCAATAGTTGTTACATGGCTTTTTATTTTACTGCTGTGCTTCTTGCTCGGCGATTTGTTTAAAGGCTTGCACAAATGCGTCACTTGGTTGGCCGCCAGTGAGGGCGTATTGCTCGTTAATGATAAAAGTTGGCACTGAGGTAATGCCCATCTGTTGTAGCGCACTTTGCTCGCTACGAACCTCTTGGAAATACTCACCAGAGTCTAAAATTTCTTTTGCGCGGGCTCTATCAAGGCCAACGCTTTGCACTACATCAAGCAGCGTATCTTGCTCATTTAAATAAACTAAATCAGTAAAGTGCGCTTTAAAAAATGCCAGTTTTAATTCAGTTTGCTTGCCTTCAGTGGCAGCCCATGTCAGTAAACGATGTAAATCAAAACTATTAATCATGATCCGTTTTCCGTCAAAATTAAAGTCAAAGCCTGCTTGCTCGCCCATCTCTAAAATACGTTTACGGTTTTCGTCACCTTGTTCTTCAGTGAGGCCGTATTTTAGTGCTAAATGCTCATTTAAATCTTGGCCAACAACAGGCATGTCTGGATTTAGTTCGAATGGCTTCCAGCTGATCTCAGCTGTAAATTCGTCACTTAATTGCGCAAGGGCTGTTTCAAGGTTTTTATAACCAATAATGCACCATGGGCACATAACGTCTGAAACTATGTCGATTTTAAGCTTTTTCATCAGTGAGCCTATTTTTTACAAAATGTAACAGGGATATGCAGGCGAGGGTGAGTAAATTCAAGGGGGGCTATTGTTAGTTTTTATAAAGCTACATGGCAGGGGGCTTACCGTGCAGCTTTAGGGATAAGCTAATTTAAGTTAAATTAACCTGCTAAACCAAATGGGTCGTCAATGCTGTGAGCCGGCTCGGTAAACCACTTAGGGCCGTTGTCGGTCATGTAAAAATGATCCTCTAAGCGAACGCCAAATTCATCGGGTACAACTAGCATAGGTTCGTTACTAAAACACATGCCTGCTGCGAGTGGGGTTTTGTTACCACCGACTAAATAAGGCCATTCGTGAATGTCTAAACCAATACCGTGACCGGTGCGATGCGGACAACCTGGGGTTTGATATTCAGGACCTAAATCTTGTGCAGCTAAATAACTGCGTGCTGCAGCATCAACGGCCTCACAAGGAGCACCGATTTTAGCGGCGTTGAAGGCGGCGATTTGCGCGGCTTTTTCGTAATCCCAAAACTGGCGTTGGCGCTCTGTGGCCTCACCAAACACATAGGTGCGGGTAATATCTGATAAATAATCATGTACTTTACAGCCAGTATCAATCAGTACCATATCGCCTTTTTTAAGAATTTGCGGGTCTTTCACGCCATGTGGGAACGAGGTTGCAACGCCAAATAATACGATGCAAAAATAGTTACCTGGAGCACCTACTTTTTGGTGTGCTTGCTTGATAAACGCTTCAACTTCGGTGGTGCTGATTCCTTCGTGTAACATACTTGCAGTTGCTTGGTGAACCGCTAACGTCATATCCATAGCGCGTTGCATCAGTGCCAGCTCGTTGGCTGATTTATGCATTCGACAATGAGCGGTCACAGGTTGTGCATTGACTAGGTTTAAGCCAGTTTGCGCTTTATTTATACCGTCAAAAATAAAGAATTGTGCGCTTTCGTCAATTCCCACAGTACCATTGGCTGCAATGCCCATTTCGGTGATTATATTTACAAATAATGCATAGGGATTTTCGTGCTCTTGCCAGCCACGAATTGGTCCATCAATTACTTTAAAACCATTAAGTGAGCCAATTTCAAAATACGGGGCAATGTATTGTAAGTCGCCCTTGGCAGGTAAGATAGCACCTACCAGTCGCTCGCTTGCATACCAACGCATGCCTGTAAAATAGGCAAGGTTAGTGCCTGCGTTTAGATAAATCGCATCAATGCCATTCGCTTGCATATAGGTTTGTGCATTAGCGATACGTGCTAAGTGTTCATCAGCTTGAATAGCCGTCAAATCGCCTGTCATATCACTTAGGCTGGCTAATGCCTGCTCTTTAGTTTGGGTACCAATACCAAATATTGTCATGGTGCTCTCCTTTATTTGTATTTGGCTATTGTGCTTGCGCCACTGCTGTACTGCAAGCGAGTTGCGTTGAAAAGCGGCTCATACAATTGGATTGTAAATTAATCTGTGGTGGATGGTTTTAACTCTTTGGGCTATTAGCTCTACTCTCACGGAGTTTTTTATTTACTCTAAATTATTGTATTAAAATAAAAATACAGATTTTATGTTTGGTTTCGCGGCAAATAACGATGAATATGACCTAAAACTAAGCCGTTTGATAATAGGCAATTTTGTACTCGCATTCGAGTGCGTGAAGCTCAAGGATTGGTTATTTTTGAAGCTCATAAAGGCGTAACTGCCACGTAACTGTCTGTTTCGCAGATTGATGAAATGTTCGACCTGCGCGCATCACTAAAAGCCGAACTGCTAAGCCACTCAATTAAAAGTCTAACCGACTAAGGTTTAATTTATGCTGAACTTATTTAACAGGGCTAGAATTTGCCATGGGTTCAGATAAGACCGGTTTAGATGAGGCAGGTTTAGATGACACCCACCTCGCGACTGACGGTTTAAATAGCCGCTTTTATGGCAAACTCTACAGCCGCGCAAGGGCCCAAAAACCCGTTAGTTGTTTAATATATAGTAAAAATTTAGAATGTTATGTTCGTATGTATATTTTATTAGCTGGCGGCTAAACCAATGCACTGCGCGATAAACTCATAGCTAAATAGTATTTAGCCTATTTCAAAAGATGTTACACCGAATACTTTGTCCAGAGGTAAATGTGGCTTTTCTTTGGTGTACATTCTTGCAGTTTCAAATGATGGCTTCATGTTATGGTATTCTGCTAAAGCTAGTGCGGCTTGATTAACTTCGGGTATATCAAGGTATATCGTTTCGTCATAACGTGTTGATGTTTTTAATGCTATAAAAAGAGACTCTGCTAATTTAGCTGTATTTGCGTATAGTGGAGCTATTTTAAAGCCTTCGCGACAAGCTCTGATCACGCCATACCCAGCTAACCGACCATTTTCTAAAATACCTAATGCTTTACTGTTAGGTTGATTTATCCAGTTTTGAGTAAAGCCAGATCTATCCGCGGGAAATAATGTTTTGTCATACTCTTTTATATCTGCAAAGGGCAAGGTTGCCAGTTCTATAGTTTCTAAATTCTCAGGAGCATAACCACCACCAGAACCTTCGAATCTAATATTACGGTAAGCCAGTTTAAATCCTGATTTTTTATAGTTATCCTGCTGTTCAATCACCCCATCAAGACCAATATTGCAGTGTTTAAGGTAGGCAAGACCGGCTTGCCAAATCTGCATGCCGTAACCTTTGCCACGATATTCAGGTTTAACAATATAAAAGCCTAAAAATGCAAAACTGCTATCGTATTTTACAACCGAAATTGTAGCGATCGCTTCACCACCAAGGTAGCCGATTAAAAAACCATTGGGGTCAGCTTTATAATAATTATGAGCGTCGTGCAGGCCTGGATTCCAGCCTTCTTTCGCTGCCCAGTCAATGGCAATGCCCACTTCTTTTTCTGTCATTACTTTGATAGTGAAGGCTTGATCTTGCATGTTAACCCCTATTAGTTATTCTATCGACTTAGTTTTTTAATCTAGCAGCTATAAACTTAAAATGATGATTATAAATAGAACAACTATTTTGTATCAATAAAGTCCTAAATAATTAACTCTTTTTTAGTCTATTTCTCGTTACACATTTGTTACTATTTATTAGTTTCAAGAAATCAAAGCTATTTGTAAATTATGGGTGCTATTTTCAGCCGATATCTGTTGGATTAAGGTGAAACCGATGGTAGTGATGCATAAAGTTTAATGGCTGATGCTTTACTAATTGGCGGCAATCATGAGCATAAAATATTTAGTAAGCTGCTTTGCAATAATAAGTCATATTCTTGTTAAAAAGTGAACCAGCCTTGAAACTGAGTAGGAGCGGATCGGTATTTTTATCAACGCTATTGCGCCAAAAAACGCAAGGATATACTGTATACAAAAAAATAATCATGACTCAAATGTTATTTATTGATTCCGACAACTAAGTAAAGGTGTTAGATATTTATATTTTTGTTGAGGATAGGAGCGCTCAACGGGTACATCTGTAAGTGCTTGCGCTGCATTAGCTTTTCACCGAAGTAGTTTGCGTAAGTGTATTTGTAATTGCTAAACATATATTGTCTAATTGAGCCAAGCGATCCCTTAAAACTAGGATTTATATTTCGATGAACAGTCAGCTTTTTCAGCGCCAACAGACTTTAAAACAACAATTAACAAGCGAAAATTTAACCGCCATTTTACTATTAGGTCATGAGAATATTCGCTATTTAAGTGGTTTTAGTGGTAATGCCGCGTATGCAATAGTGACGCAAACAAGCTGTGTACTAATTACCGATTATCGCTACTTTGAGCGAGCACAAGCAGAGTGCCATGGTTTTGAAGTGATCAGCCGTGACCGTGATAACGAAAGTTTAGGCGATTGTATTAATCGGTTTTTACCAGCTAACAGCCGTTTAGGTTTTGATGCTGCATTTATTAATGTGGCGCTTTGGCAGCAAGTAGCGAATGATTTGAGTGGTCATACATTATTACCAATTCAAGGACTAGTTGAACGTCAGCGCATGGTCAAAACTGAATGGGAAGTAACGCAAATCAAAGCTGCCGCCGCCATTGCTGATGATGCATTGGCACAAACATTACCGTTTTTTAAAGCTGGTGTAAGTGAGCGAGATTTAGCGCTAGAGCTTGAGTTTAGAATGCAAAAATTAGGCTCTGAGGGGATGTCATTTGCGACCATTTTAATGTTTGCTGAACGTACCTCTTTACCACATGGCAGCCCAAGTGACCGCCAGCTCAAAGAGGGGGATTTTATTACTTTGGATTTTGGTGCGGTTGTTAACGGTTACCGATCAGACATGACTCGCAGTTATGTGTTAGGGAAAGCATCTACAAAACAAACCCAAATATACAATACTGTTGTAACTGCGCAACAAGCGGCAATTGATTTACTTAGTCCCGGTGTTAATTGTGTTGATTTACAAAACGTATCGCAACAAATGTTAGACGCCTCAGGCTTTGGTAAATATGCAGGACAAGGGCTTGGTCATGGGCTCGGATTATTTTTACATGAACAGCCTTTTATAAATATAAACTGTAAACATCAATTAGAAGTTGGCAATGTGATCACCATCGAGCCTGGTATTTATATTCCTGATTTTGGTGGTGTGCGCCTTGAAGAAGATATTTTAATTACACCAACAGGCTATGAAATATTAACTCATGCTCCCAAACCATTCGAATTGGAGCTGTGATATTGTAAATTGTAGATACAACGTAGGTTAGTTTTAATTTAAAAGATAAGTTAAAAGACATCCACTACTTTTAAAAATTAAAATGACACCCAAGTTCAATACAGTTACATGAGTTTTTATGTGTCTAATGATATTAAAAAACTCTTCTCAGAATAGTAAATGTTCATT